>NZ_JBIARL010000002.1:206382-627822 GCF_042889835.1 Streptomyces sp. NPDC002463
GGCCCCCGCGCGGGGGGGGGGGGGGGTGGGGGGGGGGGGGGGGGGGGGGGGGGGGGCGGGGGGGGGGGGGGGGGGTGTTGGGGGGGGGGGGGGGGGGGGGGGGGGGGGGGCGGGCGGGGGGGGGGGGGGGGGGGGGGGCCCCGGGGCCCCCCCCCCCCCCCGCGCCCCGCTCCTACAGCTCGCCCAGCGTGACCTGGGTCTTGTGGGGTGTGCCGTTCTGGACGTACTCCACCGTCACCTCGTCCCCCGGCTGCATCGCCGCCAGCGCCTCCGACAGCGACGTGATCGTCGTGATCTCGGTCTCGCCGAGGCGGGTGATCACGTCGCCCGGCTTCAGGCCCGCCTTCCCCGCCGCCCCGTCCGCCGGGGCCTCGACGATCGCGACGCCCGCCGGCTCGTAGTTGTCGTCGAGGACCGTACGGCCGGTGATGTTGAGCGCCGCCCGCCCCGAGTCCGTCACCTTGCCGTTCTTGATGATCTGGTCCGCGACCGTCCGCACCATCGACGCGGGGATCGCGAAGCCGATGCCGGGCGCCGAGCCGCCGCCGAGTTCGGGGTCGGTCGCGGCGAGCGTCGGGATGCCGATGACCTCGCTGTCGAGGTTCACGAGGGCGCCCCCGCTGTTGCCCGGGTTGATCGCGGCCGACGTCTGGACCATGTTCGCGATGGTCGCGCCCGTCCCACCGCCGTCCTGCCCCTCGCTGACCGTGCGGCCGGTCGCGGAGACGATGCCCTGGGTGACGCTGCCGGACAGGCCGAGGGGGGAGCCCATGGCGAGCACGATCTGCCCCATGTCGACCTCGGCGGAGTCGCCGAACCGCGCGGCCTTCAGCCCCTGCGGCACGGTGTCCAGCTTGAGCACGGCGAGGTCCTGCTCGGGGTACGAGGAGACGAGTCGTGCCGTCACGGACTGCCCGCCGGTCGCCGCCGTGACCTTGAAGCTCTTCTCCTGGCCGACCACGTGCGCGTTGGTGACGATGTGCCCCTTGTCGTCGTAGACGACCCCGGAGCCGAGGCTGTTCGACGCCTCGATCTGGACGACCGACGGCAGGACGTTCTTGATGACGGTCTGGTAGTCGTCCTGGAGCTCGTTGGAGACGTGCGGCACCGGCGTCTGGGTGGAGCGCTCCGGTGCGGCCGTGCCCCCGGCGGAGGAACAGCCGCCGACCAGTGCGACGGCGCAGGCCCCGGCGGCGAGGGGGAGAAGGGCACGACGGGCACGGACACGAGCATGGGCACGGAAGACGTCCATGTCCGGAGTATCCGATTCCGCCCTGCCCCCGGCCCGGCGGGCGCACCCGATCAGGGGTGCGCGACCAGGGCCCTAACCCCGTACCCCGCACAGGTGCAGCAGCGCCGCGATCCGCCGGTACGGCTCCGTGCGCCCGGCCCGGTCCTCGGCGGCGAGCAGCCGCTCCAGCTCCTCGGCGGCCGGCAGGCCCGCGTCGGCCGGCACGTCGTCGGTGAAGACCCGTACCCCGTACCAGGCGTGCAGCGGCGCCGCGATCCCCGCGAGCGTCGCCGTGAGCGCGTCGAGCCGGTCGGCCCGCACCTTCACGCCGTTGTCGTCGGTGTAGACGTCCGAGTCGAAGGCCGCGAGCGCGCCCGACCAGTCCCCGGCGAGCCCCGGCCGCATGGACAGGGCCTCCGCGTTCCGCACGACCAGGGACAGCAGGCCGCCGGGGGCCAGCATCCGGGCCAGGCCCGCGAGCAGCGCGTCGGGCTCGTCCGCGTACATGAGCACACCGTGGCAGAGGACCACGTCGAAACTGCCGGGCAGGAAGTGCACCCCGGTCTCGCGTCCGTCGCCCTCGATCATCCGGACCCGCTCGCGGATCCCGGCGGGCTCCGTCGCCAGCGACTCACGGGCCGCCTTCAGGAGGTCCGGATCGGCCTCCAGGCCGGTCACGGTGTGTCCGGCGCGGGCGAGGCGCAGGGCCTGGGTGCCCTGCCCCATGCCCGCGTCGAGGATCCGCAGCCGCTGCCCCACCGGGTAGCGGCTGGTTATCTGCTCGTCGAGCTGACGGGCGACTATCTCCTGCCGGATGGTGTCGCGCAGCCCGCCGGGACCGGCGGGCCAGTGCGCGACGACGGGCAGCACAGGGCCGCCCGACTCCGACGTGGCCTCGCCGAACGCGCGCCCGTCGAACTCCGAGCTGTCGGCGCTCAGGGCCGCTCTCCGCGCTTGACCTGCGGCTTCGGCAGACGCAGTCGGCGCATCTGGAGCGTGCGCATCAGGCCGTAGGCGATGGCGCCGCGCTTCGGCTCGTTCGGGAAGCGCTCGTTCAGCTGCTTCCGCAGACGGATCCAGATGCCGATCGAGTCGATGACGATCAGGACGATCACACCGAGCCACAGCAGCAGGGAGATGTTCTGCAGAGCACGGTTGGCGTTGCCGAACAGCGACAGCACGAGGATCACCACGGCCATCGGCAGGAAGAACTCGGCGATCACGAACCGCGAGTCGACGAAGTCGCGCACGAAACGGCGGACCGGACCCTTGTCGCGGGCGGGCAGGTAACGCTCGTCGCCGCTGGCCAGCGCCTCGCGCTGCCGGGCCAGGTCCGAGCGGCGTGCCTCGCGCTGACGCTTGGCGGCCTCCTTGCGGTCGGTCGGCACCGTCGCGGCACGCCGGCGCTGGGACTGCGCCTCGCTCCGCTTCGGAGTCGGGCGGCCCTTGGGGGCCTCGGGGTCGCGGGACTGCTTGCTGGAGAGGTCCGCCGTCACCTTGTCGGTGGGGGCCTTCTCGTCCTTCGAACGGCTACGGAACACAAAACCCAAGGGTACGGGGTGGCGGGCATGAACCCCATGCGGGCCGGGAACGATCCGCTAACGGACTGCGTCTTGGGGCGTACGTACGCGAGGACGGAGAGGGTCTCCCCGAGATCCACCTACTCCCTGCGCGGGAGGGAACACCCCGCGCAGTCGTCCTTGGGGAGGAGCGCATCCCGCTCCGAACAGTGCGGTAATGGAAGCAGGGCCCGTACTGTGGATCCTGTTGGAGAGCTGGAGCCGAAGTCCGTCAGAAGGGGGCGCGCGAAGCCCATGAGCGGTGTCATGAAGCGTATGGGGATGATCTTCCGCGCGAAGGCGAACAAGGCCCTTGACCGGGCCGAGGATCCGCGCGAGACGCTCGATTACTCCTACCAGAAGCAGCTGGAGCTGCTGCAGAAGGTGCGGCGGGGTGTCGCCGACGTCGCCACCTCCCGCAAGCGGCTCGAACTGCAGCTGAACCAGCTGCAGGGCCAGTCCGCCAAGCTGGAGGACCAGGGCCGCAAGGCGCTCGCGCTCGGCCGCGAGGACCTGGCGCGCGAGGCGCTGTCCCGCCGGGCCGCGCTCCAGCAGCAGGTCAGCGACCTGGAGGTGCAGCACCAGACGCTGCAGGGCGAGGAGGAGAAGCTCACCCTCGCCGCCCAGCGTCTGCAGGCCAAGGTGGACGCCTTCCGCACCAAGAAGGAGACCATCAAGGCGACCTACACGGCGGCCCAGGCGCAGACCCGGATCGCCGAGTCCTTCTCCGGCATCTCGGAGGAGATGAGCGACGTCGGCCTCGCGATCCAGCGGGCCGAGGACAAGACCGCCCAGCTCCAGGCGCGCGCCGGCGCGATCGACGAGCTGCTCGCCTCGGGCGCGCTCGACGACCAGTCGGGCCTGGGCAAGGACGACATCCAGGCCGAGCTGGACCGCCTCTCCGGCGGTACGGACGTCGAGCTGGAGCTCCAGCGCATGAAGGCCGAGCTGGCCGGTGGCCCCTCGGCGCAGCAGCAGGCCATCGAGGGCGGTGGCGCGGCGGCGCCGCAGGACCGCGATCAGCAGCAGTCCCACCCGCGCTTCGAGAAGTAGCTTTCGGCCTCGGCGACAGACAGGACGCGTCATGATCGTACGGATCATGGGGGAGGGCCAGCAGAAGCTGGCCGACAGCCACTTCGCCGAGCTGAACGCGCTCGACGACGAGCTGCTCGCGGAGATGGAGTCGGGGGACGAGGAAGGGTTCCGGCGCACGCTCGGTGCCCTCCTCGACGCCGTCCGCCGGCTCGGCGAGCCGCTCCCGGACGACGCCCTGGAACCCTCGGAACTGATCCTCCCGTCCCCGGACGCGACCCTGGACGAGGTCCGCGAGATGCTCTCCGGCGACGGCCTGATCCCCGGCTGAAGCGGCTGCGGGCCGCCGCCCGGTGCGGCGGCCCGCACCGGCGCGGGTCGTACCGTTGTCCCCGTGACCCCACCCGGCCCCGCCACCGGCACCCCCTACGTCCGCGCGCGTGACTGGTTTCGCGCGCATCCGCTCGCCTTCGACGCCGTGATCGCCGTCGGCGCGCTCGTCGCGATGGTCGCCGGGTCGTTCACCGACCCGCACGGCAGCCCGGACGGGCCGACCTTCGGGGACAAGGCGCCCAGCGCCTTGGGCGTGGTCGTCATGATCGCGGGGGCCGCCGCGCTGGTGTGCCGCCGGCGCAAGCCCTTCGCGGTGCTCGCGTTCACCGTCACGATCACCCTGTTCGAGCTCATCGACGACAACCGGCCCGCCCCGATCGCGATGAGCGCCGTCATCGCGCTCTACACGGTCGCCGCCCGCACCGACCGCCCCACCACCTGGCGGGTCGGCCTCGCCACGATGGCGGTGCTCACGGTCGCCGCCATGGCCTTCGGCCCGACCCCCTGGTACGCGCAGGAGAACCTCGGTGTCTTCGCCTGGACCGGGATGGCGGCGGCCGCCGGGGACGCGGTCCGCAGCCGCCGGGCCTTCATCGACGCGATGACGGAGCGCGCCGAGCGGGCCGAGCGCACCCGCGAGGAGGAGGCGGGCCGCCGGGTCGCCGAGGAGCGGCTGCGGATCGCCCGCGACCTCCACGACGTCGTCGCCCATCACATCGCCCTGGTGAACGTGCAGGCCGGCGTCGCCGCCCACGTCATGGACAAGCGCCCCGACCAGGCCAAGGAGGCCCTCGCGCACGTCCGCGAGGCCAGCCGCTCCGCCCTGGACGAGCTGCGCGCCACCGTCGGCCTGCTGCGTCAGTCCGGCGACCCGGAGGCCCCCACCGAGCCCGCGCCGGGCCTCGCGGTCCTCGACGGGCTGCTCGACAGCTTCCGCAAGGCCGGTCTCCCCGTCGCCCTGGCCCGCGCCGACGAGGGCCTGACGCTGCCCGCGACCGTCGACCTGGCCGCGTACCGGATCGTGCAGGAGGCCCTGACCAACGTCCGCAAGCACGCGGGCTCGGACGCGAAGGCCGAGGTGAGCGTCGTCAAGGTGGGCCGTACGGTCGAGATCACCGTCCTCGACAACGGCACGCCCCCCGCCGTCCCGCCCCCGGCCGCCGAGCAGCCCCCGGTCGGCGGCCACGGACTGCTCGGCATGCGGGAGCGGGTCGGCGCGCTCGGCGGCACCCTCACCGCCGCCCCCCGCTACGGCGGGGGCTTCCGCGTCCAGGCCATACTGCCGGTGACGTCCCGCACGGGGGAGGACCGCGCATGACCATCCGCGTACTGCTCGCCGACGACCAGGCCCTGCTGCGCAGCGCCTTCAAGGTCCTGGTGGACTCCGAGCCCGACATGGAGGTGGTCGGGGAGGCGCCCGACGGCGACGGCGCGGTCGCGCTGGCCCGGTCCACCCGGCCCGACGTCGTCCTGATGGACATCCGCATGCCGGGCACGGACGGCCTCGCCGCCACCCGGATGATCACGGCGGACCCCGAGCTCGCCGACGTACGGATCGTCATGCTGACCACCTTCGAGGTCGACGAGTACGTCGTGCAGTCGCTGCGCGCCGGCGCCTCCGGCTTCCTCGGCAAGGGCGCCGAGCCCGAGGAGCTCCTCGGCGCGATCCGCATCGCCCACGCCGGGGAGGCGCTGCTCTCGCCGGCCGCCACCAAGGGCCTGATCGCCTCCTTCCTCGCCCAGGGCCCCGGCGCCGACCCCGCGGACGCGGCGGGCGACGCCCGCACCGAGCGGCTCGCCGCGCTCACCGCCAGGGAGCGCGAGGTCCTCGTCCTCGTCGCGGGCGGCCTGTCGAACGACGAGATCGCCGAGCGGCTCGACGTCAGCCCGCTCACCGTGAAGACGCATGTCAACCGGACGATGGCCAAGCTGGGCGCCCGCGACCGGGCCCAGCTGGTGGTCACGGCCTACGAGTCCGGTCTCGTACGCCCGCGGGTGGAGTGAGCTCGTACTCCAGACGGAGTATGCGCGGGATAAGGAATTGGACCCGGGGGTCGAGGACTTTCGGCGCTTGATGGCAGATCGTAGGGACGGGGGGCACCTCCGGGCGGATCCAGCGGGTCCGGGCCGGGGTCTTGGCTGCTCCCGCCTGCCGACGAGTACGCCACAGAAGAGAGACCCCATGTCCTGGCTGTCGAGATTCAGCCTCGCGCAAAGGGCCCTGATCGGGCTGATGTCCATCGTCGCGATCGTGTTCGGGGCGATCGCGATCCCGCAGCTGAAGCAGCAGCTGTTCCCCTCGATCGAGCTGCCGATGGTCTCGATCCTCGCCCCCTACCAGGGCGCCTCTCCCGATGTGGTCGAGAAGCAGGTCGTCCAGCCGCTGGAGAACAACCTCAAGGCCGTCGACGGCATCAAGGGCATCACGTCCACCGCCTCCGAGGGAAGCGCCGTCATCATGGCCAGCTTCGACTACGGGGACGAGGGCACCAAGCAGCTCGTCGCCGACGTCCAGCAGGCCGTCAACCGGGCCCGCGCCCAGCTGCCGGACGCGGTCGACCCGCAGGTGGTGGCCGGCTCCACCGACGACATCCCGACCGTCGTGCTCGCCGTCACCTCCGACAAGGACCAGCAGGCGCTCGCCGACCAGCTGGACAGGACCGTCGTCCCCGCCCTGGAGGACATCGACGGCGTCGCCCAGGTCACCGTCGACGGCGTGCGCGACCTCCAGGTCTCCGTCACCCCGGACGACCGCAAGCTCGCCGCGGCCGGCCTGAGCCCGATGAAGCTCGCCGAGGCGATCCGCAACGGCGGCGGCACCATGCCCGCCGGTGCCTTCTCCGAGGCCGGCAAGAGCCGCACCGTCCAGGTCGGCGGCGGCTACACCTCGCTGCAGCAGATCCAGGACCTGCGGATCAAGCCCGAGAAGGGCAAGGCGGTCCGCCTCGCCGACGTCGCCACCGTGAAGCAGACGGAGGCCACCCCGGTCTCCCTGACCCGCACCGACGGCAAGCCCAGCCTCGCCGTCCTGGCCACCATGGACAAGGACGGCAGCGCCGTCGCCATCTCCGACGCGGTCAAGGACAAGCTGCCGGAGCTGCGCAAGGACCTCGGCGCCGGCGCCGAGCTGACCGTGGTCTCCGACCAGGGCCCGGCCGTCGCCAAGTCGATCTCCGGCCTCACCACCGAGGGTGCGCTCGGCCTCGTCATGGCCGTCCTCGTCATCCTGGTCTTCCTGGCCTCGCTGCGCTCCACGCTGGTCACCGCGGTCTCCATCCCGCTCTCGGTCGTCCTCGCCCTGATCGTGCTGTGGACCCGCGACCTGTCCCTGAACGTGCTGACGCTCGGCGCGCTCACCATCGCCATCGGCCGGGTCGTCGACGACTCGATCGTGGTCCTGGAGAACATCAAGCGGCACCTCGGATACGGCGAGGAGCGGCAGGCCGCGATCATCACCGCCGTCAAGGAGGTCGCCGGCGCGGTCACCTCCTCGACCCTCACCACCGTCGCCGTCTTCCTGCCGATCGGCCTGGTCGGCGGCATGATCGGCGAGCTGTTCGGCTCCTTCAGCCTCACCGTCACCGCCGCGCTGCTCGCCTCGCTGCTCGTCTCCCTGACGGTCGTCCCGGTCCTGTCGTACTGGTTCCTGCGCGCCCCCAAGGGCACCTCCGCGGACCCGGAGGAGGCCCGCCGACTGGCCGAGGAGAAGGAGACGAAGAGCCGTCTCCAGCGCGCGTACGTCCCGGTGCTGCGGTTCGCCACCCGGCGCCGCTTCACCAGCGTCGTCATCGCCCTCGTGGTCCTCTTCGGCACCTTCGGCATGGCGCCGCTCCTGAAGACCAACTTCTTCGACCAGGGCGAGCAGAAGGTCCTGACGGTCAAGCAGAAGCTGGCCCCGGGCACCAGCCTCGCCGCCTCCGACGAGGCCGCGAAGAAGGTCGAGAAGGTCCTCGCCGGCACCGAGGGCGTCAAGGACTACCAGGTCACCGTCGGCTCCTCCGGCTTCATGGCGGCCTTCGGCGGCGGCACCGGCTCCAACCAGGCGTCGTACCAGGTCACCCTGGAGGACTCCGCCTCGTACGAGAAGACCCGGGACGCCCTGCACGAGGCGCTCGGCAAGCTCGACGGCATCGGCGACACGACCGTCGCCGCCGGTGACGGCTTCGGCAACCAGGACCTCAGCGTGGTCGTCAAGGCCGCCGACCCGGCGATCCTGAAGAAGGCGGCCGAGCAGGTCACGCAGGCCGTCACCAAGCTGAAGAACGTCTCCGACGTGCAGAGCGACCTGTCCCAGTCGGTGCCGCGGATCTCGGTCCGGGCCAACGAGAAGGCGGCCGACGCCGGCTTCGACGACACCAGCCTCGGCATGGTCGTCGCCCAGGCGGTGCACGGCACCCCGGCCGCCAAGGCGATCCTCGACGACACCGAGCGGGACGTCCTGATCACCTCGGCCCACCCGGCCACCACGCTGGCCGCGCTGAAGGCGCTGCCGCTCGGCCCGGTGAAGCTCGGCGACATCGCGCACGTCGAGCTGGTGCCCGGTCCGGTCTCCATGACCCGGATCGACGGCGCCCGCGCGGCCACGATCACGGCCAAGCCGACCACGGACAACACCGGTGCGGTGAGCGCCGAGCTCCAGACGAAGATCAAGGCGCTCGACCTGCCCGAGGGTGCCACCGCCTCCATCGGCGGCGTCTCCCAGGACCAGTCCGAGGCCACCGGCAAGATGGCCCTGGCGATGCTCGCCGCCGTGGCGATCGTCTTCATGCTGCTCGTCGCGACCTTCCGGTCGCTGATCCAGCCGCTGATCCTGCTGGTCTCGATCCCGTTCGCCGCGACCGGCGCGATCGGTCTCCTCGTGGCCACCGGCACGGCGATGGGCGTCCCGGCGATGATCGGCATGCTGATGCTCATCGGCATCGTCGTCACCAACGCGATCGTCCTGATCGACCTGATCAACCAGTACCGGGCGCAGGGCCTGGGCGTCGTCGAAGCGGTGATCGAGGGTGGCCGGCACCGGCTCCGCCCGATCCTGATGACCGCCCTGGCGACGATCTTCGCCCTGCTGCCGATGGCCCTCGGCGTCACCGGCGAGGGCGGCTTCATCGCCCAGCCGCTGGCCGTGGTGGTGATCGGCGGTCTGATCACCTCGACGCTGCTCACCCTCCTCCTCGTCCCGACGCTCTACGCGATGGTGGAGCTCCGCAAGGAGCGCCGCGCGAAGAAGAAGGCGGCGAAGCGGGAGAAGAAGGCGGGCGGCGACGCCGCGGTCCCGCCGCAGGCCAAGGAGCCGGCCGCGGTCTGATCCGTACGGCATGACGAAGGGGCGCCCCGCAGCGTGCGGGGCGCCCCTTCCGTGTCTCCGTACGAGGAGCCGATGCCTGTACGGGGAATCGTTACGGCAGAGCCAGCATCCGCTCAAGCGCCAGCTTGGCGAAGCTCTCCGTCTCCTTGTCGACCTGGATCTGGTTGACGAGGTTGCCCTCGGCCAGGGACTCCAGCGTCCACACCAGGTGGGGGAGGTCGATGCGGTTCATGGTCGAGCAGAAGCAGACCGTCTTGTCGAGGAAGACGATCTCCTTGCCCTGGTCGGCGAACCGGTTCGCCAGCCGCTGGACGAGGTTCAGCTCCGTGCCGATCGCCCACTTGGAACCGGCCGGGGCCGCCTCCAGGGTGTTGATGATGTACTCGGTCGAGCCCACGTAGTCCGCGGCGGCGACGACCTCGTGCTTGCACTCGGGGTGGACGAGCACGTTCACGCCCGGGATGCGCTCGCGCACGTCGTTCACCGAGTCCAGCGAGAAGCGCCCGTGCACCGAGCAGTGGCCCCGCCACAGGATCATCTTGGCGGCGCGCAGCTCCTCGACGGTGAGCCCGCCGTTCGGCTTGTGCGGGTTGTAGAGCACGCAGTCGTCCAGGGACATGCCCATGTCGCGGACGGCGGTGTTGCGGCCCAGGTGCTGGTCCGGCAGGAACAGCACCTTCTCGCCCTGCTCGAAGGCCCAGTTCAGGGCGCGCTCGGCGTTGGACGAGGTGCAGATCGTGCCCCCGTGCTTGCCGGTGAAGGCCTTGATGTCGGCCGAGGAGTTCATGTACGAGACGGGCACGACCTGCTCGGCGATGCCGGCCTCGGTCAGCACGTCCCAGCACTCGGCGACCTGCTCGGCGGTGGCCATGTCGGCCATCGAGCAGCCGGCCGCGAGGTCGGGCAGGACGACCTTCTGCTCGTCGCCGGTGAGGATGTCGGCGGACTCCGCCATGAAGTGCACACCGCAGAAGACGATGTACTCGGCCTCGGGCTTGGCGGCGGCGTCGCGCGCGAGCTTGAAGGAGTCACCGGTCACATCGGCGAACTGGATGACCTCGTCGCGCTGGTAGTGGTGGCCGAGGACGAAGACCTTGTCCCCGAGCTTCTCCTTCGCGGCGCGGGCACGCTCCACGAGGTCAGGGTCGGAGGGCGACGGGAGATCGCCAGGACACTCCACGCCGCGCTCGCTCTTCGGGTCGGCCTCGCGGCCGAGCAGGAGCAGGGCGAGCGGCGTCGGCTGGACATCCAGGGGCTGGGCGGTGGTCACGTCACGCACCCTTTCTTCGGGGAAACCTTTTCGTCGAAATGACGCTATCTATCATAACCGGTTCACGTCAGATTGACGATGTCCATAGTGTCGATGTGACGAATTCGCTGTCCGCGCTCCTGGACAGGGTGTGCGAGCATGAAAGAAGGAAAGACCCTTGCTCGGCCCGGAATGATTCCGGGGCACCGTCGGTTGCAACCGTCGGCAAGCAGTCTCCGTACACACCGGGAGAGAAGCAGATGTCCGTATCGGACGAGAAGACCACTGTCAGCGACGGCATCCTCCTGTCCGACGCCGCCGCGGCCAAGGTCAAGGCCCTCCTCGACCAGGAAGGCCGTGAGGACCTGGCCCTGCGCGTCGCCGTTCAGCCCGGCGGCTGCTCCGGCCTGCGTTACCAGCTGTTCTTCGACGAGCGCTCGCTCGACGGCGACGTCGTGAAGGACTTCGACGGCGTCAAGGTCGTCACCGACCGCATGAGCGCCCCGTACCTGGGCGGCGCGTCGATCGACTTCGTCGACACGATCGAGAAGCAGGGCTTCACGATCGACAACCCGAACGCCACGGGCTCCTGCGCCTGCGGCGACTCGTTCAGCTAAGCCTGTACGTGGCTGAGGGCGGCGGCCCCGGGGATTCCCGGAGCCGCCGCCCTCACGCGTACCCGGGCGCGCTCAGCGCCGCGGCACGGCCTGCCCGCTGGCCGCGTCCACCACGGGCCGGTCGCCGAGCGGGCTCTGCAGCGTCACGGTCAGCGTGATCTCCTTGGCGATCATGATGCAGGCCCGCCCGGGGTCGGACTTCTCGTCGATCCGCACGGTCACCTTCTCCGGGGTCTCCACGGCCTTCGCGGTGTACGTGCTGCACACCCCGCCCCAGAAGGTGACCGTCAGCTTCCTGCCGTCCTCCGCCGTCCGGTACGACTCGATCCGGCTGGCCGGCGCCGTGCCCTCGTCCGGGGGCGACAGGTGCTCACGGGCCACCGCCGGCTCCACCACCGTGTACGGCGCCGCGTCCACCGGGTCCGCCGTGAACAGCCACGCCGGTACGAGCTGCCGCTCGCCCGCCACGTCCCGCGCGGCCAGCCCGAAGACGGCACCCGTCACCGGGACCTCGACCGGCGGCGCGATGTCCCCGGAGGTCCGGCAGGGCACGGCGGGGGCGGGCTTCCCGCTCTCCTTGCCGTTCCCGTCGACCCCGGCTCCGGCCGGCGGGTCGGTCGCGCAGCCGCCGATGCCGACCGGGCCGGTGCCCTTCGAGGCCTCGTTCAGCTCCGCGAGCGCCTTCTCCGCCCCGAGCACCGGATACGTGTCG
This sequence comes from Streptomyces sp. NPDC002463, assembly GCF_042889835.1. NCBI lineage: Bacteria > Bacillati > Actinomycetota > Actinomycetes > Kitasatosporales > Streptomycetaceae > Streptomyces > Streptomyces sp. NPDC002463. Next base: position 218,421 of record NZ_JBIARL010000002.1, read on the forward strand.
CCCTTCACCGGCGCCTTGAGCGTCCCGCTCCCGGCGACCGGCCGGCCGTCCGAGCCGATGTGCAGCCCCGTCGACCAGCCGTAGGTCGGCAGCCCGTCCACCACCGGATCGGCGTTGACGACCCGCACCGAGCCGTTCATCACCTGGGTCGCGTCCACCTTCGCGTCGTCCTGGCCGAGGGCCTTCAGGACGGGGACGGCCGCCGCCTTCGCCGCGGCCTCGCTCACCGGCGTACGGCCCGCGGTCGGGGGCTTCGCCTGACCCGGGGGCGGGCACGCGGGGCCCTTGAGGCAGGCGTCGCCGGCCGGGCCGCCGTCGTACCAGGAGTACGTCCAGCTGCCGGGAGCCGCCTTCGCCACGTCCAGGCGCGGACCCTGACCGTCCTTCTCGGGCCGGATCGTCCAGACGTCCCCGACCAGGACCGGCCGGCCCTCGATCCCGAGCGCCTCGGCCAGCCTGGTCACCTCGGCCGAGGTGACCAGGCCCTCGGGCCGGTGGACCGCGGCCGAGGAGGGCCCATGGGGGAGGGGGCCCTTGGCTTTGTAGACCGTCCCGCGCGAACCGCCGCTCGGGTCGGGCTCACCGGGCGCGATCCCGTGAACGCCGCCCGTACCGCCGCCGGCCTCCGGGCGCGGCGGCGCCGGCGTCCCGGCCGCGTCGGCGGCCTTGGCCGCCGACGCGGCCGGCGTGCCCTCGCCCGGCGCCGTCGCGGCGACGGCCAGATAGACGCCACCGCCCCCGGCGAGCAGCACACCCGCCGCCACCGAGGCGGCCAGGACGTTCCGTCGCCTCCGCACGTTCTCCGTACCGCTCACCGCAACGCTCCCTCGTCTCGACCGGACGCCGATGGGACGGAGCGGACGCGCGGACGGTTCCCTCCGTCAGCCTCCGTACTCGGTGGTGGCGTCGATCAGCCGCGCCGAGGCCGCCGGGACGACGACCCCGTGGATCGACGCGGGGGAGACCCGTACGGGCTCGGGGGAGACCGGGGTGACCCAGTGGGGGGCCATCCGAGCGCCGTCCCCGCGCAGCTGGGCGAGGCTCAACTCGGACTCGTGTCGCTCTCGGGGAGCGGGGTACATGGTCATGGGCGCACCGTATGCACCGCACCACTCCAGGGAAAAGACCTACTCTGGGGTAGTTTCCACTGTTCGGCAGGACACCACCCAACGGGTAGCGTGAACTGTCATTACCGCCTTCCCGCAGGAGCGCCCCGCCGTGCGTATCGCAGTCACCGGCTCCATCGCCACCGACCACCTCATGACCTTCCCCGGCCGGTTCGCCGACCAGCTCGTGGCCGACCAGCTCCACACGGTGTCCCTCTCCTTCCTCGTCGACAACCTGGACGTGCGCCGGGGAGGTGTCGCCCCCAACATCTGCTTCGGCATGGGACAGCTCGGCGGCAACCCGATCCTGGTCGGCGCGGCCGGCTACGACTTCGACGAGTACCGCGCCTGGCTCGACCGCCACGGCGTCGACACGGCCTCCGTGCGGATCTCCGAGGTCCTGCACACCGCCCGCTTCGTCTGCACCACCGACGCGGACCACAACCAGATCGGCTCCTTCTACACCGGCGCGATGAGCGAGGCCCGGCTGATCGAGCTCAAGGCCGTCGCCGACCGCGTGGGCGGGCTCGACCTGGTCCTCATCGGCGCCGACGACCCCGAGGCGATGCTCCGCCACACGGAGGAGTGCCGGACCCGGTCCATCCCCTTCGCCGCCGACTTCTCCCAGCAGATCGCCCGCATGGACGGCGAGGAGATCCGCACGCTGCTCGACGGCGCCATGTACCTCTTCTCGAACGAGTACGAGAAGGGCCTCATCGAGTCCAAGACCGGCTGGACCGAGGAGGAGATCCTCTCCCGCGTCGGCCACCGCATCACCACCCTCGGCTCGCGCGGCGTCCGCATCGAGCGGGTCGGCGAGACCCCCATCGAGGTCGGCTGCGCCGAGGAGACCGCCAAGGTCGACCCCACCGGCGTCGGCGACGCCTTCCGCGCGGGCTTCCTCACGGGCCTGTCCTGGGGCGTCGGCCTGGAGCGGGCGGCGCAGGTCGGCTGCATGCTGGCGACGCTGGTCATCGAGACGCTGGGCACGCAGGAGTACACGCTGCGGCGGGCGCACTTCATGGAGCGCTTCACGAAGGCGTACGGCGAGGAAGCGGCCACGGAGATCCACCCCCACCTGGCCTGACGCCCCCGGGGCCCGAGCCTGCCCCGCCCGGCTGCGCCCGCACCCGGCGGGGCGGCGCCCCGGCCCACCCCCGTGTGCCCGCGCCCGCCGGGACGATGCCCCGGGCCACCCCCCCCGTGTGGGCAGGCGTCCCGCTGGGGCGAGGGGGGTCCCCCCTGCTCGAGCGAAGCCGAGAGCTCGGGGGAGGGTGGGCACACGGGACGGCGCCTTCAGCGGCGCCTCCGCGTTCCGTGCCTGGACCCGCACCACGAGTGCGGCGCACGTCAGGTGCGGGTCAGGGCGCGGGGGCCTCTGGCGCCGGCAAGGGCGCCGTTCCGTTGTGCCCACCCGTTCCGCCCCGGCGGAACGCATGCCCACAACGGGCGGGCCGCAGGCCCACAACGGGCGGGCGCGGGGCGCTATGAGGTCCGGCGGACGACGTACGCCGTGCCGCCCCCCGCCCACGGCGACTCGCCCACGTACTCCTGGCCCCGCATCTCGCACCACGCCGGAATGTCGAGCCGCGCCGCCTCGTCGTCCGAGAGGACCGTCACCGTCCCGCCCACCGGCACCTCGCCGATCACCTTCGCGAGTTCGATCACCGGGATCGGGCACCGCTTGCCCAGGGAGTCCACGACGAGGGAGCCCGAGGGCGCCGGCGCGGACGACGCGGAGACGGGGGCGCCCAGCCGCTCCCGTACCCCCGCCACCACCTCAGGCAGCACCGCGAGGAAGCGGTCCACGTCCTCCTCCGACGTCCCCGCCGGCAGCGACACCCGGACGTTCCCCTCGCTCAGCACCCCCATCGCGCGCAGCACATGGCTGGGCGTCAGCGTCGAGCTCGTGCACGACGAACCGGACGAAACGGAGAAACCCTCCCGGTCCAGCTCGTGCAGCAGCGTCTCCCCGTCGACGTACAGGCAGGAGAACGTGACGAGATGGGGGAGCCGGCGCTCCGCGTCGCCCACCACCTCCACGTCCGGCACCAGCTGAGGCACCCGTGCCCGGATCCGGTCCACGAGCGCCCGCAGCCGCGCCCCCTCGGCCTCCGCCTCCGCCCGGACCGCCCGCAGCGAGGCCGCCGCCGCCACGATCGCGGGCAGGTTCTCGAAGCCCGGGGCCCGGCCCGACTCCCGTTCGTCGGAGGGGCCTTGCGGTGCGAACCTGACCCCCTTTCGTACGGCGAGCAGCCCGACCCCCGCCGGCCCGCCCCACTTGTGCGCGCTCGCCGCGAGCAGCGACCAGCCGCCCGCCACCGGGCCCCAGCCCAGCGACTGCGCCGCGTCCACGAGCAGCGGCACCTCCGCCGCCCGGCAGGCCTCGACGGCCTCGGCCACCGGCTGCTCGGTCCCCACCTCGTGGTTGGCCGACTGGAGACACGCCAGGGCCGTGCCGGGGACGAGGGCCGCCGCGAAGGCGTCCGCGTCCACGGCCCCCGACCGGTCCACCGGCACCTCGGTCACCGTGCCGCCCGCCGCCGCGTGCGTCTCGCCCGCGTGCAGGACGGAGGAGTGCTCGACCGCGGAGACGACGAGCCGGTTTCCGACACGCCGACGCCCCGCGAGCGCGCCGGAGATTCCGGCGTGAACGGCGCGCGTCCCCGAAGGAGTGAACACGAGCTCGTCCGGCCGGCACCCCACGGCCTCCGCCGCGGCCTCCCGGGCCGCGTCGAGCAGCAGCCGGGCCCGCCGCCCCTCCCGGTACAGCCGGGCCGGGTCGGCCCAGCCCTCGTCGAGGGAGGCGAGCAGCGCCTGACGGGCGACGGGGTGCAGCGGAGCGGCGGACGCGGCGTCGAAGTACGGCATCCGCCCACGGTAGGCCCTGCGACGGGACGCCCCTGGCAGGCCCCTGGGCGAGCGCCCCTCGCCGGTACAGGGTCGGCGTCCCTCGCCGGCCCGGGTGAACGCCCGCCAGGGCGGCCGCGTCCCCTGCGGCAGGGCGGCGACCGGAGTGCCCGCGTCCCCTGACCCCCCGGCTACCGGAGGCCCCCGCTCCTCCATGACCCCCCGGCCACCGGAGGCCCCGCCCCTCCATGACCCCCCGTCACCACCCTGCCCCACCACGCCGCCAGCCCCCCGAACGGGCCTCCCCGACCCCCCTCCGGAGGGTCGGAGTCCACCCCTTCGGGGGCTCGGACGGCGCGTTGGGCACCCTCCCCGCGCGACCCCAAATAGCGTCCAGTAGGGTTTGGTCCGCATAAACATCCAAACCCCTGCCCGCGGCCGGGGCGGCGACCGACCAGCGAGACGGACGGCCGTGGCCGACCACTGCGGGCCGAGACTCTCGGGAAGGCGCTACGTGAGTCCCAACGGCTCCGACCGCTCGTCGCGGCGCCCGATGCGGCGGAAGCTGCCGCAGGTGCTGACTGCGGGCCTGATCCTGGCGACAGCCACGGGCTGCTCGTACAACTGGGAAGACTTCCCCCGCCTTGGCATGCCCACCCCCGTCACGGAAGAGGCGCCTCGGATCCTCTCCCTGTGGCAGGGTTCCTGGGCCGCCGCCCTCATCACGGGCATCCTGGTGTGGGGCCTGATCCTCTGGGCCACCATCTTCCACCGGCGCAGCCGGACCAAGGTCGAGGTACCTCCGCAGACCCGTTACAACATGCCCATCGAGGCGCTGTACACGGTCACCCCGCTCATCATCGTCTCGGTGCTCTTCTACTTCACCGCGCGCGACGAGTCGAAGCTCCTCGAGCTCACCCCGAAGCCGCCCCACACGGTCAACGTGGTCGGCTACCAGTGGAGCTGGGGCTTCAACTACGTCGAGAACGTGCCCGGTGTGAAGGGTGACGCCAAGACGGACAAGAACCTCGCCTCGCTCCCGGACAAGTTCCTCGCGGACTTCCCGGAGAACGCGGGCGGTGTCTACGACGCCGGCGTCCCCGGCGACCGGAACCCGCAGACCGGCAACCCGGGCCCGACCCTGTGGCTGCCGAAGGGCGAGAAGGTCCGTTTCGTCCTGACCTCCCGTGACGTCATCCACTCGTTCTGGGTGGTCCCCTTCCTCATGAAGCAGGACGTCATCCCGGGTCACACGAACGCCTTCGAGGTCATTCCGACGCAGGAAGGCACCTTCCTCGGCAAGTGCGCCGAGCTGTGCGGTGTCGACCACTCCCGGATGCTCTTCAACGTCAAGGTGGTCTCCCCGGAGCGCTACCAGCAGCACCTGAAGGAGCTGGCCGAGAAGGGGCAGACCGGCTACATCCCGTCTGGCATCGTGCAGTCGGACCCGGCCAGGAATGCGGAGAAGCACCAACTGTGAGCATCCACGACGAAACCCAGACCTCCGCAGCCGAGGACTCGTACGAGAACGAGCTGCCCGTCAGGCGCAAGCAGCCCGGCAACGTGGTCATCAAGTGGCTGACCACCACCGACCACAAGACGATCGGGACGATGTACCTGGTCACGTCGTTCGTCTTCTTCATCATCGGCGGACTCATGGCGCTCTTCATGCGCGCCGAGCTGGCCCGTCCGGGCACGCAGATCATGTCGAACGAGCAGTTCAACCAGGCGTTCACGATGCACGGCACGATCATGCTGCTGATGTTCGCGACGCCGCTGTTCGCCGGATTCGCGAACTGGATCATGCCGCTGCAGATCGGCGCGCCCGACGTGGCGTTCCCGCGGCTGAACATGTTCGCGTACTGGCTGTACCTCTTCGGCTCGATCATCGCGGTGGCCGGCTTCCTCACCCCGCAGGGTGCGGCCGACTTCGGCTGGTTCGCCTACTCCCCGCTGTCGGACGCCGTCCGCTCGCCGGGTGTCGGCGCCGACATGTGGATCATGGGTCTGGCCTTCTCCGGCTTCGGCACGATCCTCGGTTCGGTCAACTTCATCACCACGATCATCTGCATGCGCGCTCCGGGCATGACGATGTTCCGCATGCCGATCTTCACCTGGAACGTGCTGCTGACCGGTGTCCTGGTCCTGCTCGCCTTCCCGGTCCTGGCGGCCGCGCTGTTCGCCCTGGAGGCGGACCGCAAGTTCGGTGCCCACGTCTTCGACGCGGCGAACGGCGGAGCACTGCTCTGGCAACACCTCTTCTGGTTCTTCGGACACCCAGAGGTGTACATCATCGCCCTGCCGTTCTTCGGCATCATCTCCGAGGTCATCCCGGTCTTCAGCCGTAAGCCGATGTTCGGCTACATCGGTCTGGTGGCCGCGACCATCGCGATCGCCGGTCTGTCCGTGACCGTGTGGGCGCACCACATGTACGTCACCGGTGGCGTGCTCCTCCCGTTCTTCTCCTTCATGACGTTCCTCATCGCCGTACCGACCGGCGTGAAGTTCTTCAACTGGATCGGAACGATGTGGAAGGGCTCGCTGTCCTTCGAGACCCCGATGCTCTGGGCCGTCGGCTTCCTGATCACCTTCACCTTCGGTGGTCTGACCGGCGTCATCCTGGCCTCGCCCCCGATGGACTTCCACGTCTCGGACTCGTACTTCGTCGTGGCGCACTTCCACTACGTCATCTTCGGCACCGTCGTCTTCGCGATGTTCTCCGGCTTCCACTTCTGGTGGCCGAAGTTCACCGGCAAGATGCTCGACGAGCGCCTCGGCAAGATGACGTTCTGGACGCTGTTCGTGGGCTTCCACGGCACGTTCCTGGTGCAGCACTGGCTCGGTGCCGAGGGCATGCCGCGTCGTTACGCGGACTACCTGAACGCCGACGGCTTCACCACGCTGAACACGATCTCGACGATCTCCTCGTTCCTGCTCGGTCTGTCCATGCTGCCGTTCTTCTACAACGTCTGGAAGACCGCCAAGTACGGCAAGAAGATCGAGGTCGACGACCCGTGGGGCTACGGCCGTTCGCTCGAGTGGGCGACGTCCTGCCCGCCGCCGCGGCACAACTTCCTCACCCTGCCGCGGATCCGTTCGGAATCCCCGGCGTTCGACCTGCACCACCCTGAGATCGCCGCTCTCGACCAGCTCGAGAACAAGCCGCACGAGGCCGCGGCCCTCACGGGCAGCAAGGAGGCCGGCAAGTGAAGATCCAGGGCAAGATGTTCATCTGGCTGAGCGTCTTCATCCTTGCCATGGCGATCGTGTACGGCGTCTGGTCCAAGGAGCCGGTCGGTACGACGGCGCTCTTCCTGGCCTTCGGCCTGTCCATCATGATCGGCTACTACCTGGCCTTCACGGCCAAGCGTGTCGACGCGATGGCGCAGGACGACAAGGAGGCCGACGTCGCGGACGAGGCCGGTGAGGTGGGCTTCTTCGCCCCGCACAGCTGGCAGCCGCTCTCGCTGGCCGTCGGTGGCGCGCTCGCCTTCCTCGCGATCGCGATGGGCTGGTGGATCCTGTACTTCTCCGCCCCGCTGATCCTCGTCGGCCTGTTCGGCTGGGTCTTCGAGTTCTACCGCGGCGAGAACCAGAACCAGTAGCGGTACCCCGCTCCGCACCGGAGCACACCGAGGGGCCCGGACACTTCGTCACCGAAGCGTCCGGGCCCCTCTTTTGCAGCACTCGACGCGCCGGTCGCGAGGATCGTCCTTAGCGTGAAGTCATGAACGACACGCCGCGCATTCGGACTGTTCTGAGCTGCACTCTTCTGGCCGTCACCGTCACCGCCGGCGCCACGGCCTGCGCCGGCTCCGACAGCCACCCGCTGTCGGAGAAGGCCTACGACGCGGCGGACCAGCTCGCGGTCAACGCCCCCGCCGACGGCGCCAAGGCGGACCCGGAGAAGCCCCTGGAGATCACCGCCAAGGACGACGACGCCCGGATCACCGACGTCACCGCCATCGACGCCTCCGGCCACCACCTGGCCGGCGAACTCACCGCGGACGGACAGCGCTGGCGCTCCACGGCCTCCCTGGCGGCCGGCGCCCGCTACACGGTCCACGTGGCCACCGAGGACGAGGACGGCGCTCCAGGCGCCCGTACGTTCACTTTCGAGACGGCTCCGGCCAAACGGGCCCTGACCGTGACCTTCGGGCCGGAGGCGGGCACGTACGGCGTCGGACAGCCCATCACGGCGGAGCTCAGCCTCCCCGTCAAGGACCGGTCCTCGCGCGCGATCGTCGAACGGGCCCTCAAGGTCCGCTCCACGCCCGCCGTCGAGGGCTCCTGGTACTGGGTGGACGACAAGAACCTGCACTTCCGTCCGGAGGAGTACTGGCCGGCCGGGGCGCTCGTCACGGTCACCGGCAACCTGGACGGCCTCAAGGTCGGCGACAAGCTCTACGGCGGCGCCTCCAAGGCGCTGAAGCTGAAGATCGGCGACCGGATCGAGGCCGTCACGGACGCCGAGACGCACCAGATGACCGTGAAGCGCAACGGAGAAGTGATCAACACCATTCCGGTGACCACCGGCAAGCCCGGCTTCTCCACCCGAAACGGCATCAAGGTGGTGCTCGGCAAGGAGTACTACGTCCGGATGCGGGGCACCAGCATCGGCATCGCGGAGGGCAGCTCCGACTCGTACGACCTGCCCGTGTACTACGCCACCCGGGTCACCTGGAGCGGCGAGTACGTGCATGCGGCCCCCTGGTCCGTGGGCTCGCAGGGCGTGGAGAACGTCAGCCACGGCTGTGTCGGCATGTCGACGGAGAACGCGGCCTGGTTCTACGAGACCGTCCGCCCCGGGGACGTCGTCCGCGTCGTCAACAGCATCGGCGACACGATGGACACCTTCGGCAACGGCTTCGGCGACTGGAACATGGAGTGGAGCAAGTGGCGCCAGGGCAGCGCCCTGGTGGAGGCCGCCGGCGACCCGGCGACCACCACCGAGAAGGCCAATCTGAGGCCCTCGATCTGACTAACGCGGGCGCCCGCTCACGCGTCGATCGACAGGCGCGAGCGCAGCAGGGCCGCCAGGGACGCCGCGAACTCGACCGGTTCCACCGGAAGAGTGACCGCGGCGTCCGCGCGGCTCCAGGTGGCCAGCCAGGCGTCCTGCGGGCGCCCGATCAGCAGCAGCACCGGCGGGCAGTGGAAGACCTCGTCCTTGATCTGCCGGCAGACCCCCATGCCTCCGGCGGGCACCGCCTCGCCGTCGAGCACGCACACGTCGATCCCGCCCTCGTCGAGGCGCTTGAGCACGGCCGGCAGCGTCGCGCACTCCACGAACTCGACCGGGGGAACGTCGGTCGCGGGCCTGCGCCCGGCCGCGAGCCGCACCTGCGCGCGGGTGTTCGCGTCGTCGCTGTAGACCAGGACCGTGGCACTCGACTGCATCGTTCCTCCGTGGGGAAGTCCGTGGGAAGGTCGTCGATCGATGCGCCGGATGCTACTCCGCTCCACACCCCGTCAACACCCGTTCAACACCTGTTCGAACGGTGCTCGGCGGCCCCGGCGCTGGGCCGTTCGGGCAGGACACACCCCTCTGACACTCCGAACGGCACCCCCCGGAGTGAGGGCGGGATAAGCGACCGACATAATGTCGGTCGTGGCGACAGTAACGACAGTAGAAACAGGGCACGCGCACCCGTCGGTCAATCGACCGAACCTCACCAGCGTCGGAACCATCATCTGGTTGAGTTCCGAGCTGATGTTCTTCGCGGCCCTCTTCGCGATGTACTTCACCCTGCGATCGGTGATGGGCCCCGAGTTCTGGGAAGAACAGGCCTCGGCCCTGAACTTCCCGTTCTCGGCGACCAACACCACGATCCTGGTGCTCTCCTCCCTCACCTGCCAGCTCGGCGTCTTCGCCGCGGAGCGGGGCGATGTGAAGAAGCTCCGGACGTGGTTCGTGATCACGTTCGTGATGGGTGCGATCTTCATCGGCGGCCAGGTCTTCGAGTACACCGAGCTGGTCAAGACGGACGGCCTCTCGCTGTCCTCCAACCCGTACGGCTCGGTGTTCTACCTGACCACCGGCTTCCACGGCCTGCACGTGACGGGCGGTCTCATCGCCTTCCTGCTGGTCCTCGGCCGGACGTACGCCGCCAAGAGGTTCACTCACGAGCAGGCAACCGCCGCCATCGTCGTGTCCTACTACTGGCACTTCGTCGATGTCGTCTGGATCGGCCTCTTCGCCACGATCTACATGATCAAGTAATCGGTTCCGCCTCCACGGCGGACCGAGACATCCAGCAAGCATCGACGCAGAAGATCCTGACACCGGGGTAATCCGTGAAAAAGCTCTCCGCACGACGACGCCATCCGCTGGCGGCGGTCGTCGTCCTACTTCTCGCGCTGGCGGCCACTGGGGGGCTGTACGCCGCGTTCGCGCCCGCGGGCACGGCGAAGGCCGATGAAACCGCCCAGTCCCTCGCCATCGAGGAGGGCAAGAAGCTCTACTCCGTCGGCTGCGCCAGCTGCCACGGAACCGGCGGTCAGGGCACCACTGACGGCCCCTCCCTGGTCGGCGTGGGCTCGGCCGCCGTGGACTTCCAGGTCGGCACGGGCCGTATGCCGGCCCAGCAGCCGGGCGCCCAGGTCCCGAAGAAGCCGACCATCTACACGCAGGCTGAGATCGACCAGCTCGCGGCGTACGTGGCCTCCCTCGGTGCCGGCCCGATCAAGCCGACCGAGGGCCAGTACAGCCCTGACGGTGCCGACATCGCCAAGGGTGGCGAGCTGTTCCGCACCAACTGTGCCCAGTGCCACAACTTCACCGGTGAGGGTGGCGCGCTGACCTACGGCAAGTACGCCCCGTCCCTCGAGGGCGTGGACCCGAAGCACCTCTACGAGGCCATGCAGACCGGCCCGCAGAACATGCCGTCCTTCCCCGACACGACGATGCCGGAGAAGGAGAAGAAGGACATCATCGCGTACGTCCAGGCCGTCAACAGCGACAAGTCCGAGAGCCCGGGCGGTTTCAAGCTCGGTGGCCTCGGCCCCGTCAGCGAGGGCCTGTTCGCCTGGGTCTTCGGCCTGGGTGCGCTGATCGCAGTTGCCATCTGGGTCGCGGCCCACACCGCTAAGGCCAAGAAGTCATGAGTAGCCAAGAGATTCCAGAAGAGACCCTGCCGGCAGGGCAGGACACCGCGCACGGCGCGGTGAAGGTCGCCGACGACCCGTTCGCCGACCCGGGCCTCCCGCCCCACAAGCCCCGCATCCAGGACATCGACGAGCGGGCCGCCCGCCGGTCCGAGCGTGCGGTCGCCTTCATGTTCACGCTGTCGATGCTGGCCACCGTCGGCTTCATCGCCTCGTACGTGATCTTCCCGGTCGACAAGATCGTGTACATCTGGCCCTTCGGCCACGTGTCCGCGCTCAACTTCGCCCTGGGTCTGACCCTCGGTGCCGCCCTCTTCTTCATCGGCGCGGGCGCGGTCCACTGGGCCCGCACCCTGATGTCCGACGTCGAGGTCGCCGACGAGCGTCACCCGATGCAGGCGTCGCCCGAGGTCAAGGCGAAGGTCATGGCGGACTTCGCGGCCGGTGCCGCGGAGTCGGGCATGGGCCGCCGCAAGCTCATCCGCAACACGATGTTCGGCGCGCTGGCGCTCGTGCCGCTCTCCGGCATCGTGCTGCTGCGTGACATGGGCCCGCTGCCCGAGAAGAAGCTCCGGTCCACGCTGTGGGCCAAGGGTCTTCAGCTCATCAACATGAACACGAACGAGCCGCTGCGTCCCGAGGACGTCGCGGTCGGTTCGCTGACCTTCGCGATGCCCGAGGGCCTCTCGGAGCACGACGAGCACTTCCAGACCGAGATCGCCAAGGCCGCCCTGATGATCGTCCGGATCCAGCCGGAGGACATCAAGGACAAGCGCGAGCTCGAGTGGTCCCACGAGGGCATCGTCGCGTTCTCGAAGATCTGCACCCACGTGGGCTGCCCGATCTCCCTGTACGAGCAGCAGACGCACCACGTGCTCTGCCCGTGCCACCAGTCCACCTTCGACCTCTCCGACGGCGCCCGCGTCATCTTCGGCCCGGCCGGTCACGCCCTCCCGCAGCTGCGGATCGGCGTGAACGACAAGGGCTTCCTCGAGGCGCTCGGCGACTTCGACGAGCCCGTCGGTCCTGCCTTCTGGGAGCGCGGATGAGCACCGTGACCGAAACGAAGAAAGCGCCCGCCGGCGAGCGGGTCGCGGACTGGGCCGACGGCCGCCTGGGGATCTACACGCTGGCCAAGGCCAACATGCGGAAGATCTTCCCGGACCACTGGTCCTTCATGCTGGGCGAGGTCTGCCTCTACAGCTTCCTCATCATCATCCTGACGGGCGTCTACCTGACGATGTTCTTCCACCCGTCGATGAACGAGGTGGAGTACGTCGGACCGTACGTCCCGCTCCAGGGACAGCTGATGTCCGAGGCGTTCAACTCGACCATGCACATCTCCTTCGAGGTGCGCGGTGGTCTGCTGATCCGGCAGATCCACCACTGGGCGGCGCTGATCTTCCTCGCCGGCATGTTCGTGCACATGATGCGCGTGTTCTTCACCGGCGCGTTCCGCAAGCCGCGTGAGATCAACTGGCTGTTCGGCTTCCTGCTGTTCTTCCTGGGCATGTTCACCGGTTTCACCGGTTACTCGCTCCCGGACGACCTGCTCTCCGGCACCGGTGTCCGCTTCATGCAGGGCGCGATCCTGTCCGTGCCGGTCCTCGGCACGTACCTGTCGATGTTCCTGTTCGGCGGCGAGTTCCCCGGCGGCGACTTCGTCGCCCGGTTCTACTCGGCGCACGTGCTGCTGCTCCCCGGCATCATGCTGGGCCTCGTGGTCGCCCACCTCATCCTGGTGTTCGTCCACAAGCACACGCAGTTCGCCGGCCCCGGCCGGACGAACAACAACGTCGTCGGCATGCCGCTGCTGCCCGTGTACATGGCGAAGGCCGGAGGCTTCTTCTTCCTGGTCTTCGGTGTCATCGCGGTCATCGCGGCGATCGCCTCGATCAACCCGATCTGGGCCATCGGCCCGTACCGCCCGGACCAGGTGTCCACCGGCGCCCAGCCCGACTGGTACATGGGCTTCGCCGAGGGTCTGATCCGTGTCATGCCGGGCTGGGAGATCAACCTGTGGGGCCACACGCTGGTCCTCGGCGTGATGATCCCGCTGGCGATCTTCCCGGCGGTCCTCGCGGCCATCGCGGTCTACCCGTTCATCGAGTCCTGGATCACCGGCGACAAGCGCGAGCACCACATCGCGCAGCGCCCGCGCAACGCTCCGACGCGCACCGCCTTCGGTGTCGCCTGGATCACCGCGTACATGATCATGCTCGTGGGTGGTGGAAACGACCTCTGGGCGACGCACTTCCACCTGTCGCTCAACTCGATCACCTGGTTCGTGCGGATCTTCTTCTTCGCCGGTCCGGTCATCGCGTTCATCGCCACCAAGCGGATCTGCCTCGGCCTCCAGCGCCGCGACAAGGACAAGGTGCTGCACGGCCGCGAGTCGGGCATCATCAAGCGCCTGCCGCACGGTGAGTTCGTCGAGGTCCACGAGCCGCTCAGCCAGGGCGAGCTGCACCGCCTCACGGCGCACGAGCAGTACGAGGCCGCCGAGCTTCCGCCGGCCGTCGACGAGAACGGCGTCGAGCGCAAGATCGGCCGCATGGAGAAGCTCCGGGTCAAGCTCAACAAGGGCTACTACGGCGACGACAGCCAGATCGCCAAGCCCACGGTCGAGGAGTACAAGGAGATCCAGAGCGGCCACGGCCACCACTGATCACCCTGAACACCTGACCTTGTAGGTCGCCACGGCGAGAGCCCCGTCCATTCGATGGACGGGGCTCTTTGCCGTCCCCGGAGGTCGATAGGGTGGGTGTGTATCCGTCACGTGATCATCAGGAGCTGCCATGAGCGCTGCGACCCCCGCTGGAGGACCTACGTCGGCGGGCCGCTCCTGGCCCGTCCTGCTGAACGGCCTCCTCGACGGCAACGATCTGTCCGCCGACGACACCGCCTGGGCGATGGACCTGATCATGAGCGGCGAGGCGACCGACGCCCAGATCGCCGGGTTCATGGTGGCGCTGCGCGCCAAGGGCGAGACCGTCCAGGAGATCACCGGCCTCGTCCGGACCATGTACGCGCACGCCAACACGATCGAGGTGCCGGGACCGGCCGTCGACATCGTCGGCACCGGCGGCGACGGCGCCAAGACCGTCAACATCTCCACGATGGCGTCGATCGTCGTCGCCGGCACGGGCACCAAGGTCGTCAAGCACGGCAACCGCGCCGCGTCCTCCGCCTCCGGCTCCTCCGACGTCCTGGAGAAGCTCGGCATCAACCTGAACCTCACCCCGCGGCGGGTCGCCGAGGTCGCCGAGGAAGCCGGCATCACCATCTGCTTCGCGGTCAAGTTCCACCCCTCGCTGCGGCACGTCGCCGCGGCCCGAGGCCAGCTGGGCATCCGGACGACGTTCAACGTCCTCGGCCCGCTGACCAACCCGGCCAAGGTGCGGGCCCAGGCCGTCGGCGTCGCCGACCCGCGCATGGCGCCGGTCGTCGCCGGGGTCTTCGCCGAGCGCGGCAACTCCGCCCTCGTCTTCCGCGGCGACGACGGCCTCGACGAGCTGACCACCACCTCCACCTCCCGGGTCTGGGTGGTCAAGGACGGCGGCGTCACCGAGGAGCGCTTCGACCCTCGGGACGTCGGCATCGAGCTCGTCCCCCTGGAGGCCCTGCGCGGCGCCGACGCCTCGTACAACGCCGACGTGGCCCGCCGGCTGCTCGCGGGGGAGACCGGTCCGGTACGGGACGCGGTGCTGCTCAACGCGGCGGCGGCGCTCACCGCCCTGGATCCCGGCACGGGCACCCTGGCGGAGCAGCTGAGTGCCGGCATCGCGAAGGCGGCCGAATCGATCGACTCCGGCGCGGCCCGCCGCTCCCTGGAGCGGTGGATCGCCGCCAGCAACGCCTGAGGTCGTATGAACGGAGCATTGCGACCCCGTCCCGGATGCCGGGACGGGGTTGCGGCGTATTGATCGTCTGGCATAAGTTCTGGAACAGGTCATGAGTGACAGCTGCAAGGCCCCGGCCGGCTGTCCGGCAACCCTCCGTCCGTGGCGGGGTGCCCCGGGTGAAGACCAGGCCGTACGAGCAGAAGCCTGCGGCAAGCGCGGACCCCTGCGCCTAACCCTGGGGTCCTTGGTCCTCTAGGGAGCGTTGTCTCGTGAGCAAGCGAATGCGTTAGGGCCCTTTCGGCCCCTCTTCCCCTCTCCACCCGTAGTGCGGCGCAGCCCTTCGCGCGCTGCCGCCCCGCGGGCCCTTTCACGCCTTTTCGCGCCCTTTTTATGCCGGGAGATACCGCCATGTCCGCATGCCCGAACGCCGCCACCGCCACCGTCGACACCGCCGCCGAGTCCGCCGACCCCTGCTGCGCCGCCCCGCTCCCGGTCCTCGGCCGGGACGTGACCGTCCCGCTCGTCACCGGCGGCGAGGTGACCTACGCGGCGCTCGACTACGCGGCCAGCGCGCCGGCCCTCCAGCGGGTCTGGGACGACGTCGCCGCGTACGCCCCCTACTACGGCAGCGTCCACCGCGGCGCCGGGTACCTCTCCCAGCTCTCCACCGACCTCTTCGAGAACAGCCGCGCCACCGTCGCCGAGTTCCTCGACTGCCGCCCCGGCGACCAGGTCGTCTTCACCCGCTCCACCACCGACTCGCTCAACCTGCTCGCCGCCACCATCCCGGCCGACTGCGAGGTCTTCGTCTTCGAGACCGAGCACCACGCCTCGCTGCTGCCCTGGCGCGACGCCCGCGTGACCTACCTCAACGCGCCCCGCACCCCCGCGCAGGCCGTCGAGACCCTGGAGCGCGCCCTCGCCGAACGCGACCCCTACGGCCCCGCCCTCGTCTGCGTGACCGGCGCCTCCAACGTCACCGGCGAGCTGTGGCCGGTGACGGAGCTGGCCGCCGCCGCGCACGCGCACGGCGCCCGGATCGTGCTCGACGCCGCCCAGCTCGCGCCCCACCACCCCGTCTCCGTGCAGGAGTTGGACGTGGACTGGGTCGCCTTCTCCGGGCACAAGCTGTACGCGCCCTTCGGCTCCGGCGTGCTCGCCGGCCGCGCCGACTGGCTGCAGGATTCCGAGCCCTACCTCGCGGGCGGTGGAGCGTCCCGCAAGGTAGCCCGTCGGGCCGACGGTGGTGTGGACGTGGAGTGGCACACCACCGCGGCCCGACATGAAGCCGGTTCGCCGAACGTCATCGGCGTCTACTCGATCGCCTCCGCCTGCAAGGCGCTCACCGAGGCCGGCTTCGACTCCCTCGTCGCCCGCGAGCGGCACCTGATCGCGAAGGTGCGCGAGGGCCTGGCCGAGGTGCCCGAGGTTCGCGTCCTCTCGCTCTTCGGCGACGACGCGCCCCGCGTGGGCGTCATCTCCTTCGTCGTGGAGGGCTGGAACAGCTCCCACTTCGCCGCCGCGCTCTCCGCCGAGTACGGCATCGGCGTCCGCGACGGCCTCTTCTGCGCCCACCCGCTGGTCCGCACCCTGCTCGGCAGCGACCCGCAGGACCCGGGCGAGTGCGGTGCCCCCGAGGCGGCCCCGGGGGAGCGGTCCCTGAACGCCATCCGGGTGAGTTTCGGCGCCGGTACGCCGGACGAGCACGTGGAGCGGTTCGTCGGCGCCGTCAAGGAGCTCGTCCGGGACGGCGCGCAGTGGAAGTACCGCACCGAGGACGGCCGCTGCGTCCCGGACCGCGGCTGATCGCTCACTCGTACGGGTGAAGGGGGCCTCCCGGTCGGGAGGCCCCCTTCGGCCGTGCCACGCGCGGTGTCAGGACTCCAGGCCGATGGCGAACGCCGCCTCCAGGTCGTGCTGGGAGTACGTGCGGAAGGCGACGTGCGTGTCCGTGGCCTCGACTCCGGGGATCTTGCTGATGCGGCCGGGGATGACGTCCGCCAGGTCGTCGTGGCGCGGCACCCGGACCATGGCGATCAGGTCGTACGTACCGGTGACCGAGAAGACCTCGCTGACGCTGTCGAGCGCGGCGATCGACTCGGCGATCTCGGGGATGCGGTCCACGCTGGTCTTGATGAGCACGATCGCGGTGATCACGGCTGGCTTTCTCCCTCGGTCGCCGCGGCTTGGGCTTTCACTCTATCCCCACCGCGGAAGCGCCCCCAGGCGTAGAGGAAGCCGACGGAGAAGCCCACGACATGGGCCAGATAGGCGACGCCGGGCCCCGCGCCCGCCGCCCGCGCGGCCATCCACTGCAGCGTGAACCAGAAGATCAGCACGATCCAGGCGGGGAAGCGCAGCGGCAGGAAGAACAGGAAGGGGAAGAGGCTGGTGACCCGGGAGCGCGGGAAGAGGAAGAGGAAGGCCCCGAGCACCGCGGAGATCGCCCCGGAGGCCCCGACCAGGGTCTGGTCGCTGTCGGCGTGTGCCAGCGCGTACCCGGACAGGGCGACGTAGCCGGTCCCCAGGTAGAAGAGGCAGAACTCGACCGGCCCCATGCGCTCCTCGGCCATCGCCCCGAAGACGTAGAGGAAGAGCATGTTGCCCAGGAGGTGGAGCCAGCTGCCGTGGACGAAGAGCGCGGTCAGCGGGGTGAGCAGGGCGCGCGGCTCGCCGCCCGTCAGCTCGTCGGGGACGACGCCCCAGCGGCGGAAGTAGGCGCCCTGGGCGGCCAGGAGCTCGTCGCCCGTGCCGTACACCGGATTGAGTCCGGCGACCGGACTGATCACGAAGAGCAGGCAGCACGCGGCGATCAGTCCGTACGTCACCGTGGGTCCGCTGCGGGCGCCCCGCCAGGCACCGAGGACCGCGCCTCGCCAGTCGATCATGGACAGATCATGGCGTACCGGGGTCCATGTGGACAGAGTGCCTCGCCGTGCCCCGCTCTCCCCGGGAGGCCGTAGGGTTACGGGCAAAACCGACCGCAGTTCGACGGCGCACCGCGGCTCCCGCACCTGGTACCACGCAACAGGAAGAAGGATGGACCGATGACGACGGTTCCCCTGCCGACCGACGAGACCCGCTGGCGCTGCACGCTCTGCGGCAACCTGACCCGCTTCGACGTGACCCGTTCCTCGAAGGTCGTGGAGTACGTCCATCTGGACCTGGCCGGCGACCCGACGGTCGAGGAGCGGCAGGTGGTCAGTGAGACCATCGAGTCGGTCCGCTGCCGCTGGTGCAACGCGGTGGACCAGATCGAACTGGTGGACAGGCCGGGCGCCGCCTCCTGAGGGACGGCGCGGACGACATAGGGGTGACGGATCGTGGAGCAGCCCGCGCACGGTGGTGAGCCGGCCGGCGCGGCAGGTGACGCTGCCGAGACGCTCGACCACCCATTGCCGGAAGGTGTACGGCGGCGGGTCGTCGCGCTGGTCGCGGACGCCTTCGGCGGGCTCACCGTCGCGGAGCTGCCCGCGCCCCTGAGGCAGTACGCCCGTTTCACCGCGAGCCGGCGGGCCAGGTTCGCCGGCAACGCGATGGCCGCGGCGCTCGACACCGACGCCCTCTTCCGGCAGCGGATCGGCGAGCGGTTCAAGCAGGGCCAGCCCGAGCTGGCCGGAGCCGTGGAGGCCGGCACCCCGCCCGCGGCAGCCGACCCCGTCGACGTGGCGGCGGCCGCCTACGTGCTGCGCCCGCCCGGCTGGGTCAAGCTCGTCGCCGCCGCCGGCGAGGAGGCCGAGCGGGCCGACGCCGAGCGGGCCGACGAGGCCGGCCGGCGCGAGCTGGAGCGGCTGCGCGAGGAGCTCGCCGCCGCCAAGGACCGCTCCCGGGGCGAGACCGAGCAGCTCCGGCACGACCTGGACGCCGCCCGCAAGGAGGCGGAATCGCTTCACCGCAAGCTGCGCAGCGCCCAGAGCGACGTCAAGCGCGGCGAGGCCGCGCTGCGCAAGGTCCAGGGCGAGATCGAGGCCGCGCGGGCCGAGTCGGCGGCGCAGGTGTCGGCCGCCGAGAGCGAGACGCGGCGGCTCAAGGCCAGGCTCGGCGAGGTCGAGGCGGCCCTGGAGGCCAGCCGCAGGACCGCCCGCGAGGGCCGCTCGGTGGAGGACATGCGGCTGCGGCTGCTGCTCGACACGGTCCTCGACGCGGCCCAGGGGCTGCGCCGCGAACTCGCGCTGCCGCCCGTCTCGGTGCACCCGGCGGACACCGTGGACGCGGTGGAGCCGGGGCGGATGTCCCCGAAGGACATCGCGGCGCGGGCGCTCTCCGAGACCGATCCGGCGCTGCTCGACCAGCTGCTCGCGCTGCCGCAGGCGCACCTGGTCGTCGACGGCTACAACGTCACCAAGACCGGCTATCCGACGATGCCGCTGGAGAAGCAGCGGCTGCGGCTGCTCGGCAGTCTCTCGGCGCTCGCGGCCCGCTCCGGCGCCGAGGTCACCTGTGTCTTCGACGGGGCGGAGCTGGCGGCCCCGGTGCTGCTCGCGCCGCCGCGCGGGGTGCGGGTGCTGTTCTCCAAGCCCGGCGTCACGGCGGACGAGTTGATCCGGCAGCTGGTCCGGGCGGAGCCGCCGGGGCGGCCGGTCGTGGTGGTCTCCACCGACCGCGAGGTGGCCGACGGCGTCGCGAAGGCAGGGGCGCGGCCGGTGACGTCCGCCTTGCTGCTGAAGCGGCTTTCGCGCCTCTCGTGACACATCGCAAGTCCTGGGCGCTATGCCCGAATTGTGGGTGGCGCACGGTCAAGTGCCCATCACTGGCCGTGTGATGTATGTAAATAAAGTGGTGCGTGGGCGAGATTTTTGCCAGCGGGATTTGAACTGATCACAACTTGGTCACTAGGGTCGGGCTTCGAACCTTCGCGCGGTTGATCACCCATCCGGGGTGGCGGCGGAGGAACCGCCTGCCCCTGACCGGTTGGGCGGCTCGAGGAAGAAGGAGCTCGCCTTCGTGGCGTCCCACCGTCGACCCAAGCAGCCGAGCCGTACCCGTGTGACCGTGTTCACCGCGGCAGCGGCCGCCGCCGTCGCCCTCTCCGCCCAGTCCGGAGCGCAGGCGGCCCCCGCACAGCCCAAGATCGACGAGGTCAAGTCGAAGGTCGACAAGCTGAACCACGAGGCCGAGGAGGCCACCGAGCAGTACAACCTCGCCGAGGAGCGGCGGGGCAAGCTGCAGAAGGAGATCGGCCAGCTCCAGGACAAGGTGGCCCGCGGTCAGGAGGAGCTCAACACCCTCCGCGACCAGATCGGTTCGGTCGCCAGTGCCCAGTACCGCTCCGGCGGCATCGACCCGGCGCTGCAGCTCTTCCTCTCCGCCGACCCGGACACCTACCTCGACAAGGCGTCCGCGATCGACCAGCTGAGCGCCCAGCAGGCCGACGTCCTCACCTCGATCCAGGCGAAGCAGCGCACGCTCGCCCAGGAGCGGGCCGAGGCCACCACGAAGCTGGCCGACCTCGAGGACGTCCGCAAGACCCTCGGCGAGAAGAAGAAGAAGTTCCAGGGCAAGCTGGCCGAGGCCCGCCAGCTCCTCAACACCCTCACCGCCGAAGAGCGCGCCAAGGTGCGCCAGCAGGAGCAGCGCGCCAGCCGCGCCGCCGGCGACCGCGTCGACCTGGGCAACGAGGTCCCGGCCTCGCAGCGCGGTGCCGCCGCTCTCGCCGCCGCCGCCACCCAGATCGGCAAGCCGTACGCCTCCGGCATGGAGGGCCCCAACTCGTACGACTGCTCGGGTCTGACCCAGTGGGCCTACGGCCAGGCCGGCGTCGGCCTCACCCGCACCACCTACACCCAGCAGAACGACGGTGTGAAGATCGGCCGCAGCCAGCTCAAGCCGGGCGACCTGGTCTTCTTCAACGGCCTGTCGCACGTGGGCCTGTACGCGGGCAACAACACCGTCCTGCACGCCCCGTACACGGGTGCCTTCGTCCGCTACGAGTCCATGAACACCATCGGTGGCTTCATGTTCGGCGTCCGTATCTGACGCACTCCGAAACGCCGCGCCATGCCGCCCGAACGGGTGGTTCGCGGCGACGCGCACTGACCTGACGCCCCGCCGGTGACCTGTGTTCTCCGGCGGGGCGTCACTTTGTGTGCCCGGCGGCTTCGTTGGAGGAGGGCTGATCAGCGGCTACTGTCTGCCGCGCCAGTCAGCGTCGAGCCGAACGGAGCGCGATTCGTGGCGTCCCACCGCCGACCCGTCAGGGTCACCGTCCTCACCGCCGCCGCCGCCGCGGCCACCGCGGCGGCGTCCCTCGGGGCCGTCCCCGCGAGCGCCGACCCCGGGACCACGCCCGCGGCCACGCGCGCCACGGTCGACCGCCTCTTCGAGGAGGCCGAGAAGGCGACCGAGAGCTACAACCGGGCGGACGAGAAGGCGGACGCGCTGCGCCGGACGGTCTCCCAGGCGCAGGACGCCCTCGCCCGCGGCCAGGAGCGCGTCAACCGCATGCGGGGCGCGCTCGGTTCGGTCGCCGGGGCCCAGTACCGCTCCGGCGGCATCGACCCCGCCCTCGCCCTGCTGCTCTCCTCCGACCCCGACACCTACCTGGACCGGGCCTCCGCCCTGGACCGGGTCACCGCCCGCCAGAGCGCCGCGCTCGGCGAACTCCGCCGCGAGCTGCGCCGGCTGGGCCAGCAGCGCAGCGAGGCCCGCACGGCCCTCGCCGAACTGGAGCAGAGCCGGGCCGAGGTCGCCCGCCACAAGCGGACCGTCGAGCGGAAGCTGGCCGAGGCCCGTCGGGTGCTCGCCTCCCTCACCGTCGAGCAGCGCGCCGACTACGACCGAGCCTCCCGCACCGGCGAGCGCGCCGGGGGACCCGACGGCGCGACCGCCGAGGCGCTGCCGCCGCTCGGCGACCTCGGCCCCTCGCGGGCCGCCGCCGCGGTGCTCGCCGCCCGCAGCGCGATCGGCAGGCCGTACGTGTGGGGGGCGACCGGCCCCTCGGCCTTCGACTGCTCGGGCCTGATGGTCTGGTCGTACCGCAAGGCCGGGATCAGCCTGCCGCGCACCTCCTCGGCGCAGCGGTACGCGGGCCGGCAGGTGCCGCTCTCGCAGGCGCAGCCCGGCGACCTCGTCACGTACCGCGGCGACGCCAGCCACGTGGCGATCTACGCCGGGAACGGCCAGGTCATCCACGCCCCGTACCCGGGCGCGCGGGTCCGCTACGACCCGGTGAACATGATGTCCCACGTGACCGTCACCCGGGTCTAGCGCACTCCCTCTCCGCCGCTTGCCTCCGGGGCGAGCACGCACGGACCCGTGGGCCCGGCCGCGCCCCTTCGGCGCCCCGTACGATCGGGTGCGTGCGGGTTCGGCGGAGTGGAGCGGCGCGCGGCGTGGCGGCGGGGCTGCTCGCCGCGGTGCTGACCCTCGCCGGATGCGCGGCCCCCGCGCCGGAGCGACCGGCGACCGGGGAGATCCAGGGACTGCTCGACCGGCACGCGCGGGCGCTGCTCGACCGCGACGAGGCCGGATACCTCGCGGGCCTCGACCCCGCGCTCGCGCCGGCCGCGCGCACCGAGTTCGACCGGCTCGCGAAGATCCCGCTGGGCGGCTGGCACTACCGGGTCACCGACGTCGACCGGACCGGCGAGGGGCGGGCCACCGCCAGGGCCGAGCTCGGCTACCGGATCAAGGGCTACGACTCCGGGCCCGCCACCACCGAGCGGGTCCTCGACCTCACCGAGCGGGACGGCCGCTGGTACGTCACCGGCGACCGCGCCGCCGAGGGCGCCCCGCAGCAGCTGTGGCAGCAGGGCGAGGTCGCTGCGGTGACCGGCCGGCGCAGCCTCGTCCTCGGCGTGGGGCAGAGCGCGGCGCGGCTGCGGGAGATAGCGACGGCGGCGGACCGGGCGGTGCCCGCGGTCGGGGACGCCTGGCACGGGAACTGGGCGGGCCGGGTCGTGGTCCTCGTACCTGCCTCGATCGAGGCGATGGGCCGGCTCCTCGGCGGTCCCGCCGCCTCCTACCGCGGCATCGCGGCCGTCACGACCGGCCGGGCGGGCGGCGGGCCGACCGCGCCCGCGGACCGGGTGATCGTGAACCCCGACGCGTACGCGGTGCTCGGATCCTTCGGCCGGCAGCTGGTCCTCACCCACGAGACCACCCATGTCGCGACCCGCGTCCAGACGACCGGGTCCACCCCGGTCTGGCTCTCCGAGGGCTTCGCCGACTGGGTCGCCTACCGGGGGACCGAACGCACCGCCGCCCAGGCCGCCCCCGAGCTGCGCCGCGCGGTGCGGGCGGGCGACCTCCCGGCGGCGCTCCCCGACGACCGGTCCTTCGCCTTCGGCGGCGACGCGGAGGCGCTGGCCAGGGCCTACGAGGGCGGATGGCTGGCCTGCGAGCTGATCGCGAACCGCTGGGGCGAGGCGAAGCTGGCCGCCTTCTACCAGGCGGTCGGCGCGCATCCGGCCCGGGACGGCGCGGTGGAGAAGGCGCTCCGGGACGTCCTGGACACCACGCCGGAGCAGTTCACCGCGGACTGGCGCGCGTACCTGACCGAGCGGCTCGGCTAGCTCTCCAGGACGGCGAGGGCCTCGGCGAGCCAGGCCTTCTCCTCGGTGCCCGTCGCGCGGGCGATCCGGAGCATGCCCCGGCGGAAGAGGTCGGGCTCGCGCTCGGCGCGGACCGGGGTCCCGTCCTCGTAGAAGAAGCTGGCCGGGGTGTTCAGGAACTCCTGGCGGCGGCGGAGGACGGCCGCCTGGTCCGCCCGGTCGGGCAGGTGGCCCAGGAAGGCGAGCAGGGTGAAGAAGCGCTGGCCGTCGGTGATCTCGGCGTCCTTGGGGGTGCGCAGCCGGGCGAGGAGCTCCCGGCGGCCCTCGGGGGTGAGGGAGAGCGTCCGGCGCGGGGCCGCGCTCGCGCCCGGCTCCGTACGGCTGTCCACCAGGCCGTTCTTCACCAGGCGGGTGATGGCGGGGTAGAGGGCGCCGTCGCTGACCGGGCGGACGTGGCCGCTCAGGCCCTGGATGCGCTCCTTCAGCTCGTAGCCGTGCAGCGGCTTCTCGTACAGGAAGCCCAGGATCGACAGCTCCAGCACCGGGCACCTCTCCTTCGCGCTTGTCGGGGGCCGGGTTCTCATGCTACCTCTTTTCGAGGTGCCTCTATTCGAGGTACATCGGAAAGAGGGGGTCCCTTCGCATGTCGTCGCTGTCGTCGCCGTCCTCGCACCGCCGCACGCTCGTCCGGCTCGCCCGCCCGGTCTACTTCGAACTCCTCGCCGGAGTGGCCGCCGGCATCATCAACATGGTCTGGGTCGCCCGCCTCGGCGGGGACTCCGTCGCCGCCGTCGCCCTCGCCGGCAACGTCGAGAACCTGCTCCTCGGCGTCGTCCTCATGGCCGGCTCCGGCACCACCGTCCTCGTCGCCCGCGCCAGAGGCGCCGACGACCCCGGCGCCGTCCGCTCCGCCGTCCGCGGCGGCACCGCCCTCTGCGCCCTGCTCGTCCCGCCCGTCGCCCTCGGCGGATACCTGCTCCGCGAGCCGCTCGCCGCACTCCTGCTCGGCGGTTCGGACCACCCCGCGCACGCCCTGGCCAGTGCCTACTTCGCGATCTCGCTCCCCGGCACCGCCGTCTTCTTCGCCACGAACGTCCTCGACGGGATCCTCAAGGGCACCGGCGACACCCGCACCCCCATGCGGCTCGCCTTCCTCGCCAACGGCCTGATCCTGGTCCTCGACCCCCTGCTCATCCACGCGTACGGGGTGCCGGGCGCCGCCCTCGCCACCGTCACCGGCAGGACCGTCGCCCTCGCCGCCGGGCTCGTCGCCCTGCGCCGCGACCCGCTCCTCAGGGCCGCGCGGGCCGCCCGCGCCGCCCTGCCCACGGTGGCCGCCCT
The DNA here is from genome assembly GCF_042889835.1 of Streptomyces sp. NPDC002463. NCBI lineage: Bacteria > Bacillati > Actinomycetota > Actinomycetes > Kitasatosporales > Streptomycetaceae > Streptomyces > Streptomyces sp. NPDC002463. The sequence goes on from NZ_JBIARL010000002.1 coordinate 243,162, forward strand.
GCGCCGCACCGCCGCCACCGGACTGCCCATGTCCGTCGACTTCGCGGTCCGGATGGCCGGAGCCCTCGCGCTCGTCTCCGTCGTCGCCCGGCTCGGCGTCACCGAGATCGCCGCCTACGGCATCGCCACCAAGGCCATGTACGTGGCGACCATGGCCTTCTACGCCGTCCGGCAGGCCGCCGCCATCCACAGCGCCCACCTCCTCGGGGCAGGCCTGGACGAGCGCAGGGCCGTCGGCCGGCAGGCCCTCGTCCTCGCCGGGGTCCTCGGCGCGAGCGCAGCCGCGCTGCTGTTCCTGGGCGCCGGACCCGTCATGCGGGCCTTCGGCGCCGAGCCCGAGGTGGCGGCCGCGGGCGCGCTCTTCCTGCGCTGCCTCGGCCCGTACCTGCTGCTCATGGCCGGGTACATCGCGCTCGCCGGCGTCTTCGAGGGCACCGGGGCGAGCCCGTACCTCGCCCGGATCACCGTCACGGGCGTCCTGGTCCAGCTCCCGCTCGCGTACGCCCTCTCACGCCTCGGCCTCGGCGGGATCTGCCTGGCCATGGCCCTCGCCATGGCGGCCCAGTGCGCGGCGCTCGGCCTGCTGCACCGCCGTACGGTCACGGCCCCCCGGAAGTCTCAGCGGGTGCCGGAGAGGGCCTTCTCGCGCTCCGGCTGAGTCGCCTGCGCGGGGATCCTCGCGCCCTCGGCGAGACGCGGTTCCGTCACCGTGTGGCGCCACAGGATCCGGCAGGCGATGACGGTGGCGGCTATCAGCAGACCGTTCCGGGTGAACAGCACCGCCACGCCCAGCGGATCGCTCCGCGTCACGTGCGAGAACCACACCGGGAACTCGAACTGCGTCACCGCCGTCGCCCACAGCACCAGGTGCGCGGGCCGCCGCATCCGGCTCGACCGGTAGGCGAGGCACACCGCCGCCAGGCCGACCAGCCACAGCATGTACTGGGGGGAGAGCACCCGGCTCGTGGTCGTGAACAGCAGCACCGCCACGAAGGCCGCGTCCGCCACCGTCGACGAGCCGAAGTGGCGCGCCCGGATCCGCCACACGAGCAGCCAGCCGAACGCGGCGATCGTGAGGACGAGGGCGGCCGTCGAGACCGTGGACACGTGAGGCCCGAGGAACTCGATCGAGCCGTAGTTCATCCGCGCCTCGCCGTCCCAGCCGAAGTGCCGGACGACGTGGAAGACCATCGAGCCCAGCGACTCGACCTCCGTGCCCCGGTCGCGCTGGAACCCGAGGAAGGCCAGCGCCCCCGGCATCCACATCACGCAGAACGCGAGCACCGCCGCCGCCGCGCCCACCGCCGTCGACCAGGAGCGGAGGGTCGCCCGCCCCTTCGGGCTGCCCGCGAGCAGCAGCACCGGCCACACCTTCAGGACCGCGCCGAAACCGGCGAGCGCGCCGAGGACGCGCGGGCTCCGGCCCGCCGCGAGCAGCCCCGCCACCGCGACGGCGGTCACCATCACGTCGTACCGGGCGTACGCCGTCGGGCCGAGCAGCGGGACGCCCGCGAGCCAGAACCAGGCACCCCGGAGCGAGCGGCCGGAGCGGCGGCCCGTGTGCAGGAGCAGCCCGAAGACGAGCGCGTCGCAGAGGAACGCGAGGAGGAAGAAGGCGCTCGCGTAGCCGAGGAACGGCAGCAGCCCCGGGGCGAGGACGGCGAACGCCGCGGCCGGCGGGTACTGCCAGGTGACGTCGTCCAGCGGGTACGTGCCCGTCCGCAGGACCTCGTACCAGCCCTGGTAGATGTTCGAGACGTCGAAGGTGACGTCCGGTCCGGGGATCACCACGATCTTGAAGACGACGAGCAGCAGAATGGCCCGGGACAGACCCCAGAGGCCGAGCGGAAGCCGCAGACCCGTGCGTGACCCGTTCCCCGCCGCACCCGTCGTCACTGTCGCGTCCTTGTCCTGTCGGCCCGCGGTGGCGGGGGCAGTCGGTCGTGGTCCTGCCGGCCCGCGGTGGCGGGGCAGGCGTGTTGCCGGGTGGTGCAGGCGATCGCGTACTGTCGGCCACGATGCACAAGACCCTGATCGTAACCAACGACTTCCCGCCCCGTCCCGGCGGAATCCAGGCCTTCCTGCACAACATGGCCCTCCGCCTGGACCCCGACCGGATCGTGGTCTACGCCTCCACGTGGAAGCGCAGCCGCGAAGGGATCGAGGCGACGGCCGCGTTCGACGCCGAACAGCCTTTCACGGTCGTGCGGGATCGCACCACCATGCTGCTGCCGACTCCTCGGGTCACCGCCCGCGCCACCGCGCTCCTGCGCGAGCACGGCTGCGAGTCCGTGTGGTTCGGCGCGGCCGCCCCGCTCGGCCTGATGGCCCCCGCGCTCCGCCGGGCCGGCGCGCGCCGGCTCGTCGCCACCACGCACGGGCACGAGGCCGGCTGGGCCCAGCTGCCCGCCGCCCGGCAGCTGCTGCGCCGCATCGGCGAGGGTACCGACACGATCACCTACCTCGGCGAGTACACCCGCTCCCGGATCGCGACCGCCCTCACCCCCGCCGCCGCCGGCCGCATGGTCCAGCTCCCGCCCGGCGTCGACGAGAAGACCTTCCACCCCGACTCCGGTGGCGACGAGGTCCGCGCCCGCCTCGGGCTCAGCGACCGCCCGGTCGTCGTCTGCGTCTCCCGGCTCGTCCCCCGCAAGGGCCAGGACACCCTGATCAGGGCCATGCCCGAGATCCTCCGCCGGGTGCCGGACGCCGTCCTCCTGATCGTCGGCGGCGGACCGTACGAGAAGGACCTGCACCGCCTCGCGGCCGAGACCGGCGTGGCCGGATCCGTGCGCTTCACCGGCGCCGTCCCCTGGTCCGAGCTGCCCGCCCACTACGGGGCCGGCGACGTCTTCGCCATGCCCTGCCGCACCCGGCGCGGCGGTCTCGACGTCGAGGGCCTCGGCATCGTCTACCTGGAGGCCTCCGCGACCGGCCTGCCCGTCGTCGCCGGCGACTCCGGCGGCGCCCCCGACGCCGTCCTCGACGGCGAGACCGGCTGGGTCGTCCGCGGCGAGTCCGCCGAGGAGACCGCCGACCGCGTCGCCACCCTCCTCCTCGACCCCGAGCTCCGCGCCCGCATGGGCGAGCGGGGCAGGGCCTGGGTGGAGGACCGCTGGCGCTGGGACCTGCTCGCGGAGCGGCTGCGCGAGCTGCTGTAGGACGTACGGGAAGGGCCCGGGACGATGCGATCGCCCCGGGCCCTTCCCGTACTCGCCCCTACTTCGTGTAGATCGCCTCGATCTCGTCCGCGAAGTCCTTCGCCACCACGTTCCGCTTCAGCTTCAGCGACGGGGTGATGTGGCCCGCCTCCTCCGTGAACTGCGCCGGAAGGATGCGGAACTTGCGGACCGACTCCGCCTTCGACACCGCCGCGTTGCCGTCGTCGATCGCCCGCTGGACCTCGGCGATCAGCTCGGCGTCCTCCCGCAGGGACGCCGCCGTCGAACCGGCCGGCTTGCCGTGCTCGCTCGCCCAGCGGCCCAGGAACTCCTCGTCGATCGTGACCAGTGCGCCCACGAACGGACGCCCGTCGCCGACCACCATGCACTCCGCGACCAGCGCGTGCGCCCGGATCCGGTCCTCGATGACCGCCGGGGCGACGTTCTTGCCGCCCGCCGTCACCAGGATCTCCTTCTTGCGGCCGGTGATCGCGAGGTAGCCGTCCTCGTCGAGCGTGCCGATGTCACCCGTGTGGAACCAGCCGTCCGCCAGCGCCTCGGCCGTCGCCGCCGGGTTGTTCCAGTACTCCGTGAAGATGTGCTCGCCGTGCAGCAGCACCTCGCCGTCGTCGGCGATCCGCACCACCGAGCCCGGCAGCGGCTGGCCGACCGTGCCGATCTTCTGCCGGTCCCACGGGTTGAACGCCGTCGCGGCGCACGACTCCGTCAGGCCGTAGCCCTCCAGGACCGTGAAGCCGATGCCCCGGAAGAAGTGTCCGAGACGCTCGCCCAGCGGTGCGCCGCCCGAGATCGCGTACTCGCCGCGACCGCCGAGCACCGCCCGCAGCTTGCTGTAGACCAGCTTGTCGAAGACCTTGTGCTTCAGCTTGAGGCCGAAGGACGGACCCTGCGGGGTGCCGATCGCCCGGCTGTACGCGATGGCCGTGTGCGCGGCCTTGTCGAAGATCTTGCCCTTGCCGTCGGCCTGCGCCTTCGCCCGCGCCGAGTTGTAGACCTTCTCGAAGACGCGCGGCACGCCCAGGATCAGCGTCGGCCGGAACGAGGCCAGCTCGTCGGTGAGGTGCTTGATGTCCGGGACGCAGCCCAGCTTGATCGGCGCCATCACGGACGCGACCTCGACGAGCCGCCCGAAGACGTGCGCGGCCGGCAGGAACAGCAGCACCGAGCACTCGCCCGTACGGAAGAGGGGCTTGAGCCGCTCCACGATGTTGCCGCACTCGGCGAAGAAGGCCCGGTGGGACAGGACACAGCCCTTGGGGCGGCCGGTCGTGCCCGAGGTGTAGACGATCGTCGCCGGGTCGTCCGCGTTCGCCGCCGACATGCGCGCGTCGAGCAGCTGGTCGGAGACGTCCGCGCCGGTGGCCGTGAGCCGCGCGACCGCGTCGTCCTCGATCTGCCAGATGCCCTTGAGCTCCGGGAGCCGATCCCGCACGGACTCCACCGAGGCCTGGTGGGCGGCGCTCTCGGCCATCACCAGCTTCGCGCCCGAGTCGCCGAGGATCCACTGGATCTGCTCCGGCGAGCTCGTCTCGTACACCGGCACGGTCACCGCGCCCGCGCTCCAGATGGCGAAGTCGAGGAGCACCCACTCGTAGCGCGTACGGGACAGCAGCGCGACCCGGTCGCCCGGCTCCACGCCCTCGGCGATCAGACCCTTGGCGACCCCGCGGACCTCGGCGAGGAACTGCGTGGCGGTGACGTCCGTCCAGACGCCGTCGACCTTGCGCCCCATCACGGCGACGTCTGGGTGCTGGGAGGCGTTGCGGCGGATGAGATCCGTCAGGTTGCCGTCCGTGGGGACCTCGTACAGGGCCGGAAGGCTGAACTCGCGCAAGACTGCTGCTCCTCATCGGGCGCCGGCGCCACGGCTCTGTGTGATGCACCGGTGAAGTCCATGATCGGGCAGGTGCTCAGTGGGGGTGAGCACGACTGGTGGACTGCCCGGACGTTACTCGCCAGTACACGGTTCCCGGTAGGGGGTCCCGGCCAGATGTTCCGTGCGTCACATATGCGTGACCATGCTCTCCGCACAGTAATCCACCGGTTTCACGACTCCCAAGTAACCGCAGGTGACACCCCCTAAGGTGGGCACATGCGAGTCCATGTGGTCAGTGACGTGCACGGCAACGCCGGCGACCTCGCCAAGGCCGGAGAGGGCGCCGACGCCCTCATATGCCTCGGTGACCTGGTCCTCTTCCTCGACTACGCCGACCACAGCCGGGGGATCTTCCCCGACCTCTTCGGCGCCGAGAACGCCACCCGGCTCGTCGAACTGCGGACCGCCCGTCGCTTCGACGAGGCCCGCGACCTCGGCCGCAGCCTCTGGGCCGGACTCGACGTCGACCGCGACACCGCCATCGAGGCCGCCGTCCGGCGCCAGTACGCCGAACTCTTCGCCGCCTTCCCCACCCCCACCTACGCCACCTACGGCAACGTCGACATCCCCCGGCTCTGGCCCGACTTCGCCGGACCGGGGACGACCGTCCTCGACGGGCAGCGGATCGAGATCGGCGGCCTGGTCTTCGGCTTCGTCGGCGGCGGCCTGCAGACCCCCATGCGCACGCCGTACGAGATCCCCGACGAGGAGTACGCCGCCAAGGTCGAGGCCCTCGGCGACGTCGACGTCCTCTGCTCCCACATCCCGCCGGACGTCCCCGACCTCACCTACGACACCGTCGCCCGCCGCTTCGAGCGCGGCAGCCGGGCCCTCCTCGACGCCATCCACCGCGTCCGGCCCCGGTACGCCCTCTTCGGCCACGTCCACCAGCCGCTCGCCCGCCGGATGCGCATCGGCGCGACCGAGTGCGTGAACGTCGGACACTTCGCCTCGACCGGCAGGCCCTTCGCCCTGGAGTGGTGACGGCGCGGGCGCGGGGGCGCGATAGCCTTCCGTCGGCACGTCTGTGCCCTTTTGCTTCCGCCTTTACTTCCGCCGGACCGCACAGTGGAGGAGCCACCGCGATGGCCGAACACACCAGCTCGAGCATCACCATCGAGGCGGCGCCGACCGACGTCATGAGCGTGATCGCCGACTTCGCCCGCTACCCCGAGTGGACCGGCGAGGTGAAGGAGGCCCAGGTCCTGGAGACCGACGACGCCGGGCGCGCCTCGAAGGTCCGGCTCCTCCTCGACGCGGGCGCCATCAAGGACGACCACACCCTCGCGTACACCTGGACCGGGTCCGACGAGGTCAGCTGGACCCTGGTCAAGTCCCAGATGCTCCGCTCCCTCGACGGCTCCTACCTCCTGAAGCCCCTCGGCGGCGACCGCACGGAGGTCACCTACCAGCTGACGGTGGACGTCAAGATCCCCATGCTCGGCATGATCAAGCGCAAGGCGGAGAAGGTCATCATCGACCGCGCGCTGGACGGCCTGAAGAAGCGGGTGGAGTCGGGCGCGTAAGCCCTGCCGGGCGGCGCCCCCGCCGTTGTGGGCATGCGTTCCGCCGGGGCGGAACGGGTGGGCACAACGGGACGGCGCCCGTGCCGGCGCCAGAGGTTCCCGAGCCCGGACCCGCACCGCGAGCGACGGCGCGCACGTGGTGCGGGCCAGGGCGCGGAACGCGGAGGCGCCGCTGAAGGGCGCCGTCCCGTGCGCCCACCCTCCCCCGAGCTCTCGGCTTCGCTCGAGCAGAGGGACCCCCATCGCCCTGCGGGACGATTGCCCACACGGGCGGGGCGCAGGCCCACAGCGGGGGCCCGGTAAGTTCGGGCGCATGCGGATCATCCTTGTCACCGGTCCCGGCGGGGCCGGGCGTACCACCCTCGCCGCCGGTACCGCGCTCGCCGAGGCCCGCGCCGGCCGTCGGGTGCTGCTCGTCTCCGAGGCCGCGGAGCCCATGGAGGGGCTCCGCGTCCTGCGTCCGCAGCCCGGCGCCGACTTCCGCCGGGAGTTCCTCGCCCTCCAGGCCCGCTCCGCCGCCGCCCTCGACCTCCTCGGCGCCGCGCCCTTCGAGGACGCCGAGCTGACCGAGCTCCCCGGCAGCCGCCCGTTCGCCCTGCTGCGCGCCCTGCGCGACGCCGCCGAGGGCGACCACGACCTCGCCGTCGTCGACCTTCCCCCGCTCGACGAGGCCCTCGCCCTCCTCGCCCTCCCCGGGCAGCTCCGCCGCTACCTGCGCCGACTGCTGCCCCCCGAGCGCCAGGCCGCCCGCGCCCTGCGCCCGATGCTCGCGCAGCTCGCCGGCGTCCCGATGCCCGCGCAGTGGCTGTACGAGACGACCGCCCGCTGGGAGGCCGAGCTCGCCGCCGTCCAGGCGGTCGTCGAGGCCCCGGCCACCACCGTCCGCCTGGTCGTCGAGCCCGGCCCCGCCGCCGCCCGCGTCCTGCGCACCGCCCGGCTCGGGCTCGCCGTCCAGCGCCTCGCCCTCGGCGCCGTCGTCGCGAACCGGATCCTCCCCGCCGGCTCCGAGGACCCCTGGCTGGCCGGGCTCACCGCCGAACAGCACCGGTACCTCGCGGAGCTCCGTACCGAAGGCGCCGGAGAGCTGTACGAGCTCCCGCACCTGGGCCGGGCCCCGCGCGGGGCCGAGGACCTCGTCCTCCTCGCGTCCCCCCGGCCGGAGAAGACCGACCCCGTACCGGAGTGGGCCGTCGAGGACCGGCGCGTGGAGGACGGCGTCCTCGTCTGGCACATCCCCCTGCCGGGCGCCGTCAAGGAGGAGCTGTCGCTCGTCCGCCGCGGCGACGAACTGCTCCTGACCGTCGGCGCGTTCCGCCGCGGCGTCCCGCTCCCCGGCGCCCTGCGCCGCTGCACCGTCACCGGCGCCGGGCTCGTCGACGGGGACCTCCGGGTGCGCTTCACCCCCGACCCCGGGCTCTGGCCCCGCACCCCCTGAGGTGGCGTGTACCGTCGAAGTACGCAGCCACTGAGGAGTACGCCATGAGCGATTCGGACGCCTGGGCCAAGGCCTGTGCCGAGGACCTGGAGGCGGAGAAGGCCCGCCGCCGGGCGCAGCGCGCGACCGAGCCCGGCTCGCCCGCGGAGGAGTTCCGCAGGCTCTTCGAGGCTGTGGCCGACAAGGTCTCCGGCGGCCTCGGGGCCCCGCTCCTCGGCGGCCAGGCCGCGCAGACCGTGCAGCAGCTCGTCAACCAGGCGAAGGCCGTCGTCGAGCCCGTCATCGAGCGCAACCCGCAGGTCTTCGACCACCTCGCCGCCGCCGGCAGCGAGCTGCTCGCCGCCTACCGCTCCGCCGTCGAGGGCCACGAGAGCCGCTGGACCCGCGGCGGCGGCACCGTCCCCGAGGACGACGACCCGCGCCGGGACGCAGACCCGGACACACCCCGGAAGAAGGACGACGAGGGGCCCGGAACCGGCCAGCACATCGACCTCGACTGACCGGCGGGCCATCTCCCCTCGGGTACGGTTGGCCTTAGCGGGGCTCGACCGAAAACTGAGGGACACATGGGACTCACCATCGGCGTCGACATCGGCGGCACGAAGATCGCGGCCGGCGTGGTCGACGAGGAGGGCAACATCCTCGACACCCACACCGTGCCCACCCCGCCGACCCCCGAGGGCATCGTCGACGCCATCTGCGCCGCGGTCTCCGAGGCGGGCAAGGGGTACCAGATCGAGGCCGTCGGCATCGGAGCCGCGGGCTACGTCGACGACAAGCGTGCCACCGTCCTCTTCGCGCCGAACATCGACTGGCGGCACGAGCCGCTGAAGGACAAGGTCGAGCAGCGGGTCGGCCTGCCGGTGGTCGTCGAGAACGACGCCAACGCGGCGGCCTGGGGCGAGTACAAGTTCGGCGCCGGCAAGGGGCACGAGGACGTCATCTGCATCACCCTCGGCACCGGCCTCGGCGGCGGCATCATCATCGGCAACAAGCTGCGCCGCGGACGCTTCGGCGTGGCCGCCGAGTTCGGCCACATCCGGGTCGTCCCGGACGGTCTGCTGTGCGGCTGCGGCAGCCAGGGCTGCTGGGAGCAGTACGCTTCCGGGCGCGCGCTCGTCCGTTACGCCAAGCAGCGCGCCAACGCCACGCCGGAGCGCGCGGAGACCCTCCTCGGCCTCGGCGACGGCACCCCGGAGGGCATCGAGGGCAAGCACGTCAGCCAGGCCGCCCGCGCCGGCGACCCGGTGGCCGTCGACTCCTTCCGCGAGCTGGCCCGCTGGGCGGGCGCCGGTCTCGCCGACCTGGCCTCGCTCTTCGACCCCTCGGCGTTCATCGTCGGCGGCGGCGTCTCGGACGAGGGCGACCTCGTCCTCGACCCGATCCGCAAGTCCTTCCGCCGCTGGCTGATCGGCGGCCAGTGGCGCCCGCACGCGCAGGTCCTCGCGGCCCAGCTCGGCAACAAGGCCGGCCTGGTCGGCGCCGCGGACCTCGCCCGCCAGGGCTGAACCCGGTACGGAGCCATACGACGACCGCCCGCCGCGTCCTCTCGGACGCGGCGGGCGGTCGTCGTATGTTGGCCGTCATGGCGATCAGTGAGCTGCCCAACTCCCGCACCGAGAGCGACGGTTCGGCCGTCCTCCGGGTCCTGAGCTACAACGTCCGCTCGATGCGCGACGACGAGGACGCCCTCGCCCGGGTGATCCGCGCCTGCGCCCCGGACCTCGTCTTCGTCCAGGAGGCGCCCCGCTTCTTCCGCTGGCGCAAACACGCGGCCCGGCTCGCGGCCAAGAGCGAGCTCGTCATCCTGAGCGGCGGCGCCACCGCGGCCGGACCGATGCTGCTCTGCTCCCTGCGGGCCACCGTGGAGCGGACCGAGGACGTCCTGCTGCCGCTCACACCGGGCCTGCACCGGCGCGGCCTCGCGACCGCCGTCGTCCGCTTCGCCGGGGCCCGGCTCGGGGTGGTCAGCTGTCATCTGAGCCTGCGGAAGGACGAGCGGTACGCCCAGGCCGGGATGGTCCTCGACCGGGTCGCCGCCCTCGGCACCCCGCACGCCCTCGTCGCCGGCGACCTGAACGAACGCCCCGGGGGCCCCGCCTTCACCCGCCTCACGAAGGAGCTCCGGGACGGCTGGGCGGTCAGCCCCTGGGGCGGCGAGCACACCTCGACGCCCACCGACCCCCACCAGCGCATCGACGCGATCCTGGCGACCCCGGGCATCGAGTTCCTCGGCTGCGGCGTCCCGACGGACCTCGACCCGGCCGACCTGCGGGCCGCCACCGACCACCTTCCCGTGCTGGCGGCGGTCCGGGTCCCCGCGAGCTGAGGCCTGCTACACGACCGCCCCGCGCCCCGGGTCGTCGAAGCCGTCGTCATCGTCGTCGTGCTTCATGCGGGCCACCAGGGTCGCGAAGCCGCCCAGGAAGCCGCCCACGCAGAGGGTCGTCAGCCACCAGGTCATGTCCCACTGCAGCAGGACGGCGACCAGCATGAGGACAGGGCCGCCGACGACCGCGAGCCAGGCGAACTTGGTCGTGGTGTCCGCCTCGGGCAGCGGCGGCGGCTCCGGCGGGACGAAGTGGCCCTCGTCGGCGCCGCCCGCCGCGTCGTCCGGCTCGGCCGGCGAGTAGTCCCGCGGGCCGCCCACCTGCACCCCGGGCGCGAACACGATCGAGCTGCCGAGCGCGGGCCGCTCGGGGCCCGCCTCCGGGTCCTCGTCCGCGTCGTCCTCGGGCTCCACCGGCTTCGGCCTCGGCTTCCAGGCCGTGCCCTTCACCGGCCGGATCTCCTGGGCGGGCCCGTCCTCGTCCTCCTCGGGCTCGGGCAGCTGCAGGTTCTCGACGGGCCGGAACGGCTTCGTCCCCGGGGGGTCCGCGGGCTCCTCGCCGTACCCGGCGACGATCGCGGCCCAGGCCGCCTCCTCGTCGATGGGCTGCGGCTCCCGCTCCGGGCCGTCCTGCTGCTCAGCCACCGCTCCTGCTCCCCTTCCCGTCGACCAGATCCGGGGCCAGACGCTCGACGAAGGCCAGGCTCTCGTCGAAGATCCGCTCCGCATCATGGTCCAACGTCGCCACGTGGTAGCTCTGTTCCAGCAGGACCTCCTTGACGTCCGTCGAGGAGATCCGGGAGAGGATCCGGGCCGAGTCGACGGGCGGCACGACGTGGTCCTGGGGGCTGTGGAGCAGTACCACCGGCTGGGTGACCTGCGGGAGCTGCGCGTCCACCGTCTGGAAGAACCGGCGCAGGGAGTGCGCGGCGTGCAGCGGCACCCGGTCGTAGCCGACCTCGGCCACGCCCTCCTTGGCGATGTCGCTGGCGATGCCCTTCGTGGACGGGACCAGGTGGCGGGCGACGGGCAGCGCGTACGCGGCGAGGCCGTGCACCTTGTTCCCCGGGTTGACCAGGACGATGCCCCGGATCGCGTCGCCGTGCTGGGCGGCGAGACGCAGGGTGAGGGCCCCGCCCATGGAGAGGCCGAAGACGAAGACGGTCCGGCACCGCTCCAGGAGCTCGCGCAGGGCGCGGTCCACCTCCGCGTACCAGTCGTGCCAGGTGGTGAGCTGCATGTCCTGCCAGCGGGTGCCGTGGCCCGGCAGCAGCGGCACCGACACCGACAGGCCGCGCTCGGCCAGGTACTCGGCCCACGGGCGCATCGACTGCGGGGAACCGGTGAATCCGTGACAGAGAAGGACGCCGACCTCTCCGCCTTCATGGCGGTACGGCTCGGCTCCGGGAAGGACCGGCACCGGGGTCTCCTGTTCGGTTGCGACTCCGGCGTCTGCGGGTGCGCCGGAGCGACGGAAAGTGGGGAAGGACCTTCACGGTACGCGACCGGACCGACACCGACCAGGGCCGTAGCGGGGGCCGTGTGCCGGTACGGGATAAAGTCGGGGCGACGGCACACGGAAGGCATGGCGAGTTGATCTACGGCGCAATGAAGTTCTCCATCGGAGGGTCCCTGAAGCTCGCCTTCCGGCCCTGGGTGGAGGGTCTGGAGAACATCCCCGCCGAGGGCCCCGCGATCCTCGCGAGCAACCACCTGTCCTTCTCGGACTCCTTCTTCCTGCCCGCCGTCCTGGACCGCAAGGTCACCTTCATCGCCAAGGCCGAGTACTTCACCACCCCCGGTGTGAAGGGCAAGCTCACCGCCGCCTTCTTCAAGGGCGTCGGCCAGCTCCCGGTGGACCGTTCGGGTGCCCGCGGCGCGGGCGAGGCGGCCATCAAGGCCGGCATCGAGGTCATCGAGGGCGGCGGCCTCTTCGGCATCTACCCCGAGGGCACCCGCTCGCCCGACGGCCGCCTCTACCGGGGCAAGCCCGGCGGTCTGGCGCGCGTCGCCCTGGCCACCGGCGCGCCCGTGATCCCGGTCGCCATGATCGACACGGAGAAGATCCAGCCGCCCGGCAAGGTCGTCCCCAAGCTGATGCGCCCCGGGATCAAGATCGGCAAGCCGCTGGACTTCACCCGCTACCAGGGCATGGAGGGCGACCGCTTCATCCTCCGCTCGGTGACCGACGAGGTCATGTACGAGATCATGAAGCTGTCCGGCCAGGAGTACGTCGACATCTACGCGACGGCCGCCAAGCGGCAGATCGCGGAGGCGGAGAAGGCGGCCAAGGAGGCCGTCAAGGCCGAGATCGCCGCTCGGGAAGAGTCCGGCGCGTAAGTCCCCGCGAGGGGTTTTCCGGGGGGTGGGGAGATGGCCAAGCGCGAGCGTGTCGTGCGCATGTCGGTAGAGCAGCCGCTGTGGCGGGCGCTGACCGGTTACCGCGTCCTGACGATGGTCTACGCGGTGCTGATCTTCGTCTTCGGCCGGGAGCGGTACGAGCGGCCCTGGCTGGCCGTCGCCTATCTGGCGGTGCTGTGCTGCTGGACCCTCGCCACCCTCCCCAAGGTGGCGAACGCGGCCGGCTGCACCAGGCGCTTCCTCGTCGCCGACCTCGCCCTCGCCCTCGCCGGCATCCTCCTCACCCCGCTCGCCGACACCCACGCCCAGTCGATCGACGGCCCCACCCTGCCGTCGATATGGACGGCAGGATCGGTCCTCGCGTTCGCGCTCAAGGGCGGCTGGCGCTGGGCCGGAGTCGCCTCCTCCCTGGTCGCCGTCGCCAACATCGTCGAGCGCGGGCACCCCAGCCGGGACACCTTCCACAACGTGCTCCTGGTCTGGGTCGCCTCCATCGCCATCGGTTACGTCGTCGAGGTCGCCCGCGCCTCCGAGCGCACCCTCGCCCGCGCCCTGGAGATCGAGGCCGCGACCCGGGAGCGGGAGCGGCTCGCCCGGGACATCCACGACAGCGTCCTCCAGGTCCTCGCGATGGTGAAACGGCGCGGTATGGCGATGGGAGGCGAGGCCGCCGAGATCGCCAGGATGGCGGGGGAGCAGGAGGTCGCCCTCCGGGCCCTCGTCGCGGGTGGACTCACCCGCCCCAGCCTGGTCTCCGAGGACGAGTCCGAGGGCGCCTTCGTCCGGGTCGTCGAGGTGGACGAGGAACCGGACGACGACACCCCCGTCGACCTCCGCGTCCTGCTCGCCCCGCGTGCCGGGGCCCAGGTGACCCTCTCCGAGCCCGGCGCCCCGGTCCTCCTGCCGCCGCCCGCCGCCCGCGAGCTGGCCACCGCCGTCGGGGCCGCCCTGGACAACGTCCGGGTGCACGCCGGGGAGGACGCGCACGCGTGGATCCTGATCGAGGACTGGCCGGACGAGGTGGTCGTCACCGTCCGGGACGACGGCCCCGGCATCCCGGAGGGCCGCCTCGCGGAGGCCTGGGGCGAGGGCCGGATGGGCGTCGCCCTGTCCATCCGGGGGAGACTGCGGGATCTGGGCGGTTCGGCCGAGCTGATCTCGGTCCCCGGCCAGGGCACGGAAGTCGAGTTGAAGGTTCCACGGGGGAAGGCAGGGGAGAAGTGAGCGAGCAGCGGATCAAGGTGATGGTCGTCGACGACCATCCGATGTGGCGGGACGCGGTCGCCCGCGACCTCGCCGAGGCGGGCTTCGACGTGGTCGCCACCGCCGGCGACGGGGAGCAGGCAGTGCGCCGTGCCGGCGCGGCCGCCCCCGACGTCCTCGTCCTGGACCTGAACCTGCCGGTCAAGCCGGGCGTCCAGGTCTGCAAGGAGCTCGTCGGCGCCCGCCCCGAGCTGCGGGTCCTCGTCCTCTCGGCGAGCGGTGAGCACGCCGACGTCCTGGAAGCGGTCAAGTCCGGCGCCACCGGCTACCTCCTCAAGTCGGCCAGTACGGAGGAGCTGATCGACGCGGTCCGCAGGACGGCCGTCGGCGACCCCGTCTTCACGCCTGGCCTGGCCGGCCTCGTCCTCGGCGAGTACCGCAGGCTGGCCTCCGAGCCCGCCCCGGCGGCCGGCGCCGACGAGCCGAAGGCCCCGCAGCTGACCGAACGCGAGACCGAGGTCCTGCGCCTCGTCGCGAAGGGGCTCAGCTACAAGCAGATCGCCGAGCGCCTGGTCATCTCGCACCGCACGGTGCAGAACCACGTCCAGAACACCCTGGGCAAGCTCCAGCTGCACAACCGGGTGGAGCTCGTCCGGTACGCCATCGAGCGCGGCCTCGACGACGCCTGAGGCGGCCGGGGCGCCCGAAGGGCCGTACGCGCGCGATATGCGCGATATTCGTGGCCATCGCGCATATCGTGCACATCGAGCATGTGCGGCCCATCCTGACGGTGAGGGGACCTCGTGGAAATCCTGGCATTCGGCGTGCAGGCGGACGAGAAGCCCCTCCTGGAGAAGGCCTTCGCCGGCCACCACGACGTCCGCTGCGTGGGCGTCTTCCTCACCGAGGACACCGCCCCCATCGCCGCCGGCTACGAGATCATCTCCACCAGCGTCAACGCCGACCTGAACCACCGGGTCCTGCAGACCCTCGCGGCCGGCGGGACTCAGATGATCGCCCAGCGCTCCACGGGCTTCAACAACATCGACCTGGACGTCGCCGAGCGCCTCGGCCTCACCGTCGCCCGGGTCTCGTCCTACTCGCCGTACTCCGTGGCCGAGTTCGCCTGGACCCTCGCCCTGGCCGTCAACCGCCGGATCGTCCGCGCCTCCAACCGGACCCGCGACTTCGACTTCCGGCTCGACGGGCTGATGGGCCGTGACCTGCGGGGCCGTACCGTCGGCGTCCTCGGCACCGGCAAGATCGGCGAGGCCTTCACCCGGATCGCCCACGGCTTCGGCATGAGGCTCCTCGGCTGGGACGTCGCCGAGAACCCCGCCTGCCTGGAGCTCGGCATGACGTACGTCGACAAGGAGCGGCTCTTCGCCGAGGCCGACCTCGTCAGCCTCCACGTCCCGCTCGTGGAGGCCACCCACCACGTCGTCGACGCCGCCGCCCTCAAGGCCATGAAGGACGACGCCATCCTGGTGAACTCCAGCCGCGGCGGACTCGTCGACACCGAGGCCCTCGTCAGCGAGCTCCGGGCCGGCCGCTTCACCGGCGTCGGCCTCGACGTGTACGAGGCGGAGGCCGGGCTCTTCTTCCTCGACAAGTCCCTCGCGGGCATCGAGGACGACACCCTGGCCCGCCTCGTCACCTTCCCGAACGTGGTGGTCACCTCGCACCAGGCGTACTACACGCTGGACGCGGTCGGCCAGATCATCGACACGACGGTCCGGAACGTCCTCAACCACGTCGCACGGCGACGCGACGAGAACGTCCTGGTGCCGAGGATCGGCTAGACCAGCACGCCCGCGAGCAGCGAGGCGGTGAGCGCGGCCCCGTCCGTCGTGAGCACCGACTCCGGGTGGAACTGCACACCCGCGAAGCCCGGTCCGCGCAGGGCGTGCACCTCGCCGGTCTCCGCGTCCCGGCTCACCTCGATGCGGTGCAGTGCCAGCTCCGTCGCCGTCCGGTCGTCGCACCGCGCCGTGAAGCTGTTGTAGAAGCCGACCGTCCGCTGCTGCCCGAACAGGTCGATCCGCAGCTGGGCCCCCTGGAACGGGGTCCGCTTGCGGACGATGTCCAGGCCCAGTTCGGCCGCGATCAGCTCGTGGCCGAGACAGACGCCCAACAGGCAGGGGCGGCCCGAAGGGCCTCGATGAGGGGCGGTGGTCGGGCGACGGGCGGGCCCGTGGCGGTGGTCCCGTACGAGCTCCGCCGTCAGGCCGCGCAGGAAGCGCATCTTCGGGTCGGCGGCGTCCGACGGGTTCCCCGGCCCGGGGCCGAGGACGACCGGCCCCTCGTGGGCGAGGGCCAGCTCCCGCAGCCCCGGCTCGTCGTAGCGGAGTACCGACACCTCAAGGCCCGAGGAGCGCAGGACGTGCGCCAGCATCGCCGTGAAGGTGTCCTCGGCATCGATCACGAGCGCGTGCCCGGACAACTCCGCCGAACGGGCCTGCATCTTCAGCCAGAACGGCGCGAGGTCCGCCCGGCGCGCGTCGAGCGCGGCCCGCACCCGGGGGTCGTCGGCGAGCCGCGGCGGCACCGGCGCCGACGCGTCGACCGGCCGCCCCTCCCGTACGCCCAGGGCGGTGAGGACGCCCGCCGCCTTGGCGTGGGTCTCGGCGACCTCGCCCTCGGGGTCCGAGTGCCGCACGAGCGTGGCGCCGACCGGCACCCGCAGCCGGCCGTCGGCGGCGATGTCGGCGGTACGGATGAGGATGGGGGAGTCCAGCGTCTGCGCCCCGTTCGCGTCCGTGCCGAGCAGGGCGAGCGCCCCCGCGTAGTAGCCCCGGCCGCCCTCCTCGTGACGCTCGATCACCCGGCAGGCGTTCTGCACGGGCGACCCCGTCACGGTCGCCGCGAACATGGTCTCCCGCAGGACCTCCCGCACGTCCAGCGACGACCGCCCGCGCAACTCGTACTCCGTGTGCGCGAGATGGGCCATCTCCTTGAGCCGCGGCCCGACCACGACCCCGCCCATGTCGCCCACCGTGCACATCATCTTCAGCTCCTCGTCCACCACCATGGAGAGCTCCTCGGTCTCCTTGCGGTCGGCGAGGAAGGAGAGCAGGTCCTCGGCGGTGGGGGCGGCTCCGGCCGGGTAGCGGTACGTGCCGCTGATCGGGTTCATCACGACCGTCCCTCCCGACATCCGCACGTGCACCTCGGGGCTCGCCCCGACGAGCGTCCGGTCCCCGGCGTGCACGACGAACGTCCAGTACGCGCCCCGCTCGCCCGCGAGCAGCCGCCGGAACAGGGCGAGCGCGTCGGCGCGCCCGAAGCCCGGGATCTCACCGGTGTAGGTGCGCCGGATGACGAAGTTGGCGCCCTCGCCGGAGCCGATCTCCTCGTCGATGACCCGCCGCACGGTCTCCGCGTACTCCTCGTCCGAGACGTCGAAGCCACCGCCCTCCACCCGTACGTCATGGGCGGGCAGCACGGCCAGGGCCTCGGCGAGCGGCAGTTCGTACGCCTCGTCGGCGACGAGCACGGAGAGCGGGGTGCCGTCGTCCCGGACGTCGAAGCCGCGCTCCCGGATCTGCCGGAACGGCACGAGGGCGAGCGTCGGCATCGGCCCGACGGGCAGCTCCGCGAGGCGCTCGGCCTCGTGGACCCGGCCGATCAGCACCTCGACGGTGTCGTGGTCACGGCCGGGGGTGCGGCGGCGCAGCAGGGCGAAGGGAGGGCAGGAGTCGTCGAGGAGACGGGAGAGGTCCATGAGGGGTGTGTTCCTTCCGGGGCTTCGGATCGGAGAGGAACGGCCTCGTGGGTACGAGAAAGGCCGCCCCTCGGGGCGGCCTTCGCGTGTCTGTCGGTGTACGCGCGATCAGTGGGCCGCCGGATGAGCGGTCCACCACCAGTTCTGGTTCGAGTGCGCGAACATGCGAGCACTGTAACGCAACCGGGAACGGGAACGGGGCCCGGTCCGCACCGTGGACGGTGCGGACCGGGCCCCGAGGTGAGGCGGCTACCCGATCAGAAGATCAGGTTGTAGGACTGCCAACCGGGGCCGACCTGCACGCGCGCGGCGTACGGGGCGGTCGCGCTGCCGGTGCCCTTGTACAGCCACAGGGCGCCCGAGGCGTCGCGGGCCACGAAGTCGACCTTGCCGTCACCGGTGAGGTCGCTCGGACCGGTGATGCTGTTGTAGATCTGCCAGCCGGTGCCCACCTTGATGCGCGCGGCGTACGGGGCGGTGGCGCTGCCGGTGCCCTTGTACAGCCAGAGCGCGCCGGTGCCGTCGCGGCCGATCAGGTCCGGCTTGCCGTCGGAGGTGAGGTCGCCGGTGCTGACGATGTCGTTGTAGATCTGCCAGCCGGTGCCGATCTTCACGCGCGGCGCGAACGGCGTCGCCGGGGTGCCGGTGCCCTTGTACAGCCACAGCGCGCCGGACTTCTCGCGGGCGATCAGGTCCGGCTTGCCGTCGCCGGTCAGGTCGCGGACGCCGATGATCCGGTCGTAGATCTGCCAGCCGCCGCCGGTCCGCAGGCGGGCCTTGAACGGCGCGGACGGGTTGCCGCTGCCCTGGTAGTACCAGAGGGCGCCGGAGGCGTCGCGGGCCACGGCGTCACCGGTGCCGTCGGCGCGCAGCGCCGTCAGCGGGGTGATCGCGTTGTAGACCTGCCAGCCGCCGCCGACCTTGTACTTGGTCAGGAACGGGCTGGTGGCGCTGCCGGTGCCCTGGTACTGCCAGAGGACACCGGAGGCGTCGCGGGAGAGCAGGTTGTAGCGGTTGTCGGTGCGGACGGACGCCGTGGTGGCGACCTCCTTGACGTCGCTCGCCTTCACCCAGGCCATGCGGTGGTTGAAGCGGATCGGGATGAAGATGTTCGTCGTGCCGACGACGCGGGTGCCGTCGGTGTTGTAGGCGCTGTAGTAGTAGTCGCCCGCGACCGGCTCACCGGCCTTCACGTACAGCTGCCCGGCGGGGAGGCTGTACTTCGTCAGCGAGGCGCCGTTGCTGGCCTGGACCGGGACGCCGGTGCCCGTGTAGGCGGCGTCCTCCGGGTAGGCGCGGCCGTAGACCGGGACGGAGGTGAGGCCGTCCTTGGCGGTGATCGCCGTCTTCACGCCCGCGGGGGCCGTGTACTGGCCGCCCGGGTTGTAGAACCAGGCCTTCTTGCCGCCGTACCAGATGGCGGTCCAGTCGGTCCGGGACTCGGCGACGACGTGGGTGCTGCCGGCCGCGACCTTGTTCGCCCAGTTGGAGCCGTACGTGGCGCCCGAGGTGAAGTACGGGTCGGTCAGCGCCTTGGTCTGGTCGGCCACGGGCTCCGAGTAGAGGTAGCCGAAGTTGACCGGCAGCGGGACGGTCGTCTTGGTGGCGCCGTCCTCCGAGTACGTCATCTGCTGCTGGTTGGCCGAGGTGAACGGCGGGACGATCCGCACCAGCTGGCCGGCCTGGAGCAGGCCGCCCGCGCCACCGGCACCGGTGGGGGCGCCGACCAGGGTCATGAAGTGGTTCCAGTCCCAGAACGGGCCCGGGTCCCAGTGGTCCTGGATCTTGGAGTCCAGGATGCTCGGCACGTCGTCGTGGCCGATGATGTGCTCGCGGTCCAGCGGGACGGAGAACTTCGCGGCCAGGTACTTCACGAGGGCGGCGGAGGACTCGTACTCCGGCTCGGTGTACCAGCCGGCGTCGCCCTTGATCGCGTAACCCTCGTGCTCGATGCCGATCGAGTGCATGTTGAGGGTCTTGTTGCCGGCGTGGTACGCCTCGTTCTTGGTCTCCACCATCTGCGTCACACGGCCGTCGGCGCGCACGATGTAGTGGGCGCTGGCGTAGCTCAGCGGGTTCTGGAAGACACCGACCGCGCCGTCGTGGTTGCCCTCGATGTCGTGGATGACGATCTGGCGCACGTCGAAGCCGTTGGCGGGACGGCTCGCGATGTTGTAGTTGCCGTCGTTCTGCGAGTACGCGGCCGGGATGAAGGTGCAGTCCAGGCCGGTCGGGCACTCGACCGCCGGGGTCTCGTTCGTGGCCGTGAAGCTCGCGGCCAGCGGCACGTTCGCCGGCTTGACCGGCTTCACCGACGGGTCGGCCGGCAGGACGACCTGCTGGCCGTCGGCGGTGGTCTCCTGCTCGCCCGTCTTGATGGACTCGAAGACGCGCTTGGCGAAGAGGTCGGCGCCCTTGCGGTCCTCGGACTGGCTGTAGCGGGCCACGGCCGGGTACCAGTCGCCCGGGTCGTCGGACAGCTCGGCGCCGGCCTGCTTCTGGTACTCGGCGAGGAGCGCGGCGCCGGCGCGGATCGAGGCGGCGCTGTCCTTCTGCACGGACTCGGTCGAGCCGTCGATCAGCTCGGCGGCCTTGTCGAGCGTGTGCAGCGTCGGGTCGGAGGTGTCGATCTTCGTCTTCGACTCGGGGAGGGCGGCGAGCGCCTTCTTCCCGTCGAAGCGCTTCTCGACGCGCGGGTCGCCGCTGCGGTTCATCAGGTCGAGCAGCTGCTCGTCCGTGTCCTGCTCGACGTCCTCCGGGTCGACCTTCGTCAGACCCATGACGTTGTACGCACCCGTGGTGCTGGGCACGCCGTCGTGCGACTCCCAGCGGGTCTGGCGGTACGACACCGCCATCAGCACGCTCTGCGGCACATCGAACTCGCGGGCCGCGTTTGCGAACTGCGTCTGGAGGGAAGCATCGTCTCCGGACGTGCCGTCGCCGGCCGCGCCGAGAAGGCCCGGCGAGGCGACCGCGATGGTGCCGATGGTGGCGGTGGCGACGACGGCCGCCGCCGCTCCGTACAAGAGTCGTTTCTTCTTGCGATCCCTGCGGTGCCTCTGGGTCACGCCCACCCCTGTGATTCGACTTTGCTCTTGTTAAACGGGCCGCAGGGTAACACCCCTCGACGACTCGAAGATCCTCTGCGGACATTTCGGGCAGGCGTTCGAGACGCGCGTCTCAGCCAATGGGCAGAGGGACAGGACCGGACGAAGAACCCCTTACTGTGGTGCTTGTGACCGTGAACGCTGATTCCCACGCCGTCGCCAAGGCGACCTGGCGAGACCTGCCCGCGGCGCAGCAGCCCGAGTACCCCGATGCCGAGGCTCTGCGCGATGTGATCGCGGACCTCGAGTCGTATCCTCCGCTCGTCTTCGCCGGCGAGTGCGACCAGCTGCGCGCCCGGATGGGAGCCGTCGCCCGTGGCGAGGCGTTCCTGCTCCAGGGCGGCGACTGCGCCGAGGCCTTCGACGCCGTGTCCGCCGACCACATCAGGGCCAAGCTCAAGACGCTGCTCCAGATGAGCGCCGTCCTCACCTACGCGGCCTCCGTGCCCGTGGTGAAGGTCGGCCGCATCGCCGGCCAGTACTCGAAGCCCCGCTCCAAGGGCACCGAGACCCGCGACGGCGTGACGCTCCCGACCTACCGGGGCGACTCCGTCAACGGCTTCGACTTCAACGAGAAGGCCCGCATCCCGGACCCCGAGCGTCTGAAGCGGATGTACAACGCCTCCGCCTCCACGCTCAACCTGGTCCGCGCCTTCACCACCGGTGGCTACGCCGACCTGCGCCAGGTGCACGCCTGGAACCAGGACTTCGTGAAGTCGTCCCCCTCGGGCCAGCGCTACGAGGCGCTCGCCCGCGAGATCGACAACGCCCTGAACTTCATGAAGGCCTGCGGCACCGACCCGGCCGAGTTCAAGGCCGTCGAGTTCTACGCCTCCCACGAGGCGCTGCTGCTCGACTACGAGGGCGCCCTGACCCGC
The DNA here is from genome assembly GCF_042889835.1 of Streptomyces sp. NPDC002463. Taxonomy (NCBI): domain Bacteria; kingdom Bacillati; phylum Actinomycetota; class Actinomycetes; order Kitasatosporales; family Streptomycetaceae; genus Streptomyces; species Streptomyces sp. NPDC002463. Next base: position 264,783 of record NZ_JBIARL010000002.1, read on the forward strand.
ACGGACTCGCGCACCGGCAAGCTGTACGACACCTCCGGCCACATGGTCTGGATCGGTGAGCGCACCCGCCAGCTGGACCACGCGCACATCGAGTTCTGCTCGCAGATCGCCAACCCGATCGGCATCAAGCTCGGCCCGACCACCACGGTGGACGAGGCGCTCACGTACATCGACCGTCTCGACCCGGACCGCGAGCCGGGCCGGCTGACCTTCATCGTCCGCATGGGCGCCGACAAGGTCCGCGACAAGCTCCCCGAGCTGGTCGAGAAGGTCACCGCCTCCGGCGCCGTCGTCGCCTGGGTCACCGACCCGATGCACGGCAACACCTTCGAGGCGGCCTCCGGCCACAAGACGCGCCGCTTCGACGACGTGCTCGACGAGGTCAAGGGCTTCTTCGAGGTCCACAAGGAGCTGGGCACCCACCCGGGCGGCATCCACGTCGAGCTCACCGGTGACGACGTCACCGAGTGCGTGGGCGGCGGCGACGAGATCTTCGTCGACGACCTGCACCAGCGCTACGAGACGGCCTGCGACCCGCGGCTCAACCGCAGCCAGTCGCTCGACCTGGCGTTCCTGGTGGCGGAGATGTACCGCGATCAGTAAGTAGGTTCCTACGGAGATGGGGCGCGGATCGCTGTGATCCGCGCCCCATCGTCGTATCCGGGGCTTTTGGGGCCCCGGGTCGCCGGGTAAGGTTAGGTTAGCCTTAACGATCTCGGCGGGAGGTGAACCGCGTGTACGTCTGCTCATGCTTCGGTGTCACGGAGAAGCAGGTCAAGGAGCATGCGGACGCGGGCGCGTGTACGCCCCGCCAGATAGCCTCGGCCTGCAAGGCCGGAACGGACTGCGGTTCCTGCGTCCGTCGCATTCAGGCCATTCTCGGGCGCGGCAACTGCCCGCGACGCGAGCTCGTCGACCAGGGCGTGCCGGCCCTGACGGCGGAGACGGTCGCGGAGCTCCAGGAAGCCGCGTAGACCCTCGGGGCCTGCCCTAGCTGGGCTGCTCGATCAGCGTCGAGATGTACAGCGCCTCACCCAGGGACTCGATCAGCTCCAGCTGGGTGTCCAGGTAGTCGATGTGGTGCTCCTCGTCGGCCAGGATCTCCTCGAAGAGGTTGGCGGACGTGACGTCCCCCTTGGCCCGCATGACCTCGATCCCGCGCTTGAGGCGGTCGATCGCCTCCACCTCGACCTGGCGGTCCGCCTGGAACATCTCGGTGATCGTCTGGCCGACCCGTACGTGGAAGAGCCGCTGGTAGTTGGGCAGGCCGTCGAGCATCAGGATGCGCTCGGTCAGCTTGTCCGCGTGCTTCATCTCGTCGATGGACTCTTCGCGGGTGTACTTGGCGAGCTTCGTCCACCCCTTGTTGTCCTGGATGCGGTAGTGCAGCCAGTACTGGTTGATGGCCGTCAGCTCGCCGGTCAGCTGCTCGTTGAGGAACTCGAGGACCTCGGGGTCGCCCTGCATCGCTTCAGGATCCTTCCACGCTACGTGTCTACGCCGTCACTAGGCGGGATGGCCGCATCCTCGCACCCCGAATGGGGGGCGTCCAGTAAGTGCAGGCTTAGTCGTAGTTGCCCGAATCGCACCGCCCGGGTGGTCGCCTGGTCATGACCACCCCTCGCGGTCTGTCACCATGGATGACATGGGTCAGCCGGAGAGCGGAGTACACCGGGAAGCGGGTCAGCAGGATCGTTCGCCGGACCTTCCGCCGGATCTGCCCCCGGGGCAGCGGCTGCAGCGCGGCTGGCCGGTCACCCATTACGGGCCCGTCCCCAAGTTCAAGCCGGACCGCTGGGAGTTCCGCGTCTTCGGGGCGACCGCCGACGGCGACAAGCGGTGCTGGAACCACGAGGAGTTCTCGGCGCTCCCGTTCTCCACGGTCGTGGCCGATCTGCACTGCGTCACGAAGTTCAGCATGCTCGGGGCCGAATGGGGCGGTGTCCCCGCCCGCACGATCCTGGAGCTCGCCCCGCCCGCGCCCCACGTCACGCACGTGATGGTCTGGGCCGAGTACGGCTACAGCGCCAACATGCGGCTCGCCGACTTCGCCGCGGACCGCACGATCTTCGCCACCCACAAGGACGGGGAGCTGCTCACCGCCGAGCACGGCTTCCCGCTGCGGCTCGTCGTCCCGCACCTGTACGCCTGGAAGGGGCCCAAGTGGGTCCGGGGCGTGGAGTACATGGCGGCCGACCGCCGGGGCTTCTGGGAGGAGCGCGGCTACCACAACCTCGGTGACCCGTGGACGGAGCAGCGCTACTCGTACCAGGAGGAACCGGGAGACGGCCCGGAGCTGTAGCGGCTCCGGACCGTCCGTCGGTCGCTCCGGATCAGTGGTGGTACTGGTGGACCACCGCGTGGCCCTTGCCGCGGCCGATCATCCACTTGTTGACCGGCGTGGTCACCACGAAGGCGAGCGCGAGCGAGGCCGCGAGCGCGCCCCAGAAGAGCGGCTCGTCGAGGTGGGCGTCCATGGCGCCGGGCCAGAGGGCGATGACGCCGTTGTCGATGATCTCCATGGTGACGATGGAGAGGGTGTCGGCGGCGAGGGCGACCTTGAAGGCGGTCTTGAAGTCGACGCCGGCCTTGAGGATGCCGCGCAGGGTGAGCGCGTACCCGAAGAAGAAGGCCAGGATGATCGCGAGGACCATCGTCGGCAGGTTGCCCCAGCCGAACGCGGTGCCGATGATCATGCCGAGGATCTCACCGATGGCGCAGCCGGTGAGGCAGTGCAGTGTGGCCTGAGCGGCCATGGCCCAGGAGACGGTGCCGCCGGGGGTGTGGTGGTGACCGGCGTGGGCGTCGTGGCCGGTGTGGGTGCTGTGGTCCGTGTGGGCGTCGTGGCCGGTGTGGTCGGTGTGGTCGGCGTGGGCGCTGTGGTCCGTGTGGGCGTGGTGGCCCGCGTGGCCCTGGTGGTCGCCGTGACCTCCGTGACCCTCATGGCCTGCGTGGCCCTGGTGGCCGACATGGACCTCGTGGCCTGCGTGACCCTCATGGGCCTCATGTTCGTGGTGAGCGTGCGCCTCGTGCTTCATGGAGTGCCCCCGATCCCGTATGCGGATCCTGCCTTCACTGGGAACCGTATACCCCCCTAGGGTATTCCTCAAGAGGAAATGATCATCCTCGGCGCTCGCGGAGCTTCTTCAGGAGCTCGATGTCGGCGACGTGTCCTTCCTTGCCGCCGGGGGTCTCGATGATCAACGGCACGCCGTCGGTGGCGGGGTGGCGCAGGAGTTCTCCGAAGGCCTCCTCGCCGATGTGACCGGCCCCGATGTTCGCGTGGCGGTCCTTGTGCGCGCCCACGACGTCCTTCGAGTCGTTCGCGTGGATCAGCTTCAGCCGGCCCTCGCCGACCGTCTCCACGAGCAGGTCGAGGGTCTGCGCCGCCCCGTGCGGGCCGGCCAGGTCGTGCCCGGCCGCGAAGATGTGGCAGGTGTCGAGGCAGACGCCCAGCTTGGGGTGGTGGTCGAGCGCGTCGAAGTACGGGCCGAAGTCCCAGGTCCGCGAGCAGAGCGAGAAGCCCTGGCCCGCGGTCGACTCCAGGAGCAGGTACGGATCGTCCTCGTGCGTCAGCTCGTCGAGCAGCGGCAGCATCCGCTCCCGCACCTGGGCGAGGGCCACCTCGCGCGGACGGCCGCCGGTCGCCGAGCCGGTGTGGACGACGACGCCCTTCGCGCCGATCTCCCGGCCGCGGCGCAGCGAGTGCCGCAGCGACTCCACCGACTTCTCGACGGTGGCCTCGGTGTGGGAGCCGAAGTTGATCAGGTACGGGGCGTGCACCCAGGCCGAGATCGACTCGGCCTCGCACTCGGCCCGGAAGCGCTCGTCCTGGGCCGGGTTGCCGACCGGGGTCGCCCAGCCTCGCGGGTTGGCGACGAAGACCTGCACGGTCTCGGCGCCGAGCTCACGGGCGTAGCCGAGGCCGGTCGTGGCGAGGCCACCGGCCACGGGGACATGGCCGCCGACGGGGTTGCGCATGAGTCTCTAGAGTCCCTTGATCGTGATGGTGATGGTGGAGCCCTCGGGCGCGGTCCCGCCGCCGGCCACGGACTGGCTCGCGACGGTGTCGCCGAGATAGGGGAAGGACTTCTTGACCTCCACCTCGAAGCCCGCGTCCTCCAGGGCCGTGCGCGCGTCCGCGGTCGAGTCGCCCGTCACGTCGGGGACCTCGATCAGCTTCGGTCCCTTGGAGACGGTGAGGGTGATGACGTCGCCCTCCGCCGCCCGGCTGCCGCCGGCCAGGGACTGGGCCGCGACGGTGCCGGCGTCCTCGGGGGAGTTGATCCGCTCCGGGGCGATCCGGACGGTGAGCCCCTCCTCCTGGAGGGCGGCCGTGGCGTCGGCGACGGTCTCGCCGCTGACGTCGGGCACGTCGATCGGGGAGCCCTTGCTGACGACGAGGGCGACGGCCGAGTCGGGGGCGCGCTCGGTGCCGGGCTCGGGGTCGGAGCCGATCACGGAGCCCTGCGCGACGGAGTCGCTGAACTCGCTGGTGATCACCCCGGGGGCCAGGCCCTCCTCCTTCAGGAGACGCTTGGCCTCGGCGAGCGGCTTGCCCTTGAGGTTCGGCACCTTCACGATCTCCGGGCCGCGGGAGAGGGTCAGGGTGACGGTGCCGTTGCCCCGGACGCGCTCGCCGGGGGCCGGGTCGACGGCCATGACCGTGCCGCGCTCGTACACGTCGCTGAAGGCGCGCTTCGTGGTGTCGACGTCGAGTCCGGCGTCGGCGAGACGTTTCGTCGCGGCGGCCTCGGACTGGCCGAGGACGGCGGGGACGCGGGTGAACTGGCCGGAGTTGATGTACCAGACGCCGGCGCCCAGGCCGAGGGCGAGGAGGACGGCGACGACGAGGAGGAGGGGGCCGCGCGGGGGACGCCGGCGGGCGGTGGCGGGGGGCGCCTCCGGGGCGGGAAGCCGGTTGGTGTGCTGGACGTCGCTCTCCGCGGGTACGGGCCTGGCGATCACGCTGGTCCGGTCCTCGGCGGTGTCCCGGGCCTCGGAGCGGGCCAGCGGGGGCGCCGCGTCCAGCTGCTCGTCGCCGAGCGCGGCGCGGGCCTCGCGGAGCAGGGCGAGCAGGGCGACGGCGTCGTGCGGACGGACCTCGGGGTCGCGGGCCGTGGCCGCCGCGACCAGTCCGTCCAGCTCCGGGGCGAGCCCGGGGACGGTCGCGGAGGGGGCGGGGACGTCGGTGTTCAGGTGCTGGTAGAGGACCTGGGCGGGGGTGTCGCCGGTGTGCGGCTTGCCGCCGGTCAGCATCTCGTAGAGGACGACACCGCAGGCGTACACGTCGGCGCGGGTGTCGGCGGTGCCGTGCTCGATCTGCTCCGGCGCGAGGTACGAGACCGTGCCGAGGACCGAGCCGGTGGTGGCCGTCGCCGAGCCCACGGCGCGTACGAGACCGAAGTCGGCGACCTTCACGCGGCCGTCGTCCCCTATCAGGACGTTCTCCGGCTTCATGTCCCGGTGCACGAACCCGGCCCGGTGCGCGGCGCCCAGCGCGGCGAGCACCGGCTCCAGGATGTCGAGGGCGGCACGGGGGGAGAGGGCGCCGCGCTCGCGCAGCACGTCACGGAGGGTGCAGCCGGCGACGTACTCCATCGCCAGATAGACGTACGCGCCCTCGGCGCCCTGGTCGAAGACCCCGACGACGTTCGGGTGCGCGAGCCGCGCGACGGACTTCGCCTCGCGGATGAACCGCTCGACGAAGGCGGCGTCCGTGGCGAGCGACGGGTGCATCACCTTGAGCGCGAGGACGCGGTCGAGGCGGGTGTCCACGGCCCGGTAGACCGTGGCCATCCCGCCGACGGCGATGCGCGCGTCGACGCGGTAGCGGCCGTCGAGCAGCCGCCCGACGAGGGGGTCCTGAAGGGTCGTGTCCACGGCCCGAGTCTACGAGCCGGGGACGGGGGACCTGTGCCTCCGTCCCCCGACTGCAGCGCACCTGTGACGCGCGGCACGGCCGTGCGGCGGGGTCAGAACGCCGGGCGTTCCGGGTCCAGGGCCGCGCGCCCCTCCGCGGGAGAGGACGCCGAGGCGAAGTGGCGGCGGGGGATTCGGCCCGCGCGGTGGGCCAGGCGGCCCGCCGTGACCGCGTGGCGCATCGCCGACGCCATCAGGACCGGCTCCTGCGCGCGCGTCACCGCCGACGCCAGCATCACCGCCGCGCACCCCAGCTCCATCGCGAGCGCCGCGTCCGACGCCGTTCCCGCGCCGGCGTCGAGGATGACCGGGACCTCGGCCCGCTCCACGATCAGCTGGAAGTTGTGCGGGTTGCGGATGCCGAGCCCGGAGCCGATGGGGGAGCCGAGCGGCATGATCGCGGCGCAGCCGACGTCCTCCAGCTTGCGGGCGAGGACCGGGTCGTCGTTGGTGTAGGGGAGGACGGTGAAGCCGTCGTCGACCAGGGTCTCGGCCGCGGCGAGGAGCTCCTCGCCGTCCGGGAGGAGGGTGCGTTCGTCCGCCACCACCTCCAGCTTGATCCAGTCCGTGCCCAGCGCCTCGCGGGCCAGGCGGGCGGTCAGGACGGCCTCGCCGGCCGTGTAGCAGCCCGCCGTGTTCGGGAGGACCTGGATGCCGAGCCGGGTCAGGACGGAGAGGACCGAGCCCTGGACCGTCGGGTCCAGGCGCCGCATGGCGACCGTCGTCAGTTCCGTGCCGCTGGCGACGAGGGAGCGTTCCAGGACGTCGAGGCTGGGGGCGCCGCCGGTGCCCATGATGAGGCGGGAGGTGAACTCCGTACCGCCGAGGGTGAGGACGTCGTCGGACATCGCGGTCAGCCTCCCTGCACGGCCGTGAGGACTTCCACCCGGTCGCCCTCGCCGAGCAGCGTCGTGGCCCACTCGCCGCGCGGCACGACCGTCTCGTTGAGCGCGGCGGCGACCCCGGCGCGGGCCGTGGTGAGGGTGGCCACGAGGGCGTCCAGGGAGAGGGGGCCCGTCAGGACCCGGGCCTCGCCGTTCACGGACACGTTCATGCGGGCTGCTCCTGACGTACGGGGGAGAAACGGCGGGGGGTGAAGGGGCGCGCCTCGTCGGGGAGGGTGCCCGTGGTGAGCGCCTCGGCCATGACGTCGCCGGTGACGGGCGTGAGCAGCACCCCGTTGCGGTAGTGGCCGGTGGCCAGGTGCAGGCCGGGCAGGGCGCTCGGCCCGAGGAGGGGGGCGTTGTCCGGGGAGCCGGGGCGCAGGCCCGCGCACGTCTCGGTGAGCGGCAGTTCGGTGAGGCCGGGGACGAGTTCGTGGGCGTCGCGCAGCAGCTCGTACACCCCGCCCGCCGTCACCGTGGTGTCCCAGCCGAGTTCCTCGCTGGTGGCGCCGACGACGAGCTCGCCGTTCTCGCGGGGCACCAGGTAGACGTGGCTGCCGCGGACGACGGCCCGGACGGTGCGGGAGAGGAACGGGGCGTACGCGGGGGGCACCCGCAGCCGGAGGACCTGGCCCTTGACGGGGCGGACCGGCGGCAGCACCTCCGCGGGCACGCCCGCGAGCCGCCCGCTGAGGCTGCCCGCGGCGAGGACGACCTGGTCGGCCGTCAGTTCCCCGCCGCCGGCGAGCACGACGCCGCTCGCCCGGTCCCGTACGACCGTGAGCCGCTCGGCGAGGGTCCGGTGGAAGACCACTCCGACCCGCTCGCAGGCCGCCATCAGCGCGGCGGCGAGCCGGCGCGGGTCGACCTGGTGGTCGCCGTCGACGCGCAGCCCGCCCCGGACGCCGGGCGCGAGCATCGGTTCGAGGCGGCGGCACTCGCGGCCGCTGAGCCATTCGGAGACGAGCCCGCAGCGGGTCTGCAGGGCGTGCAGTTCGCGCAGATGGGCCCGGTCGTCGGCGTCGAGGGCGACGGCGAGGGTGCCGCAGGCGCGGTAGCCGACGTCGTGGCCGGTGGCTTCCTCGAGTTCGGCGACGAACGCGGGATAGCGCTCGGCGGAGGCGAGGTTGAGCCCGAGCAGGGTCTCCTCGCCGTAGTGGAGTTCGGTGACGGCGGCGAGCATGCCGGCCGCGACCCGCGCGGCGCCGCCGCCCGGGTCCGGGTCGACGACGGCGGTGCGCAGTCCGCGCTGCGCGGCCCGCCAGGCCGTGACCAGGCCGATGATGCCGCCCCCGACGACGAGGATGTCGGACACACGGCCGTCGGAAACACGGCCGTCGGACACATGGACATCGGAAGAACGCATGGGCGTCCAGCCCCTCCCTTCGCCGGCATGACCCGGATCAGGTTCGTACGGTCGGAGGCCGGCCAGCCTCCCTCTCAGCCCGGTGCGTCCGGGCTCCCGCGAGTGCTTTACGCCCGTCAGACTAGCCCGCGCGATCGGACCGCCACAGACCCCTCCCTTCCTGACGGTACGTCAGATGCGTAAGGTGGTCGGGTGAGCGAGCAGAAGCAGGCCCAGCAGCACGTCGTGATCGTCGGCGCCGGAATGGCGGGCGTCCAGACCGCCGTCGCCCTGCGCGAGCAGGGCTTCACCGGCCCCGTGACCCTCATCGGGGCCGAGCCCCACCAGCCCTACGACCGGCCCCCGCTCTCCAAGGCGATCCTCCTCGGCAAGGCAGAGGACTCCGCCTTCGAGATCGACTTCGAGGACCTCGCCATCGAGCTCCGCCTCGGCCTGGACGTCACCGGGCTGCGCGCCGCCGACCACGAGATCGACACCGAGGCCGGACCCGTCGCGTACGACACGCTCGTCGTCGCCACCGGGGCCCAGCCCGTCGTCCTGCCCGGCACCGAGGGCGTCCCCGGGGTCCATCTGCTGCGCACCCTCGACGACGCCGTGCGCCTCGGGCCCGTCCTGGAGCGCCGTCACTCCGTCGTGGTCGTGGGTGCCGGCTGGATCGGCGCCGAGTTCGCCACCGCCGCGCGCGAGGCCGGCTGTGCCGTCACCGTCGTCGAGGCCGCCGACCGCCCCCTCGCCGGAGCCCTGCCCGCCGAGGTCACCGCGCCCATGGCCGCCTGGTACGGGGCGAACGGCGCCGAACTCCTCACCCACGCGCGCGTGGACACCGTCGAACCCGGCCGCGTCGTCCTCGCCGACGGCCGCGCACTGCCCGCCGACGCCGTCGTCGTCGGCATCGGCGCCCGCCCCGCCACGAGCTGGCTCGCCGGCTCCGGCATCGCCCTCGACGCGGACGGCGCCGTCACCGCCGACGACCGGCTGCGCACCTCCCTGCCCGACGTCTACGCGGTCGGCGACTGCGCCTCCTTCCCCTCCGCCCGCTACGGCGAGCGCCTCCTCGTCCACCACTGGGACAACGCCCTCCAGGGCCCCCGCGCGGTCGCTGCGGCGATCACCGGCGCCGCCGACGCGCCGTACGACCCCGTGCCGTACTTCTGGTCCGAGCAGTTCGGCCGCTTCGTCCAGTACGCGGGGCACCACGCGGACGCCGACGAGCTGCTGTGGCGCGGCGACCCGGCCGACGAGGCCTGGTCCGTGCTCTGGCTGCGCGCCGGGGTGCCCGTCGCCCTCCTCGCGGTCGGCCGTCCCCGCGACCTGGCCCAGGGCCGCAAGCTCATCGAGGCCGCCGTCCCCGTCGACCCGGAGCGCGCCGCGGACCCGTCCGTCCCCCTGAAGGCCGCAGTCCGGTAGGGCCCGACTACCGACTGTCAGTCCGGGATGGCAGGCTTGTCCTGTGACCGAGATTGACGTAAAGATCGATGCTCTCGTCCCCGCCTGGCTCTACGTGCCCGACATCGCGGAGATGCTCGATATCGACGTGGTGCGCGTGCGACAGCTGATCAAGGAAGGCCAGCTCATCGCCGTGCGCCGCGGCGAGAACAACGCCCTGCAGATCCCCGCCGCCTTCATCCAGGGCGACAAGATCGTCAAGGGTCTCGTCGGGCTCCTGACCGTGCTGCGGGACGACGGCTTCACCAACGAGGAGATGCTGGAGTGGCTCTTCACTCCTGACGAGAGCCTGCCGGGCACGCCCGCGCAGGCGCTCAACGAGAACCGCGGCACGGAGGTGAAGCGCCGCGCCCAGGCGCTCGCCATCTGAGGCGCCCGCGCCGACGACGTACGAACGCACCGAAGACACCACCCGCGGGTGTCGCGGCGCCCCGCCCTCCATGGGCCGGGCGCCGCGGCGCCGGCGCACGAACGGGGGGAACCCACCCATGTCCACGCCTCGTGAGCTGCTCGCCGACGCCCGGCTCTACCTGTGCACCGACGCCCGGAAGCGCCAGGGCGACCTGCCGGACTTCCTCGACGCCGTGCTCTCCTCCGGCGTGGACATCGTGCAGCTCCGCGACAAGGGCATGGAGGCCGGTGAGGAGCTGGAGCACCTCGCCGTCTTCGCCGAGGCCGCCCGCCGGCACGGCAGGCTCCTCGCGGTGAACGACCGGGCCGACGTCGCCCACGCCATCGGCTCCGACGTCCTCCACCTCGGCCAGGGCGACCTGCCCGTGCCCGCCGCCCGCGCGATCCTCGGCGGCGGGGTGCTGATCGGCCGCTCCTGCCACGCCGAGACCGAGGTGGCCGCGGCCGCCGCCGAGCCGGGCGTGGACTACTTCTGCACCGGCCCCTGCTGGCCCACCCCCACCAAGCCCGGACGGTACGCGCCGGGGCTCGGCCTCGTCCGGTACGCGGCGGAGCTGGCCCAGGACCGGCCCTGGTTCGCCATCGGCGGCATCGACGAGACCAACCTCGACGAGGTCCTGGACGCGGGCGCCCGCCGGATCGTCGTCGTCCGCGCCATCACCGAGGCCGCCGACCCGGCCGCCGCGACGGCCGCCCTCGCCAAGCGCGTCCGCGAGCGCTCCGAGGCCTGAGCCCGCGGAGCAGCCGCCCGGCACCCGCCCGGTGGCCGTCCGGCAGTTGTCCGAAAACGTGTCCAACACTCGGACGGCATTCACACGGTTCCCTGGACCCCGTCTAACCTGCCCGTATGGCCCTTGGTACCGCTTCCGTCCGGTCGGACCGTGCGCGCACGGTCCGCGAGATCCTCGCGTCCGGCGACACGTCGTACTCCTTCGAGTTCTACGCGCCCCGGACCGAGAAGGGCGAGCAGGTCCTCTGGAACGCCATGCGCCGCGTCGAGGCGGTCGGCCCCAGCTTCGTCTCCGTGACCTACGGCGCCGGCGGCACCACCCGCGGCGGCACCGTCAAGGCCACCCAGAAGATCGCCTCCGACAGCACGCTCACCCCGGTCGCCCACCTCACGGCCGTCGACCACTCGGTCGCCGAGCTGCGCAACATCCTCGGCCAGTACGCCGACGCCGGCATCCGCAACATGCTCGCCGTCCGCGGCGACCCGCCGGGCGACCCGCTGGGGGAGTGGGTCGAGCACCCGGAGGGCGTGAAGTACGCCGCCGAGCTCGTCCGGCTGATCAAGGAGTCGGGAGACTTCTGCGTCGGCGTCGCCGCCTTCCCGGAGATGCACCCCCGGTCCACCGACTGGGACACGGACATCCGGCACTTCGTGGACAAGTGCCGCGCGGGCGCCGACTACGCGATCACCCAGATGTTCTTCGACCCGGAGAACTACCTGCGGTTCCGCGACAGCGTGGAGAAGGCGGGCTGCGAGACCCCGATCATCCCCGAGGTCATGCCCGTCGTGAACGTGAAGACCCTCGACCGGCTGCCCCAGCTCAGCAACGCCGTCTTCCCCTCGGACGTGAAAGACCGCATCCTCGCCGTCAAGGACGATCCCGCCGCTGTACGCTCCATCGGTATCGAGTTCGCGACGGAGTTCTGCGCGCGTCTGCTCTCCGAGGGTGTCCCCGGACTGCACTTCATCACGCTCAACAGCTCCACCGCGACACTCGAGATCTACGAGAATCTCGGACTGCACGAGCAGTCGTGACCGGTCGTAGCCGCCCCGACCCGCGGCGGTGACCGTGGAGAGGGGCGGCGGGGCATGGGGTGGACGGTCCTCTACATCGCGTTCGGCGTGGTCGCACTGTGGCTGCTGGGGGAGGTGCTCCTCCAGTACAAGGCGCGGCTGCGCTGGCGCCTGCTCGCCTTCGGCGGCTTCCTCTGCGTGGTCATCGGCGTCCTGCTGCCCTCGGTCCTCGTCATCGTCGCCGGGGCGGTGGCCTTCGCCGTCGGCCAGACCTATGTGACGCTCTCCTTCCGCCGCGGCTTCTCCACCGGCTGGGCGATCGGCGGCAGCCCGGGGGCGAGCCGCCGCCGCAAGGCCGCCGCGCAGGCCGGACCCACCCTGGAGGTCACCGAGCTCTCGTACGACTCGGAGGACGACGCGTACGGCACGGGGTACGACAAGGAGGGCGGGCCCGGCCACGATCCGCACCCCGAGACCGCCGCCGAGACGACGGCCGTCTACGAGCCGCAGCCCATGCCCGAGGACACCGGCCAGTACGGGGTCTACGGCACGGGTCACGACTCCTACCCGGCGTCCGGGTACGAGCAGCCGTCCTACGAGCAGCCCGCGTACGACCAGACCTCGTACGAGCAGCCCGGCTACGCCCAGCAGCCCGCCTACGACTACGGCGCCGCCGGGCAGCAGCAGTACGCCGCGTACTCCGACCCGTACATCGGCCCGGGCACGGACAGCCAGCAGTACACCCCGTACTACGCCGACCCCTACGCCCCCTCGTACACCTACGACACCCCGCCCGGCGGCGTCTGGGTCCCGCAGCAGCGCGACACCGACCACGCCCAGCAGCAGCCGCAGGCCCCGTACGGCCACGAGCAGCCGCACCCGGACGACCAGTACCGCTACTAGGGCCTCACCGGGAGCCGCGGAAGTCCGCGCCCTCCACGATGAGCCCGGCCACCAGCGCGCCCGACATGCCCGCGTGCGCGAGCCCGCCGCCGGGGTGGGACCAGCCGCCGGCGAAGTACAGGCCGGGCAGCGGGGAGCGGTTGGCGGCCGGCAGGAGCCGGCCGTCGGCCCCGGCCAGCGCGGGCCCCGGCACCTCGGCGACGCCCGTGTCCCGCCGTACGTCCTCCGGGGTGCGGACGTGCCGCCACAGCAGTCGCTCCGCGAGCCCCGGGACCGCCCGCCCGGCGGCCTCGACCATCCGGTCGGCGAAGGCCTCCCAATCCTGCCCGGGGGAGGTCCGCACGGTCGCCGTGACCGTCACCGACTCGTACGCACCGTCCGGGCGCAGCGCCGGGTCGTCCGGCCGCAGCACGGTCACGGTCGGCCGCCCGCCCTCGCCGTGCACGACGGTCCGGTGCACCGCGTCCGCCTCCCGGGGGCCGCGCAGGGCCAGACAGACCGTCACCCGGCCCGTGCCGATCGCCTGGTGACGCGGCGGGCCCTCGCCGTGGTGGAGCGCCGGCACGGGGGCCCCGGAGACCACGTGGTCGGCCTCGACGGTCGCGCCGCCGGCCAGCCGGACACCGGCCGCCCGGCCGTCCTTCTCCAGGACGTCCTCGACCGCCGTGTCGAACACGAACTCCACCCGTCGCTTCCGGCACCGCTCGTACACCGCGTCGGCGAGCGCCCGCAGGCCCCCGCCCACGTACCAGCTGCCGAAGGTCTGCTCCATGTACGGCAGGACGGCGGCCGAGGCCGGGGCGGCCGCCGGGTCGAAGCCGTACGACCACGCGTACGCGTCGAGGAGGGCCGCGAGCCGCGGGTCGCGCAGCTCCCGCACCCCGACCTGGGCGAGCGTGGTCGTCGGGCGGCGCAGCAGGCCCGCCTTCAGGGCCGGGTACGGCTCACGGGCGAGGGGAGCCGGGTCGGCCGGCTGCGGCTCCTCGAGGAGCGGCCGCCGGGTCCGGTCCCAGGCCTCGCGGGCCCGCGTCAGGAAGTCGCCCCAACGCTCGCCCGCCCCCGTGCCGAGCGCCGCGTCCAGGGCGGCGACCGTGCCGGCCCGGGAGGCGTTCGGCAGGTCGACGCGGGTGCCGTCGGCGAAGACGTGACGGGCCGCCGGATCGACCTGCGTCAGCGCGACGCACTCTTCCAGCGGCTCCTTGCCGGTCTTCACGAACAGGTCCCGGTAGACGGCGGGCAGATGCAGCAGCCCGGGGCCGGTGTCGAAGGCGAAGCCGTCGCGCTCGAAGCGGCCGACCGCGCCGCCGTACGTCGACGTCTTCTCGTACACCGTCACCGTGTGTCCGGCGACCGCCAGTCGGGCCGCCGCCGCCATGGCGCCGAGTCCCGCGCCGATCACCACAATCCGTGCCATGCGGGCGAGTCTATTGGGCGCCCCGGACACCGCAGGAAGCCCGGTCGGGCCCGGTCAGAAGTGTTCGGACCCGTCGTCGAGCGGGGCCCGGGCCCGTGGCCGCGCCCCCGTCGCCGCGAGCCGTCTCTCCTCCCGCCGCTGCGACCGGCGGCGCCAGAAGCGGCGGATCCGCCGGGCCAGGAAGACCAGTATCGCCAGGCCCGACAGGAGCAGGACGGCCGCGACGACCGAGGCCGCCACCGGATGGAAGACCGCGAAGGTGACGATCGCGGCCACCCCGAGGTCCTCCGCCAGGCTCAGCGCGACGTTCGAGAACGGCTCCGGCGTGGTGTTGACCGCCATCCTCGTCCCGGCCTTGACGAAGTGGCTGAGCAGGGCGGTCGAACCGCCGACCGCACCCGCCGCCAGCTCCGGCAGCGAACCGCTCTGCCCGGCCAGCAGGGCGCCGACCACGGCGCCCGCGATCGGCCGGATCACGGTGTGGACGGAGTCCCATATCGAGTCGACGTACGGAATCTTGTCCGCCACCGCCTCGCACAGGAACAGCACGCCGGCCGCGACGAGGACGTCGGTGCGCTGCAGGGACGCGGGCACCTCGTCGGTCAGCCCGGTCGCGCCGAAGACGCCGAACAGCAGGACCACCGCGTAGGCGTTGATCCCGCTCGCCCAGCCGCTGGTGAACACGAGGGGGAGTACGGACACGCCCGCGATCGTAACCAGGACTGAGTATCCGTACCTAGGGGGCGAGATGAGTAGGCGCGCGGATGGGCCCGGTGGTGCCCGGAGGAGAGAGTGGAGCCCACGGAAGGGGCGCGGCTCCGGTACCGCCGGCACGGGGCTGCGGAACGGGGGCGCGCACCTGCCGGCACGGGGGAGCGAAAGAGGCCGGTGCGGCGAGGCTCGGGGGGATCGAGCCTCACCGCACCGGCCTTTCGCGCGTGCGCCTCGGCGGCCTCGCGCGCGTGGCGCCGGCCTTTCGCCTGTCGGGGCGGGCGCGGGTCTTCGTCCGTGCGGTCCGGAAGGCCGCTCAGCGGCCGCCCACGCGCCCGTGCAGCAGTCGCGAGAGCGCCGCGTGCACGTCGTCGAGCGAACGCTCGCTCTGGAAGGCCTGCCAGTCGAGGGCCGCCACGAGCACCATCCCGACGAGCGCGGACGCCGTCAGCTGGACGTCGATCTCGTCGCTCAGCTCGCCGGCCGCCACCCCCTCGCGCAGGACGCCCTCCACCACCGCGACGGCCTCCTGACGGACCACCAGGAGCGTCGAGTTCCAGGCGCGCCCGGTGCGCCACAGCTCGGCCACGTACAGCTGGGTGAAGGCCGGGTAGCGGTCGATGAAGACGAGGCCCGCCCGGATCATCGCGTCCAGCGCCTCGACCCGGGTCCCGCCGCGCTCGACGGTCTCCTCTGCCGCCGAGCGCAGGGAGGCGGCGAGCAGCGACACCCCGTGGCGCAGCAGCTCCTCGAAGAGCTCGGTCTTGCTCTTGAAGTTGTAGTAGACCGTGCCCTTGGCCACGCCGGCCCGCTCGGCGATCTCGTCGACCGTCGTCGCGGAGAAGCCCTGCTCCGCGATGAGGGTGACGGCCGCCTCGTAGAGCTTCGTGCGTGTGGCCTGGCGTCGGGTGCTGCTGCTGTCCATGGCGTCGATTCTCACAGGTTCAGAGCGACAGTTCGGGGTGGAGACGGTCGAGCGTCCACACCTGCTTCTGCCGTGCCGAGACGGCGGTCAGGGCCAGGGCGCCGACGGTGAAGGCCGCCAGGACCGCGCAGGCCTGCCAGACCGGTCCGAGCCCGCCGCCCGTGATCAGCCGGCGCAGCGCCTCGACCACGTGGCTCATCGGCAGGAACGGGTGGACGGCGTTGAAGAAGGCCGGGCTGGTCTGGACGGGGTACGTGCCGCCCGCCGAGGTCAGCTGGAGCATCAGGAACGCGAGCACCAGGATCCGGCCCGCCGCGCCGAAGCGGGCGTTGAGCCACTGGATGATCGCGGCGAAGCAGCAGGTGACGAGGGCGAGGAAGCCGATCGTGCCGGCGGCCCGGGTCATCTGGAGGCCGAGGCCCCAGTGCAGGACCGACATCAGGGCCGCGACCTGGAGGATGCCGATGGCCGCCACCGGGAGCCAGCCCGCGAGCGCGATCCGCCAGGCGGAGCCGCCGGCGGCGAGGGCGCGCCGGTTGAGCGGCTGGATGATCATGTACGCGACCATCGCGCCGACCCAGAGGGAGAGCGGGATGAAGTACGGGGCGAAGCCGGTGCCGTAGTTGGGCGCCTTGTGCAGGGACTGCGAGGCCAGCTTGACCGGGTCGGCCATGACCTCCGTACGCCGGTCGCGGTCCTGCCGGTCGTAGTCGGGGATCTGGTCGACGCCGTCCTTCAGGCCGGTGGCGAGGGTGCCCGAGCCGTCGGCCAGCTTGAACAGGCCGCCGTCCAGGTCGCCCGCGCCCTTCTTCAGCTTGCCGACCCCCGTGTCCAGGCTGACCGAACCGGCCTTCGCCTCGGTGATGCCGGTGTGCAGCCGGTCCGCGCCCGCCGCGACCTTCTGCGCGCCCGTGTTGAGCTCGTTGATCTTCCTGATGGCGCCCTCGACGTCCTCGTCGAGGTGCGGGGCGCGGGCGGCCAGCTCGTCGGCCTGCTTCTGGAGCTTCTTCAGGCGCGCGTCGAGGGTCTTCAGGTCGTCGGTGTTGTCCTTGGTGAGCGTGTGCACGTCGTCGGCGATCGTGGCCACGTCGTCGGCGGACTGCGCGGCCTTCTTGAGCTCCTTGCAGATCCGCGGATCGAGGGCGGGAGCGCCGGGGGCGGGTGCGGGGGCGTCCACGCAGATCTCGCGGTGGAGGTTCGCGAGGCCGTCGTCCGCCTTGTGGGCGGCGGAGCGGACCAGGGGCGCGCGCCGCACGAGGTCGTCCAGGTTGTTGCGGGCGGCCGCGGCGGAGTCGGAGACGAGCCGGGCGGTGTCGCGGATCGACCTGCCGTTGTTCGCCAGGTACGGACGGACCTTGTCGGCGGTGCCGTTCACCTTGTCGGCGAGGGTCTGCGTGCCGTTCGCGACCTTGCGGGAGCCGCTCTCCAGGTCCTTGGCGCCCTTGTCGAGCTTCTTCAGGCCGGCGGCGAGGTCGCCGCTGCCGGCCTTGGCGTCCGTGAGGCCGTCCGACAGGCTCTTGGAGCCCTTCTTCGCCTTGTCCACGCCCGTCTTGAGGTCGGCCGCGCCCTTGGCTGCCTTCGCGGTGGCGTCGTGGATGTCGGAGAAGGAGATGAAGATCTTGTCGAGGAAGCTGCGCGAGGACTTCGTGGAGGCCGCGCTGCGCACCTCGGCGAAGACCGTCCGGGAGATCGAGCCGACGATGTAGTTGTTGGCGTCGTTCGTCCGGACCTGGAGCGCGCCGGTCTCGGGGGAGTCGCCGGAGCTGGAGGCGATGCGGGTGCTGAAGTCGCCGGGCATGGTCAGAGACAGGTAGTAGGTCCCGTCCTCCACGCCCTTGCGCGCCTCGGCGTCGCTCACCTGGTGCCACTCGAAGGTCTTGCTCTCCAGGAGCCCCTCGGTGATGTCGTCACCGGCGTGGATCTTCTTGCCGCCGGCGGTGGCGCCGCGGTCCTCGTTGACGAGGGCGACGGGGATCTTGTCGAGCCTGCTGTACGGGTCCCAGAACGAGTACAGGTACAGGGCGCCGTACAGCAGGGGCAGCAGCAGGATCGCGACGAGCGCGGCGCGCGGCAGCTTTCCCCTGCCGAAGCGCTTCAGCTCAAGCGCGGCCAGTTTCGGCGAGCGCATCGGCCGCCCCCTCCTCGGTCGTGGCATCGGTGGTGTCGTCACCCGCGGTCTCCCCGACGGCGGGCGTGGTGTCCCGGGCGGCCGCCTCGGCCTGCGGGGCGTCGGCCCTCTCGGCGCCGGTCCTCGCGACGGGGGCCTTCGCGAGGCGGGTCTTCGCGGCCTCGGTCCGCTCGGCGGGGGCCGTGTCCTCGGCGGCCTCGTCGGCGGCCTTCGCGGTGTCCTCGGCGGAGCGCGTCGTGATGCGCAGGGCGTCCTCGGGGGCCTCGCTGCAGACGGCGAGGACCGTCGTCCCGGACGCGGCCAGGGAGCGCAGCAGCGCCCAGGCCTCGGCGCGGTCGGCGTCCGAGAGCTTCAGGTCCGTGTCGTCCACGGCGAGCAGCCGGGGACGGCCGATCAGGGCGAGGGCGATCGACAGCCGCAGGGCTTCGAGACGCTCCAGATCCCGTACGGAGGTCCGCTCGCCCTTCGGCAGGGCGTCGAGGTCCAGACCCGCGGCCGTGACGGCCTCGTCGATCCGGGCCCCGGCCGACGCGGCCCGCTCGGCGGGGCGCCGCAGGAGCGCCCGTACGGAGCCGTCGAAGCGGCGCTGGAGCAGCGCCCGCTCGCGCAGGTGCTCGGCGACCGTGAAGGCCGGGTCCAGTTCGCTGACGCCCGGGACCTGGCCGAGCGCGGTGATCCGGCGCACGGCGGCCATCTTGCGGGGCAGGGGCAGGCCGCCGACCTCGGCGTGGCCCTCCTTGGCCTTCATCCGGCCGGTGAGCGCGAGCAGCAGACAGGTGCGCCCCGAGCCCGAAGGGCCCTCGATGGCCACCAGCGCGCCGGGCTCGGCGCGGAAGGAGACCTGCCGGAACGCCCAGCCCCGCGGCCCCTTCAGTCCGAAGCCGTCCGCGACGACGGCGGCGCCGTGCGGCTGCTCCTCGGTTTCCGTGCCCACGGACTCACCCCCCATTCCCCTTTTGAACTGACCAGTCAGTTCAAAAGTTACCCCCAGGTTGGGTTTCAGGCAAAACCCCAGGTCAGCGTGATTGTCAGTGGGGCGCGACACGATGAACACATACGGCCACAGCGCCGTCACGCGACGACAGGAGGCTCGTCATGGCCAGCCCATCCGCAGCAGCCACGCCCCGCCGCCGTCCGGCCGCCCGGGAGGCGGGACCCGGATCCGACATCCACCCCGTCCCGCGCCGCTCCGCCGCCCCGCCCGCCGCCCTCGACCTCCTCGCCAAGTCCCGCGCCGGACTCGCCGAGGCCGCCGTCCTCGACCGCCCCCACGAGCGGTACGCCACCGCCCACCTCGCCGCCCTGCGTGCCGCGGCCGCCGTGCTCGCCGCCCGGGCCAGACCCGACACCCGCCCCCGCCACCGGCAGCGGATAAGGAGTGCCTGGGAGCTCCTCCCCGACCTCGCCCCCGAGCTGACCGAATGGAGCGCCCTCTTCGAAGCCGGCGCCGGCCGCCGGGCCCGCGCCGAGGCCGGCATCGCCGGAGCGGCCACCCGCCGCGAGGCCGACGACCTGCTCAGGGACGCCGCGCACTTCCTGCGCCTGGTCGAGCGGCTGCTCGCCCTCCCGCCGGGACCGCCCCGCCGGCCCGGGGCCGACGAGGCAGGAGGATGATCCGAAAGCCGGGGGCGAGGCCATAGGGTGGGGGAGCGTCCACACCCGCCACCGAGGAGTCAACAGCCGTGCCGGACCCTTCCCCTGTCTTCGGTCGAGAGGCGTCATCGCGTCCGTCGCGCGCCTCCCTGCGTACCGCCGTCGTCTGGGACGTCCTCAAAGACGCCCTGGACCGCCGGGTCGAGGTCACCGGGAAGGACAGCCTCGACGTCCTCGACACGGGCGGCGGCTCCGGGAAGTTCGCGGTGCCGGTGGCAGGCCTCGGCCACCGGGTGACCGTCGTCGACCCCAGCCCCAACGCGCTCTTCGCGCTGGAGCGCCGGGCCGCCGAGGCCGGTGTCGCCGACCTCGTCACCGGCGTCCAGGGCGACATCCGCGGCCTCTTCGACGTGGTCGGACGCGAGGAGTACGACGCCGTGCTCTGCCACGGCGTCCTGGAGTACGTCGACGACCCCGCCGAGGGCGTGCGGAACGCCGCCGCGGCACTCCGCCCCGGCGGCAGCCTCAGCCTGCTCGCCGCCGGGGTCGGCGGCGCCGTCCTGGCCCGCGCCCTCGCCGGCCACTTCACCGAGGCCCGGCATGCGCTCGGCGACCCCGAGGGCCGCTGGGGCACCGGCGATCCCGTACCCCGGCGCTTCACCGCCGGGCAGCTCACCGAGCTGGCCGGCGAGGCCGGACTCGAGGTCGGCTCCGTGCACGGCGTCCGGGTCTTCGCCGACCTGGTCCCCGGGGTCCTCGTCGACACCGAGCCCGGCGCCGCCGAGGCCCTGCTCAAGCTGGAGGAGGCCGCCGCGGAGCTGCCCTCCTTCCACGCCATCGCCACCCAGCTGCACGTTCTCGGTGCGAAGCGGGGCTGAACAGGACGGCCGCCCGTTCGGCGGTACGGGCCGGGGCGCCCATGGAGTACGCCACAGCCCGCCCGATACGGGGCTCCGCCCCGTATGATCGGGGGACACCATCCGGCATGACGGACAGGGGGCTGGGGAATCAACGCCTCAGCAACCGATCCGCATGGCGGCCCGGATTGGCTATCGGTATGGAGGCGGGTTTCACGGGGGCGATTCCCTGCCTATCCTGAAAGGGCCGCAAACCGGTCGCCCCCGCGACCGACGACTAGGAGGACTCCGTGCCGCTCTCGGAGCACGAGCAGCGAATGCTCGAGCAGATGGAGCGAGCGCTGTACGCCGAAGATCCCAAGTTCGCGACAGCGCTCGAGGGAAGCGGACTGCGTACGTACACCCGGCGACGGGTTTACCAGGCAGTCGCCGGCTTCCTGGTGGGTATCGCGCTCCTCATGGCCGGAATGGTCGCACAGCAGATCTGGATCAGCGTGGTGGGATTCCTCGTCATGCTGGGCTGCGCGGTCCTGGCGGTCACCGGATGGCGCAAGGCGCCGAAGCCGGGTGAGCAGCGGGCGGCCGGTGGCCGTCAGGCTCGGCAGCGACGCTCCATGATGGACCGGATCGAAGCGCGGTGGCAGCGCCGCCGTGACGAACAGCAGGGCGGCGGCCACTGACGGCCCCCGCGCGATAGCGCCCGCCCCCACAACCACCCGAGCCCCGCAGGGCCCGCGCTTCCCAGCGCCTCCCCTGCGGGGCTCGTTCTGTTTGCGGGCCCGTGCCCGCTGCCGTGTGGGCAGTCGCCCCGCAGGGCGGAACGACTGCCCGCGACGGAGGCACTCGCCCGGCGGGCGCGCGCCGGGGCCGCCTAGTCCGCCTCGCGCGGAGACCGGCGCAGGCGGGACGTCGCCCGGGTTCTCGCGGTCTCCCAGCGGGTCCTCGTGGTGGTCCAGCGGGACGACCAGGTCCAGCGGAGGCGGGTCGCCGAGCGGGGGGCGAGGAGCGCGCGGAGGCGGGCGCGGCGGTCGGCGGCCGCGTGGAAGCCGGACCGGACCAGCGCAGCCGAGGACGCGAGGCCCGCGACCGGCTGCGGCCGAGGTGCGTACAGCACCTCCTCCACCGCCGACGCCACCCGGTGCACCGCCTCCGCCGGCTCGCCCCGCAGCTCACCGAGGTGGACGATCCGCTCCGCGGACTTCCGGGGCGTCAGGGAGTCGGAAGGCTCCACCCCGTAGTCCCAGGCGGTGTCGTTGATCTCCTCCCAGATCGCGAGCGGGTCCGAGCCCGAGCCGAGCCGCCGGGCCCTGATCCGGGTCCTCCAGAACAGGGGGAGGAAGGGGAGGGCCAGGACCAGGACGACCGCCAGGGACAGCAGCGTCACCGTCAGGGGGTCCGGACCCGAGCCGTCCGTGGACGCCCCCGCCACCGCCTCGTCCGGACCGCAGTCGCCGAGGCGGCGCTCCTGCGGGGTGCAGCTCGCCGAGGCGCTCGGCGCGGCGGACGGCTGCGCCGAGGCGGTCGCCTGCGGCTGCGCTGGCCCGGTGGCCGAGCCCGAGGGGGTGGTCTCCCGGGTGTACGAGGGCGTGGAGCCCCGCGAGGGCGTCGGCTCGAACCGGGTCCACCCGGCACCCTCGAAGTACAGCTCGGGCCAGGCGTGCGCGTCCCGGATGCCGACGGAGACCGATCCGTCGGTCTGGGTCGTGCCGGGCATGAAGCCGACGGCCACGCGGGCCGGGATGCCGAGGGCGCGGGCCATCGCCGCCATCGAGAAGGAGAAGTGGACGCAGAAGCCCTCCTTGTCCTTCAGGAAGCGGGAGATCGCCTGCACCCCGGTGCCGGACTCCACGTCCACGTCGTAGCGGAAGCCGCCGTCCTGGGCGAACCAGTCCTGGAGCTTCACCGCCCGCTCGTAGTCGTTCCGCGCGCCCTTGGTGACGGACAGGGCCGTCTCCCGCACGTCGGCGGGCAGCGTCGTGGGCACCTTGGTGTACTCGCGGCGCAGCTTCTCCGGGGCGGGCCCGGCTTCGGCCAGCTGCGCGGCCGTCGGCTGCACGTCGAAGCTGGCGACCTGGTAGCGGGCGCCGCTGGTGGTCTGCTTGTCGTCGCCGACGAGCATCCGGCCGGCCGGCTCGTACCGCCAGCGGCCGTCGATGTCGACCCGGCCGGCCGGGTACGGCATGGGCAGCCACTTCTGCTCGTACGCGTCGGAGGCGACGAAGTTGCTGGTCACCTCGGTGATCTTGACGCTCTGGGAGAGGCCGTCCGGCCAGGGCAGCTGCTTGGGCACGTCCTCGATCGGGCGGACGGAGGACTTCCACGAGGTGCCGTCGAACTGGTCGAGCGCGACGAGCCGCAGGTACATGCCGCTGGTGTCGCGGGCGTTGGTCCGGTAGCGCAGGACCTCCCGGTCCTCCGGCTGGCGGAGGTTGTTCTGCAGGGAGACCAGCGGGTTCACGGCGGAGATCGTGCCGCCCTTGCCCGCGCCGGCACCGCCCTCGCCGTCGCCGCCGCCGAAGAGGCCGCCGGAGAAGCCCGGCAGCGCGAACGGCACCACCAGCGCGATGCCCATGGCGACGGCGCCGATCCGGCGGCCGGTGCGGGCCGGGGCGAAGGCGGGTCCGCCGCCGGCGGCGACGGCGGAGCCGGGCCGGCCGGTGCGCTGGGCGCCGCCGAAGACGCGTCCCCACTGGGAGAGCCGGTCACGGCCCTCGGCGAGGAGGAGCAGCAGATAGCCGGAGGCCGCGAGGAGGAACCAGAGCCAGCCCGCGCCGCCGCCGGAGAGCCCGGCGGCCACGGAGTACAGGGCGAGCAGTGGCAGCCCGGCGGGGGCCGCCTTGCGGAAGGTGACCGCGAGGGTGTCCACGAGGAGCCCGATGGCGACGACCCCGCCGACCAGCATGAGCCGGATGCCCTCGGTGTCGGGCGCGGGGATCGCGTACCGGCCGACGTCCTCGGCGCCCGCCTGGAACAGCTCGACGGCGTGCGTGAGGGCCTGGGGGCCGGGGATCAGCCACAGGAGGGCCTGCTCGCGGGTGAAGATCAGGGTCAGCGCGAGGAGCACGGTGACGGTCTGGGCGAGCAGGGTCAGCGGCCGGGCCAGCGGCACCCGGCGGGCCAGCATGCCCACCCCGCTGACCAGGGCGAGGACGAAGGCCGCCGTGAAGATCCAGGTCGCCGGCTTCACCAGGGGGAGCAGCGCCCCGGCCGCCATCAGGGTGGCGCCCCAGGAAGCGAGCGTCAGCCGTGTGCGGCCGCTCATGACCATCCTCCGTAGGTGTCGGCGGCGGCGGTCTCCGGACGGAGCCCGGCCGCCTGCTGCCACAGGTCCGCGAGGGAGGCGCCGGGCGGTACGGCGAGCGCCGTCCAGCCCGCCTCGCGCAGCTGCCGCACCCGGTCGTCGACCGCTCCGGCGACCGCGCCGCCGGTGAGCCAGGTGCCGGAGTCCAGGACGAAGGCGACGGCCGCGCCGGACCGCCCGCGCATCTTGGCGGTGAGGGCGGCCTGCTCCTCGTCGAGGTCGCCGAGGAAGGCGATGAGCAGCCCGTCGCCGCCGCCGCGCAGCACGTCGGAGGCGCGGGAGAGCCCGGCCCCCTCGGAGTGGTCGACGACCGCGAGGGTGTCCATCATCAGTCCGGCCGCCTCGGCCGAGTCCTGTGCCGAGCCGGCGAAGCCCTCGGCCCCCTCGCCGGGGATCGCGCTGCCGGTGTCGGTGAGCAGCCGGACCGCGTAGCCGCGCTCCAGCATGTGGACGAGCACGGACGCGGTGCCGGAGACGGCCCATTCGAAGGCCGAGTCGGGGCCCCCGCCCTGGAAGGCGATCCGGCGGGTGTCGAGGAGGACCGTGCAGCGGGCCCGCTGGGGCAGCTCCTCGCGGCGGACCATCAGCTCGCCGTAGCGGGCGGTGGAGCGCCAGTGGACCCGGCGCAGGTCGTCGCCGTGGCGGTAGGTGCGCGGGATGACGTCGTCGTCGCCGGCGAGTGCGAGGGAGCGCGACTGCCCGTCCCCGTACCCCGAGGCCTCGCCGAAGAGCTTCACCGGCGGGAGGGCCTCGGTCCTCGGCACGACGGTGAGGGTGTCGTACGCGCTGAAGGAGCGGGTCAGCTCGCACATCCCGAAGGGGTCGTTGAGCCGCAGCTGGAGCGGGCCCAGCGGGAAGCGGCCGCGCAGGTCGGAGCGGACCCGGTAGGACACCTCGCGCCGCCCGCCGGCCTCGACCCGGTCGAGGACGAAGCGGGGGCGGGGCCCCAGCATGTACGGCACGTGGTCCTGGAGCATCAGGAGGCCGGTGGGCAGCTTGGAGACGTTCTCCATCCGCAGCTGGACCCGTGCCTCGGTGCCGGTCTCCACCCGCTGGGGGGTGAGCCGGCGGGAGGCGGCGACCCGGTAGCGGGTCCGGTGCAGCACGAGGACGCAGATCAGCGGGAGGGCGGCGAGCAGCAGTCCGACGCGCAGCAGATCGGCCTGGCCGAGGACGTACGCGCAGGCGGCGGCGGCCACTCCGGCGGCGAGGAAGGAGCGGCCGCGGGTGGTGAGACCGCCGAGGGCGGCCCGCAGCCCGCCCCGGTCGTCCTCGTCGCCCCGCGGTCCGTCCGGCACGGAGGCGCCACTCATCACAGCCGCCGGGCGCCGGGCTGCTGCTGGCCGTAGAGGGGTCCGGCGGGCGGGGCCGCGGCCGGGACGGGGGTGCGCTGCAGGATCTCCTGGACGACCTGCTCGGCGGTGCGGCGGTTCAGCTGGGCCTGCGCCGTCGGCAGCAGCCGGTGGGCGAGGACGGGCGCGGCGAGGGCCTGGAGGTCGTCGGGCAGGACGTACTCGCGGCCGCTGAGCGCCGCGGAGGCCTTGGCGGCCCGCAGCAGGTGGAGCGTGGCCCGGGGGGAGGCGCCGAGCCGCAGGTCGGGGTGGGTGCGGGTGGCGGCGACGATGTCGACCGCGTACCGCCGTACGGCGTCGGCGACGTGGACCCCGCGCACCGCGTCGATCAGCTTGAGGATGTCGTGGGCGTGGGCGACCGGCTGGAGGTCGTCCAGCGGGGAGACCGCGCCGTGCACGTCGAGCATCTGGAGCTCGGCCTCGGCGCTCGGGTAGCCCATGGAGACGCGGGCCATGAAGCGGTCGCGCTGGGCCTCGGGCAGCGGGTAGGTGCCCTCCATCTCGACCGGGTTCTGGGTGGCGACGACCATGAACGGGCTGGGCAGCTCGTACGTCTGGCCGTCGACCGTGACCTGGCGCTCCTCCATGGACTCCAGGAGCGCGGACTGGGTCTTCGGCGAGGCGCGGTTGATCTCGTCGCCGATCACGATCTGGGCGAAGATCGCGCCCGGCTTGAACTCGAAGTCCCGCCGCTGCTGGTCGAAGATCGACACGCCGGTGACGTCCGAGGGCAGCAGGTCGGGGGTGAACTGGATGCGGCGCACCGAGCAGTCGATGGACCGGGCCAGTGTCTTGGCCAGCATGGTCTTGCCCACGCCGGGGACATCCTCGATGAGGAGGTGTCCCTCGGCGAGCAGCACGGTCAGCGAAAGCCGTACGACCTCGGGCTTGCCCTCGATCACACTCTCCACCGATCGGCGGACTCGCTCCACAGTGGTGGTCAGATCAGCGAGGCTCGCTCGATCGTCATAGGTCGTCACCCC
The DNA here is from genome assembly GCF_042889835.1 of Streptomyces sp. NPDC002463. Lineage (NCBI taxonomy): Bacteria > Bacillati > Actinomycetota > Actinomycetes > Kitasatosporales > Streptomycetaceae > Streptomyces > Streptomyces sp. NPDC002463. The sequence continues at coordinate 290,723 of NZ_JBIARL010000002.1, forward strand.
GGCCCTCCTCGGCCTTTCGGAACTGTCGTCCGAGCATTCTTGTTGCCGTGGCGAGGCCTGTCACTTGCATGCGGACAAGTGCGGGGGAAATGCCAGGGTTTGACGGTTTAAGTTGCTGGTTTAAGACGGGTCGATCTCGCGCAGCAGGCCGGTCGTCACGTCGAAGACGAAGCCGCGGACGTCGTCGGAGTGCAGCAGGAAGGGGGAGGTCCGCACCCGCTGCATCGACTGCCGGACGTCCTGGTCGACGTCGCGGAAGGCCTCGACCGCCCAGGCCGGGCGCTGGCCGACCTCGTCCTCCAGCTCGTGCCGGAAGTCCTCGGTGAGCGATTCGAGACCGCAGTTCGTGTGGTGCACCAGCATCACGCTGCGGGTGCCGAGCGCCCGCTGGCTGATGGTGAGCGAGCGGATCACGTCGTCGGTGACCACGCCGCCCGCGTTGCGGATGGTGTGGCAGTCGCCGAGTTCGAGGCCGAGGGCCGCGTGCAGGTCGAGACGGGCGTCCATGCAGGCGACGACGGCGACGCGCAGCACGGGACGCGCGTCCATTCCCGGGTCGCTGAAGTCGGAGGCGTAGTGGGCGTTGGCCTCGACGAGACGGTCGGTGACCGTCGAGCCGGTGCGTATGGCGTCGGCAGAGGGGTGCGCGGAGGTCGACATGGTTCCGACGGTAATGGTCACGCGCCTTTCCGGCCCGCTGTGAGAGCGGACAAAGAACATCAATGAGTCTTGTTGTGAGCTAACCCACAGATGGGGGCTCTCCGGGTCGCGCGGCACGCCAGTCGGTTGATTGACCGGCGCGTCCCGTGGACTAAAGTGACGCGAAGTTCACGGAGACAACGAGCGATTTCCGCGGTTTCTCCCCCGTGTGTGCGGCGGTACCTACGGCTCGGCCTCCTCCCGCGGTACGTGCCTCCGCGCCGGATCTGAGAGGGCGCATTGAGCAACGACCGACACGTCCCGGTGATGCTCCAGCGGTGCCTGGACATGTTGGCCCCCGCCTTGCAGCGCCCCGGCGCGGTCGTCGTCGACTGCACCCTGGGCCTCGGCGGCCACAGCGAGGCCCTGCTCGAGCGGTTCCCCGAGGCGCGGCTCGTCGCCCTCGACCGCGACAAGGAGGCCCTGCGGCTCTCCGGCGAGCGGCTCGCCCCGTACGGGGACCGGGCCACCCTCGTCCACGCCGTGTACGACGAGCTGCCCGAGGTCCTCGACCGGCTCGGCATCCCCAAGGTGGACGGCGTCCTCTTCGACCTGGGCGTCTCCTCCATGCAGCTGGACGAGGCCGACCGCGGCTTCGCCTACGCGCAGGACGCCCCGCTCGACATGCGCATGGACCAGACGACCGGCATCAGCGCGGCCGAGGTCCTCAACACCTACCCGGCGGGCGAGCTGGTCCGCATCCTGCGCGCGTACGGCGAGGAGAAGCAGGCCAAGCGGATCGTCTCCGCGATCGTGCGCGAGCGCGAGAAGGAGCCCTTCACCAACAGCGCCCGGCTCGTCGAGCTCATCCGCGACGCGCTGCCCCAGGCCGCCAAGCGCACCGGCGGCAACCCGGCCAAGCGGACCTTCCAGGCCCTGCGCATCGAGGTCAACCGCGAGCTCGACAGCGTCGAGAAGGCCATCCCGGCGGCCGTGAAGGCCCTCGCCGTCGGCGGACGGGTCGTCGTCCTCTCGTACCAGTCCCTGGAGGACCGGATCGTCAAGGGCGTCTTCGCGGCCGGCGCGGCCACCACCGCCCCGCCCGGACTTCCGGTCGTCCCCGAGAAGTACCAGCCCCGGCTCAAGCTGCTCACCCGGGGCGCCGAGCTGCCCACCGAGGAGGAGGTCGCCGAGAACCGGCGCGCCGCCCCCGCCCGGCTCCGGGGCGTCGAGCGCATCAGGGAAGACGTCCTGTGAGCACGGCGAAGGGGCCCCTCAAAGGGCGGGCCGCGCGGCTCGGACGGCTCATGCCGTCGGGGCCCAGCTCGGCCGCCCGCACCCCCTTCGTCCTGCTCGTCGTCGTCCTGCTCGGCGGCGGGCTGATCTCCCTGCTGCTGCTGAACTCGGCCCTCAACGAGGGCTCCTTCAAGCTGAACGAGCTCAAGGACAGGACGACCGAGCTCACCGACGAGGAGCAGGCCCTCCAGCGGGACGTCGACGACTACGCGGCCCCCGACGCCCTCGAGCGGCGGGCCCGCGAGCTCGGCATGGTCCCCGGCGGCAGCCCCGCCTTCCTGGGCCCGGACGGCAAGGTCCTCGGCGAACCCTCGGTCGCGGTCGCCCCCGAGCCGACCCCGAAGCCCAGGCCCAAGCCGGCGGGCACCCCGAAGCCGCCCGCGGCCACGAACACGCCCACGGCGCCGCGTACGCCCGCGAACCCGACCGCCGACCCCACCACTACTTCCGGTAGGTGACCGAGCCGTGCCCTCCAAGGAGCCCCCGCGTCGCCGTGTCCCCGGGCCCGCGCGGCCCGCACGTCCCCGGACCGCCTCCGCCGGAGGCCGCGCGCCCGGAGCGCGCCCGACCCGCCCCGCCCCGCGCCCGGCAGCGAAGCGGCCGCCGGCCCGGCAGCCCCGCACCATCCGGCTCGGCAGCCCCCGGCCCCGGCTGCGGCTGATCTCCCTCGGCCTGACGCTGGTCATGCTGGTCTTCGTGGTCCGGCTGCTCCAGGTCCAGGCCGTCGACGCCAGTGCGTACGCCGCGAAGGCCGACAAGTACCGCTTCCAGGAGTACACGCTCTCCGCCGAGCGCGGCGAGATCACCGACCGCAACGGCATCGCGCTCGCCGACAGCGTCGACGCGTACGACATCACCGCCGACCCCAAGCTCTTCACCCGCGAGGAGTCGAAGACCGCCGACGCCCCCGAGCAGGCGGCCGCGCTCCTCGCCCCGATCCTCGGCAAGGAACCCGCCGAGCTCGCGAAGAAGCTCCGTACCCCCAAGTCCCGCTACACCCTGCTCGCCCGCAAGCAGACCCCGCAGGTCTGGAACCAGATCAAGGACCTCAAGCGGGTCTACGGGCAGAAGGCGCAGGCCGTCGGCGGCAACGGGATCAACCTCCTCGGCGGCATCCTCAGCGAGCCCAGCACCAAGCGCGTGTACCCGAACGGCGAGCTCGCCGCCGGGATACTGGGATACGTCAACGCCGAGGGCCGCGGCGCCGGCGGCCTGGAGTCCATGCTCGACCAGGAGCTCGCCGGCAAGGACGGCAAGATCCGCTTCACCCAGTCCGGCGGCCGCCAGGTGCCCACCGCGGGCTCCCAGGGCACCCCCGCCGTCCCCGGCTCCGACATCGAGCTGACCATCGACCGGGACATCCAGTGGGCCGCCCAGCAGGCCATCACCGAGCAGGTGAAGAAGTCCAAGGCCGACCGCGGCTACGTCGTCGTGCAGAACACCAGGACCGGCGAGGTCCTCGCCATGGCCAACGCCCCCGGCTTCGACCCCAACGACCTCTCCGCCGCCAACGCCGCCGCCATGGGCAACGCCGCCCTCCAGGACGCCTACGAGCCCGGCTCCACCAGCAAGGTCATGTCCATGGCCGCCGTCCTGGAGGAGGGCAAGGCGGCCCCCGACACCCACGTCACCGTCCCCAACCGGCTCCACCGCGGCGACCGGCTCTTCAAGGACGACATCGACCACAGGACCTGGTACCTGACCCTCAACGGCGTCCTCGCCAAGTCCAGCAACATCGGCACCATCCTCGCCACCGGCCAGCTCGGCAAGACCCAGGCCGAGTCCAACCGGGTCCTCTACTCCTACCTGCGCAAGTTCGGCATCGGCAGCCCCACCGGCCTGCACTACCCGGGCGAGACCCCCGGCATCCTCGCCAAGCCGCAGGACTGGTCCACCTCGCAGCAGTACACGATCCCCTTCGGTCAGGGCCTCTCCGTCAGCGCCATGCAGGCCGCCTCCGTGTACTCGACCATCGCCAACGGAGGCGTACGGATCGAGCCGACCCTCGTGCGCGGCACCAAGGGCCCCGACGGACGCTTCACCGCGGCCCCCGCGCCCAAGGAGTCCCGGGTGATCAGCGAGAAGACCTCCAAGACCCTCGCGCGGATGCTGGAGTCCGTCGTGAAGGACCGGGAGGGCACCGGCACCAAGGCCGCCATCCCCGGCTACCGCGTCGCCGGCAAGACCGGCACCGCCAACCGCGTCGACCCCGAGCTCGGCCGCTACAAGGGCTACACGGCCTCCTTCGCCGGCTTCGCCCCCGCCGACGACCCGCAGATCACCGTCTACTGCGCCATCCAGAACCCCACCAAGGGCAGCTACTTCGGCGGCCAGATCTGCGGCCCCATCTACAAGAAGGTCATGGAGTTCGCGCTCAAGACCCTCCACGTCGCCCCCACGGGCAGCGCCCCCGCCCGACTGCCGGTCGACTTCGAACCCACCCCGTGACACTCCGGGAGCACCAGTGACAACGATCACCCCTCATTCCGGGAACCGGAAATCGAACTCCGGCGAGGCCCCGGGCTCTTTTGGCCCCGCACAGGGTGCGCCCGGTACGCTCACCGCCGTGCCACACGCTGATCAGTACCGAAACACCCCACCCCGGCCGGAGCAGGCCCGCCCGACACCCCTGGGCGACCTGGCCGCGCAGCTCGGGGTCGACGCCCCCCAGGCCGCCGAGATCTCGGGCATCACGCACGACTCGCGGGCCGTGCGCCCCGGTGACGTGTACGCGGCCCTGCCCGGCGCCCGCACCCACGGCGCGGACTTCGTCGCCCAGGCCGCCGGACTCGGCGCCGCCGCGATCCTCACCGACCCGGCCGGCGCCGAGCGCGCCGCCGCGACCGGCCTGCCGGTCCTCGTCGTGGAGAACCCGCGCGGCCGGATGGGCGAACTCGCCGCCGCGATCTACGGGCGCCCGGGCGAGGACCTCCTCCAGATCGGCATCACCGGCACCTCCGGCAAGACCACCACCGCCTACCTGGTCGAGGGGGGCCTGCGCGGCTCCGGGCGGAGGACCGGGCTCGTCGGCACCGTCGAGATGCGGATCGGTGACGAGCGCATCAAGTCCGAGCGCACCACCCCCGAGGCCACCGACCTCCAGGCCCTCTTCGCCGTCATGCGCGAGCGGGGCGTCGAGGCCGTCGCCATGGAGGTCTCCAGCCACGCCCTCGTGCTCGGCCGGGTCGACGGCTGCGTCTTCGACGTCGCCGTCTTCAACAACCTCAGCCCGGAGCACATGGAGTTCCACTCCGACATGGAGGACTACTTCCAGGCCAAGGCCGGGCTCTTCACGCCCGAGCGCAGCCGCCTGGGCGTGGTCAACCTCGACGACGCGTACGGCCGCAGGCTCGTCGCGGAGGCGAACGTCCCGGTCGTCACCTTCTCCGCCGAGGGCCGCACCGAGGCCGACTGGCGCGCCGAGGACCTCGTCCTCGGCTCCCACGACTCGACGTTCACCGCCGTCGGCCCCGGGGGAGAGCGGGTTCCGGCCACCGCCCCGCTGCCCGGCCCGTTCAACGTCGCCAACACCCTCGCCGCGATCGCGACCCTCGCCGCCGCCGGCCTCGACCCGAAGGCCGCCGCCGAGGGCGTCGCCGCCGTGCCCGGCGTCCCGGGCCGCCTGGAGCGGGTCGACGCCGGCCAGCCGTACCTCGCGGTCGTCGACTACGCGCACAAGACGGACGCCGTCGAATCGGTCCTGCGCTCCCTGCGCGAGGTCACCGAGGGCCGGCTGCACGTGGTCATCGGCTGCGGCGGCGACCGGGACACCACCAAGCGCGGCCCGATGGGCGCCGCCGCCGCCCGGCTCGCCGACACCGCCGTCCTGACCTCCGACAACCCCCGCTCCGAGGACCCCCTGGTGATCCTCAGCGCCATGCTCGCGGGCGCCGCCGAGGTGCCGGCGGAGGAGCGCGGCGACGTCCTGGTCGAACCCGACCGGGCCGCCGCCATCGCCGCGGCCGTCTCCCGCGCGCGGCCCGGCGACACCGTCCTGGTCGCCGGCAAGGGCCACGAGCAGGGCCAGGAGATCGCCGGGGTCGTACGCCCCTTCGACGACCGTCAGGTCCTGCGCGAGGCGATTCTCAGCCAGCAGAAGCAGCAGGACGCACACCGTCACGAGAACAGTCAGGGATGAAGCAGTGATCGCCCTCTCCCTCGCCGAGATCGCCGAAATCGTCGGCGGGCAGGCGCACGACATACCGGATCCGGCCACCCGGGTCACCGGGCCCGTCGTCATCGACTCCCGCGAGGTGCGGGCCGGCAGCCTGTTCGCGGCCTTCGCCGGTGAGCACGTCGACGGGCACGACTACGCGGAGCGCGCCGTCGCGGCGGGAGCGGTGGCCGTGCTCGCCGCCCGCCCCGTCGGCGTCCCCGCCATCGTCGTCGACGACGTCCAGACCGCGCTCGGGGCCCTCGCCCGAGCGGTGGTCGAACGGCTCGGCACCGATGTCGTCGCCCTGACCGGTTCGGCCGGCAAGACCTCCACCAAGGACCTGATCGCCCAGGTCCTCGACCGGCACGCGCCCACCGTGTGGACGCCCGGCTCCCTCAACAACGAGATCGGCCTGCCGCTCACGGCGCTCCGCGCGAGCGACGAGACCCGGCACCTGGTCCTGGAGATGGGCGCCCGCGGCATCGGCCACATCCGCTACCTGACGGAGCTCACCCCGCCCCGCATCGGCCTCGTCCTGAACGTGGGCACCGCCCACATCGGCGAGTTCGGCGGCCGGGAGCAGATCGCCGAGGCGAAGGGCGAGCTCGTCGAGTCCCTGCCGTCCGCCGAGGACGGCGGCATCGCCGTCCTCAACGCCGACGATCCGCTCGTCCGCGCGATGGCGGACCGCACCAAGGCCCGCGTGACCCTGTTCGGAGAAGCGGACGAAGCGGCCGTACGGGCCGAGAACGTCCACCTCACAGAGAGCGGACAGCCTTCTTTCAGGCTTCACACACCCACCGGGTGCAGTGACGTGACCTTGCGCCTGTACGGTGAGCACCACGTGTCGAACGCGCTCGCAGCGGCCGCCGTCGCGCACGAGCTGGGCATGCCTGTCGAAGAGATCGCCACCGCGCTCTCCGAGGCCGGCACCCTGTCGCGCTGGCGCATGGAGGTCACCGAGCGTCCGGACGGCGTGACGATCGTCAACGACGCCTACAACGCGAATCCCGAGTCCATGCGAGCCGCCCTGCGCGCGCTCGCGGCCATGGGCAGGGCCGCACAGGCCCGAGGGGCTCGTACGTGGGCGGTGCTCGGCAAGATGGCCGAGCTCGGTGACGCATCGCTCGTCGAGCACGACGCGGTCGGACGGCTCGCCGTCCGGCTCAACGTCAGCAAGCTCGTGGCGGTCGGGGACAGGGAAGCGTCCTGGCTGCAACTGGGCGCATATAACGAGGGTTCGTGGGGTGAGGAGTCGGTGCACGTGTCCGACGCGCAGGCGGCTGTCGACCTGTTGCGCAGGGAGCTGCGTCCGGGGGACGTCGTCCTTGTGAAGGCTTCCAGGTCGGTCGGTCTCGAACAGGTCGCGCTGGCGCTCCTCGACACCGAGGGCGAGGTCACCGGCCGATGAGGCAGATCCTCTTCGCGGGGGCCATCGGGCTCTTCCTGACCCTGATCGGCACGCCGCTGCTGATCAAGCTCCTCGCCCGCAAGGGGTACGGGCAGTTCATCCGGGACGACGGCCCGCGCGGTCACGCCGGGAAGAAGGGCACGCCCACCATGGGCGGCATCTCCTTCATCCTGGCCACGCTCATCGCGTACGCGCTGGCCAAGGTCATCACCGGCGAGGACCCGACGTACTCGGGCGTCCTGGTGCTGTTCCTGATGGCCGGCATGGGCCTGGTGGGCTTCCTCGACGACTACATCAAGATCGTCAAGCAGCGCTCGCTCGGTCTGCGGGCCAAGGCGAAGATGGCCGGCCAGCTGATCGTCGGCATCGCCTTCGCCGTGCTCGCGCTGCAGTTCGCCGACCTGCGCGGCAACACCCCGGCCTCCACGAAGCTCTCCTTCATCACGGACTTCGGCTGGGCCATCGGCCCGGTGCTCTTCGTGGTCTGGGCACTCTTCATGATCCTGGCCATGTCCAACGGCGTGAACCTGACGGACGGCCTGGACGGCCTCGCCACCGGCGCCTCGGTGATGGTCTTCGGCGCGTACACCTTCATCGGGCTCTGGCAGTTCCAGGAGTCCTGTGCCAACGCGATCACGCTGACCAACCCCAACGCCTGCTTCGAGGTCCGCGACCCGCTCGACCTCGCGGTCGTGGCCTCCGCGCTGATGGGCGCCTGCTTCGGCTTCCTCTGGTGGAACACCTCGCCCGCCAAGATCTTCATGGGCGACACCGGCTCGCTCGCCCTCGGCGGCGCCCTCGCCGGTCTCGCCATCTGCTCCCGTACGGAGCTCCTGCTGGCCCTGCTCGGCGGCCTGTTCGTCCTGATCACGATGTCCGTGGTCATCCAGGTCGGCTCGTTCAAGATGACCGGCAAGCGCGTCTTCCGGATGGCACCCCTCCAGCACCACTTCGAACTCAAGGGGTGGTCCGAGGTCCTGGTCGTCGTCCGGTTCTGGATCATCCAGGGCATGTGCGTGATCGTGGGCCTGGGCCTCTTCTACGCGGGATGGGCATCGGAAAAGTGACAGAACAGCTCGACTGGAACGGCAAGAAGGTCACCGTCGCGGGACTCGGGGTCTCCGGCATCCCGGCCGCCCGCGTCCTGCACGCCCGCGGCGCGCTCGTGACCGTCGTCAACGACGGCGATGACGAGCGCTCCCGGGCGCAGGCCGCGGAGTTGGAGGCGGAGGGCATCACCGTCCGCCTCGGCGACGGGGCCACCCTGCCGACCGGCACCGAGCTGATCGTCACCACCCCCGGCTGGCAGCCCGACAAGCCCCTCTTCACGGCCGCCGCCGAGGCGGGCGTGGAGGTCTGGGGCGACGTCGAGCTCGCGTGGCGCCTGCGAGGCCCCGATGCCGCCCCGTGGCTCGCGGTCACCGGCACCAACGGCAAGACCACGACCGTGCGGATGCTCGCCTCGATCCTGGAGGCGGCAGGCCTGCGGACCGCCGCCGTCGGCAACATCGGGGTCTCGCTCCTCGACGCCGTCCTCGGCGAGGAGACGTACGACGTCCTCGCCGTCGAGCTCTCCAGCTACCAGCTGCACTGGGCGCCCTCCGTCCGCGCCCACTCGGCCGCCGTGCTCAACCTGGCGCCCGACCACCTCGACTGGCACGGCTCCATGGAGGCGTACGCCGCCGACAAGGGCCGCATCTACGAGGGCAACCAGGTCGCCTGCGTCTACAACGTCGCCGACAAGGTCACCGAGGACCTGGTGCGCGAGGCCGACGTCGAGGAGGGCTGCCGGGCCATCGGCTTCACCCTCGGCACCCCCGGCCCCTCCCAGCTCGGCGTCGTCGAGGGCATCCTCGTCGACCGGGCCTTCGTCGCGAACCGGCAGAAGAACGCCCAGGAGCTCGCCGAGGTCGCCGACGTCCAGCCGCCGGCCCCGCACAACATCGCCAACGCCCTCGCCGCGGCCGCCCTCGCGCGCGCCTTCGGCGTCGAGCCGAAGGCCGTACGGGACGGTCTCAAGGCCTTCCGGCCCGACCCGCACCGCATCGAACTGGTCGAGGAGGTCCAGGGAGTCGCGTACGTCGACGACTCCAAGGCCACCAACACCCACGCCGCCGAAGCCTCGTTGGCCGCCTACGACCCGATCGTCTGGATCGCCGGCGGCCTCGCCAAGGGCGCGACCTTCGACGAGCTCGTCCAGCGGTCGGCGAAGCGGCTGCGCGGGGCCGTGCTGATCGGCGCCGACCGCGCCCTGATCCGCGAAGCCCTGGCGCGACACGCCCCGGAGGTCCCGGTGGTGGACCTCGACCGGACCGACACTGGGGCGATGTCCGAGGCGGTCCGCGAGGCGGCCCGGCTCGCCGCCCCGGGGGACACGGTCCTGCTCGCCCCGGCCTGCGCCTCGATGGACATGTTCACCAACTACAACAAGCGGGGCGAGGCCTTCGCGGACGCCGTCCGCGCCCTCGCCGCCACCGGGGACGCCTGACCCGACCAGCGGGAGGGTCCGGCCGGACCGGGCACGACTGGAGGGGACAGCGACCATGCCGAGCAAGATCGTCGGGACACGCCGGCCTTCCGCCGTACGCGGCGGAGGGCGGGCCCCCGCGACCCCGCGGCGGCCGCGCGGCGGAGGCGTCCGGGGCCTGTACGAACGGCTCCGCAAGGCCTGGGACCGCCCTCTCACGGCGTACTACGTGATCATCGGGGCCGGGCTGCTCATCACCACGCTCGGCCTCGTGATGGTCTACTCCGCCTCGATGATCACGGCGCTCCGCTACGACCTCGTGCCCTCGTACTTCTTCCGGAAGCAGTTCGTCGCCGCGCTCCTCGGCACCGGACTGCTCCTGATCGCCTCCCGGATGCCGGTCAAGCTGCACCGGGCGCTCGCCTACCCGATCCTGGCCGGCGCGGTCTTCCTCATGGTGCTCGTGCAGATCCCCGGGATAGGGCACGCGGTCAACGGCAACCGGAACTGGATCTCGCTCGGCGGCCCCTTCCAGCTCCAGCCCAGCGAGTTCGGCAAGCTGGGGCTGATCCTGTGGGGGGCCGACCTGCTCGCCCGCAAGCAGGACATGCGGCTCCTGACCCAGTGGAAGCACATGCTGGTGCCGCTGGTCCCCGGGGCGTTCATGCTGCTCGGGCTGATCATGCTCGGCGGCGACATGGGCACCTCGATCATCCTCGCGGCCATCCTCTTCGGCCTGCTGTGGACGGCCGGAGCGCCCACCCGGCTCTTCGTCGGCGTGCTCGCGGTGGCCGGTGCGATCGGCGTGCTGCTCATCAAGACGAGCTCGAACCGGATGAGGCGCTTCGACTGCATCGGCGCGACCGACCCCGGCGGCGAGGGAGCCCCCTGTCTGCAGGCCGCGCACGGAATCTATGCTCTGGCCTCGGGCGGATGGTTCGGTTCCGGGCTCGGTGCGAGCGTCGAGAAATGGGGCCAACTGCCCGAGGCGCACACCGACTTCATCTTCGCGGTCACCGGTGAGGAACTGGGTCTCGCGGGGACGCTGTCGGTACTCGCCCTGTTCGCGGCTCTAGGCTATGCGGGTATCCGCGTGGCCGGAGGCACGGAGGACCCCTTCGTGAGGTTCGCCGCGGGAGGTGTGACCACCTGGATCACGGCTCAGGCCGTGATCAACATCGGTGCGGTGCTCGGCCTGTTGCCGATCGCCGGTGTCCCGCTCCCGCTGTTCTCCTACGGAGGGTCGGCCCTGCTGCCGACCATGTTCGCCGTCGGGCTCCTCATCGCCTTCGCGCGACAGGAACCCGCCGCGAAAGCGGCCCTGGCCATGCGCCGCCCCGGCTGGGGCAAGCGGGCCGGGAAGAGATGGAAGTCGATGCGACGGCGCGTCAAGAAGCGCCCGTCCGGAGAGCGGTGAATTTCGGTGCATGTCGTACTCGCCGGCGGGGGGACCGCCGGCCACATCGAGCCCGCGCTCGCCCTCGCGGACGCCCTGCGCAGGCAGGACCCCAGCGTGGGGATCACGGCGCTCGGCACGGAGAAGGGTCTGGAGACCCGGCTCGTGCCCGAGCGGGGCTACGAGTTGGCGCTCATCCCCGCCGTACCGCTGCCCCGCAAGCCCACCCCCGAGCTGATCACCGTCCCCGGGCGGCTGCGCGGCACGATCAAGGCGGCCGAGCAGGTCCTGGAGCGCACCAAGGCGGACTGCGTGGTCGGCTTCGGCGGCTACGTGGCCCTGCCCGGCTATCTGGCGGCCAAGCGCCTCGGGGTGCCCATCGTGGTCCACGAGGCCAACGCCCGGCCCGGCCTCGCCAACAAGATCGGTTCGCGGTACGCGGCCGGGGTCGGCGTCGCCACCCCGGACAGCAAGCTGCGCAACGCCCGGTACATCGGCATCCCGCTGCGGCACACCATCGCGACCCTCGACCGGGCGCGGGTGCGGCCCGAGGCGCGTGCCGCCTTCGGCCTCGACCCGAACCTGCCGACGCTGCTGGTCTCCGGCGGTTCGCAGGGCGCCCGCCGGCTCAACGAGGTGATCCAGCAGATCGCCCCGGTGCTCCAGCGCTCCGGCATCCAGATCCTGCACGCGGTCGGCCCGAAGAACGAGCTGCCGCGCGTCGACAACATGCCCGGTATGCCGCCGTACGTGCCGGTACCGTACGTGGACCGGATGGATCTCGCGTACGCCGCGGCCGACATGATGCTCTGCCGCGCGGGCGCGATGACCGTCGCCGAGCTCTCCGCCGTCGGGCTGCCCGCCGCGTACGTCCCGCTGCCCATCGGCAACGGCGAACAGCGGCTCAACGCCCAGCCGGTGGTCAAGGCCGGCGGTGGACTCCTCGTCGACGACGCGGAACTGACGCCGCAGTGGGTGCAGGGCAACGTCCTGCCCGTACTGGCCGATCCGCACCGTTTGTACGAGATGTCCCGTGCCGCCGCCGAGTTCGGCCGCCGGGACGCCGACGACCTGCTCGTCGGCATGGTGTACGAGGCGATCGCCTCCCGCTAGCAGCGGCGGCGGGGGACTGAGGGCAGGAGGCGCCGGGTGGCAGCCGGACCGACGACCGCGGAGAAGCGCGGTACCAGCAAGTCGAAGGGGTCGTCGGGGCGGTCGTCCGGCGCCAACAACCGGAACCGTAGGTTCCGGGTACCCGCCCCCCGGGTCCTCCTCGTGGTGCTCGGCCTCGTCGCGCTCGTGGTCGGCGGGGTCTGGGCGCTCTACGGCTCGACCTGGTTCCGTGTGGAACGTGTGAAGACTTCCGGCACCCGGGTCCTGACCCCGGCCGAGGTCGAGGCGGTCGCCGCCGTCCCGATGGGCGCCCCGCTCGTCACCGTCGACACCGAAGCGATCGCGGCCCGGCTCCGGCAGGAGCTGCCGCGGATCGAGTCGATCGACGTCGAGCGGTCATGGCCGCACGGAATCGGGCTGAAAGTGACGGAACGGCAGCCTGTTCTTCTGGTGGAAAAGGGCGGAAAGTTCACCGAAGTGGACGCGACGGGGCTGCGGTTCGCCACCGTCGACACCGCCCCCCGCGGCGTCCCCCGGCTCGTCCTCGACGGCGCCTCCTCGCCGAGCCTCCGCCGCTTCGGCGCGGACCGCTTGCTCCGGGAGGCGGTCCGCGTCCGGGGTGAACTCCCGGCGCAGATCGTCCGGGACACTCGTGTCGTGCGCATCACCTCGTACGACTCCGTCACCCTGGAGCTGACCGGGGGCCGAACGGTCTTCTGGGGCAGTGGTGAGGACGGCTCGGTCAAGGCCCGGGTGCTGACCGCCCTCATGAAGGCAAGTCCCAAAGCGGGTCACTTCGACGTAAGTGCCCCCACAGCGCCCGCTTCGTCCGGGAGTTGACGGTCATCTCCGCTGGCCAGCACCCTGGTTGGCCAGCGCTACGGGTGATCACATAGGGTGAAAAGAAAAACGGGAGGTTCGGCGTGTTCGTTGAACGTGCGCCACTTGTCGACTTAGTGTCCTGTTCGGAAGAGTCCAGCGAACAGCGACACTGGTAACCCTAAACTTCAACGTTAGGGTTCGGGTCGGCGTTCGGACCGTCCCAATCGGCATCCGTCGGAGCGGCGCGACCAACCGCGCAGCGACGACACGTAACTCGAGGCGAGAGGCCTTCGACGTGGCAGCACCGCAGAACTACCTCGCAGTCATCAAGGTCATCGGTGTCGGCGGCGGTGGTGTCAATGCCATCAACCGAATGATCGAGGTCGGCCTCAAGGGCGTCGAGTTCATCGCGATCAACACCGACGCGCAAGCGCTGTTGATGAGCGACGCCGACGTCAAGCTCGACGTCGGCCGTGAACTCACCCGCGGCCTCGGGGCCGGGGCCAACCCGGCCGTCGGTCGCAAGGCGGCAGAGGACCACCGTGAGGAGATCGAGGAGGTCCTCAAGGGGGCCGACATGGTCTTCGTCACCGCAGGCGAGGGCGGTGGCACCGGCACCGGCGGCGCGCCCGTCGTCGCCAACATCGCGCGCTCGCTCGGCGCCCTGACGATCGGTGTGGTCACCCGGCCGTTCACCTTCGAGGGCCGCCGTCGCGCGAACCAGGCGGAGGACGGCATCGCCGAGCTCCGCGAAGAGGTCGACACCCTCATCGTCATCCCCAACGACCGACTGCTCTCGATCTCGGACCGCCAGGTCTCCGTGCTCGACGCCTTCAAGTCGGCCGACCAGGTCCTCCTGAGCGGTGTCCAGGGCATCACCGACCTCATCACCACCCCGGGTCTGATCAACCTCGACTTCGCCGACGTCAAGTCGGTCATGTCCGAGGCCGGTTCGGCGCTCATGGGCATCGGCTCCGCCCGCGGCGACGACCGCGCGGTGGCGGCGGCCGAGATGGCGATCTCCTCGCCGCTCCTCGAGGCCTCCATCGACGGCGCCCGCGGCGTGCTGCTCTCCATCTCCGGCGGCAGCGACCTCGGCCTCTTCGAGATCAACGAGGCCGCGCAGCTGGTCAGCGAGGCGGCCCACCCCGAGGCCAACATCATCTTCGGCGCCGTCATCGACGACGCCCTCGGCGACGAGGTCCGGGTCACCGTCATCGCGGCCGGCTTCGACGGCGGCCAGCCGCCGGCCCGCCGGGACAACATCATCGGCTCGGTCTCGGCCAAGCGCGAGGAGCCGGCCCCGGCGCCCCGCATCACCGAGACCCCCCGCCCGCTGGGCGGCCTCGGCACCGTCGCCCCGCGCGAGGAGCCGGTCTCGATCCCGGTCGAGCCCGCCCCGGTCGTCAACGAGGTCCCGCTGACGCCCGCCCCGCCGGTCGTCCCCCCGGCCCGTCCGTACGCGGACAGCCAGGCCGAGGAGCTGGACGTCCCGGACTTCCTGAAGTGATAGGACACCGCTTCGACGCGAACGGCGCCCGCTTCGCCTTCACCGACCGGTGGGGCGGGGTGAGCGCCGTTCCGTACGAGGAGCTCAACCTCGGTGGAGCGGTCGGGGACGACCCCGCGGCCGTCCTCGCCAACCGGGCCGCCGCCGCCGGAGCCCTCGGGCTCGACCCGGCGCGGGTGGTCTGGATGAACCAGGTGCACGGCGCAGACGTCGTCGAGGTCGACGGACCCTGGGGCGACGCGGACATCCCGTCCGTCGACGCGATCGTCACCGCCCGGCCGGGACTCGCCCTCGCGGTGCTCACCGCGGACTGCGTCCCCGTCCTCCTCGCAGATCCGGTCGCCGGAGTCGCGGCCGCCGCCCACGCCGGGCGGCCCGGGATGGTCGCCGGCGTCGTCCCCGCCGCCGTCGCGGCGATGACGAAGCTCGGCGCCGACCCCGCCCGGATCGTCGCCCGCACCGGACCCGCCGTCTGCGGCCGGTGCTACGAAGTGCCCGAGGCGATGCGCGCCGAGGTCGCGGCCGTCGAACCCGCCGCGCACGCGGAGACCTCCTGGGGAACCCCGGCCGTCGACGTCGCCGCCGGAGTGCGCGCGCAGTTGGCGCGGCTCGGGGTCCGGGACATCGAGGACGCCGGGGTCTGCACCCTGGAATCGCGCGACCACTACTCGTACCGCCGCGATCGCACCACAGGGCGACTCGCGGGATATGTCTGGTTGAACCGAGAAGAGACATGACGGATCGCAAGTCGGAACTCGCCGCGAACCTCGCCGCGGTGGAGGAGCGCATCGCCGCCGCGTGCGCCGCAGCCGGGCGCCCGCGGGAGGAGGTGACCCTGATCGTGGTCACCAAGACCTACCCCGCGAGCGACGTCAGACTCCTGCACGAGCTCGGGGTCCGGCACGTCGCCGAGAACCGGGACCAGGACGCCGCCCCCAAGGCGGCCGCCTGTGCCGACCTCGACCTGACCTGGCACTTCGTGGGCCAGTTGCAGACCAATAAGGTCAGATCTGTGGTGGGTTATGCCGATGTGGTGCAGTCCGTCGACCGTTTGAAGCTCGTTTCCTCGCTCTCCGCGGCCGCGGAGAAGGAGGGCCGCGAGCTCGGCTGCCTGATCCAGGTCGCGCTCGACGCCGAGTCCGGCGAGCGGGGCGACCGCGGCGGTGTCGCGCCGGACGGGGTCGAGGAGTTGGCCGCGGCCGTGGACGCCGCGCCGGGACTGCGACTCGCCGGACTGATGACCGTCGCCCCGCTCGCGGGGGAGTACGCGGGACGGCAACGCGCGGCCTTCGACCGGCTGATGGATTTGTCGACTGTCCTGCGCGCGACCCGTCCGGCTGCGAACATGGTGTCAGCAGGGATGAGTGCGGACCTCGAGGAGGCCGTCGCTGCCGGGGCGACACACGTACGCGTCGGTACGGCGGTACTCGGAGTCCGCCCGAAGCTCGGGTAACGTCGCGAAGCAAGTCGGACCACAGCAGAAAATATGGTCATTCCGTAGAGCAGCGGGACGACCCGTGGATCGCCGGCCCTTGGTGACAAGGCCGATCCACCACAGAGCGGAGGACTCAGAGCATGGCCGGCGCGATGCGCAAGATGGCGGTCTACCTCGGCCTCGTGGAGGACGATGGGTACGACGGCCGGGGCTTCGACCCCGACGACGACTTCGAACCCGAGCTGGAGCCGGAGCCCGAGCGCGACCGGCGCCACACCCCCCCGCGTCAGGTGGAGCGCGAGGAGCCGGTACGAGTGGTGCAGCCCCCGGCCCCCCGGGAGCCGATCGCCCATTCCGTCCCGGTACTCGCCGAAAGCGGACGTCCGGCCCGAATTGCCCCCGTGGCATCCATCACACCCGAACGTCCGAGCCTGGAGAAGAACGCACCGGTGATCATGCCCAAGGTCGTGTCCGAGCGGGAGCCGTACCGCATCACCACGCTGCACCCGCGGACCTACAACGAGGCCCGTACCATCGGGGAACACTTCCGTGAGGGCACCCCGGTGATCATGAACCTCACGGAGATGGACGACACGGACGCGAAGCGACTTGTCGACTTTGCCGCCGGACTCGTCTTCGGGCTCCATGGCAGCATTGAGCGCGTGACGCAGAAGGTGTTCCTGTTGTCGCCTGCTAACGTCGATGTCACGGCGGAGGACAAGGCCCGGATCGCAGAGGGCGGATTCTTCAACCAGAGCTGAGAACACGAGAACCGGACGGACCGGTCGCCTAGCGGCCGGACAAGCGAGAGCACGAAAGCC
This sequence comes from Streptomyces sp. NPDC002463, assembly GCF_042889835.1. Classification (NCBI taxonomy): domain Bacteria; kingdom Bacillati; phylum Actinomycetota; class Actinomycetes; order Kitasatosporales; family Streptomycetaceae; genus Streptomyces; species Streptomyces sp. NPDC002463. The sequence continues at coordinate 307,789 of NZ_JBIARL010000002.1, forward strand.
AGGGGAGAGGGAAACGCGGGATGGGCGTCGCACTACAGGTGGTCTACATCGTGCTGATGTGCTTCCTCGTCCTCCTGATCGTCCGGCTTGTCATGGACTACGTCTTCCAGTTCGCCCGTTCATGGCAACCCGGTAAGGCGATGGTGGTCGTCCTTGAGGCCACCTACACTGTCACCGATCCACCGCTCAAGCTTCTGCGGCGACTCATCCCGCCGCTGCGTCTCGGGGGCGTGGCACTCGACCTGTCCTTCTTCGTTCTGATGATCATCGTTTACATCCTGATCTCCATCGTGAGCAGCTTCGCGAGGTGATGGTGGAGGAACAAGTGGACGATACGGTCTTGCCGACTGCCGACGACTACGTAGAGGTGAAGAAGAGATGCCGCTGACCCCCGAGGACGTGCGGAACAAGCAGTTCACGACCGTCCGCCTTCGAGAAGGCTATGACGAGGACGAGGTCGATGCCTTCCTCGACGAGGTCGAAGCCGAACTGACCCGCCTGCTCCGCGAGAACGAGGACCTGCGCGCCAAGCTGGCCGCCGCGACGCGTGCCGCCGCGCAGAACCAGCAGCAGGCCATGCGCAAGCCCCCGGAGCCGCAGGATCGTCCCGTCGGTCCCGGCGCGCCCGTGCCCGCCGCCATATCCGGACCGCCGGCCCAGCAGCAGCCGCAGATGGGCCCGCCGCAGCTGCCGTCCGGTGCCCCCGCGCTTCCCGCCGGCCCGATGCAGGGCGGCCCCATGCAGGGCGGGCCCATGGGCCCCGGCCCGATGCAGGGTGGCCCCATGCAGGGCGGCCCGATGGGTCCCGGCCCGATGCAGGGCGGCCCCATGGGCCACCCGCAGCAGCAGCAGATGCAGCCGCCGCAGATGCAGCAGCCGCAGCAGGGTCCCGGTGGCGACAGCGCCGCGCGTGTCCTCTCGCTCGCCCAGCAGACCGCCGACCAGGCGATCGCCGAGGCGCGCTCCGAGGCCAACAAGATCGTCGGCGAGGCGCGCTCCCGCGCCGAGGGCCTGGAGCGGGACGCCCGCGCCAAGGCGGACGCTCTTGAGCGGGACGCGCAGGAGAAGCACCGCGTCGCGATGGGCTCCCTCGAGTCCGCCCGCGCCACGCTGGAGCGCAAGGTCGAGGACCTGCGCGGCTTCGAGCGCGAGTACCGCACGCGTCTGAAGTCCTACCTGGAGTCGCAGCTGCGTCAGCTGGAGACCCAGGCGGACGACTCGCTGGCTCCGCCGCGCACCCCGGCCACGGCCTCGCTGCCGCCGGCCCCGTCCATGGCCTCGGCGGGCGCGAGCGCGCCGTCCTACGGCGGGAACGGCGCGATGGGCGGTGCGCCGTCCATGGGTGGCGCGCCCTCCTACGGCGGCCAGCAGCAGATGTCCCCGGCGATGACCCAGCCCATGGCTCCGGTCCGGCCGCAGGCACCGCAGCCGATGCAGCAGGCGCCGGCGCCGATGCGGGGCTTTCTGATCGACGAGGACGACAACTGAGGCGGCGGGCGCCAGCGCGCTGAGCGCGTAGCCGTCGGCAGCCTGAAGGGCCGGTTCCCCTCCCCGGGGAACCGGCCCTTCGGCGTGCCCACGCCGCGCCCGTGTGGGCAGGCGTCCCGCAGGGCGGGACGGGTGGGCACGCGGGACGGCGCCCTCAGCGGCGCCTCCGCGTTCCGTGCCTGGATCCGCACCACGAGTGCGGCGCACAAGGTGGTGCGGGTCAGGGCGCGGGAGCCTCTGGCGCCGGCAGGGCGCGGGTCCGTTGTGCCCACCCTCCCCCGAGCTCTCGGCTTCGCTCGAGCAGGGGACCCCCCTCGCCCCAGCGGAACGATTGCCCACAACGGCGGGTATGGCGAAGGGCCCGGCACCGTTCCGGTGCCGGGCCCTTCGGTGTGGGGTTACGCCTTGCGCAGCTGGAACGTGAGGGCGAGGCCCTCGTCTTCGAAGGCCGGGCCGTACGCGGCGTCCGCCTCGCCCTGCGCGTAGTCCGTCGACAGGACCTCGTCCGCGATCAGGGACGCATGGGCCGTCAGGGCCTCCACCGTCTCCGGGGACGCGGACGTCCAGCGGAGGGCGATGCGGTCCGCCACGTCCAGGCCGCTGTTCTTGCGGGCTTCCTGGATCAGGCGGATCGCGTCACGGGCCAGGCCCGCGCGCCGGAGCTCGGGGGTGATCTCCAGGTCGAGCGCGACCGTCGCGCCGGCGTCGGAGGCGACCGACCAGCCCTCACGGGGGGTCTCCGTGATGATGATCTCCTCCGGCGTGACGGTGATGTCCTCGCCGTTCACCGAGAGCGTCGCCTCGCCGGAGCGGAGGGCCAGCGACAGGGCCGCCGCGTCGGCCGCGGCCACCGCCTTGGCCACGTCCTGGACGCCCTTGCCGAAGCGCTTGCCCAGGGCCCGGAAGTTCGCCTTGGCGGTGGTGTCGACGAGCGAGCCGCCGACCTCCGACAGGGACGCGAGCGAGGAGACGTTCAGCTCCTCCGTGATCTGGGCCTGGAGCTCCGGCGACAGGGCCGAGAAGCCCGTGGCCGCGACCAGCGCGCGGGACAGCGGCTGGCGGGTCTTCACGCCCGACTCGGCGCGCGTCGCCCGGCCCAGCTCGACCAGGCGGCGGACCAGGAGCATCTGCTCCGAGAGGGTGCCGTCGATCAGGGCGGCGTCCGCCTCCGGCCAGGTCGCCAGGTGGACCGACTCCGGGGCGTCCGGGGTGACCGGCACCACCAGGTCCTGCCAGACCCGCTCGGTGATGAACGGGGTCAGCGGGGCCATCAGGCGCGTGACCGTCTCGATGACGTCGTGCAGGGTGCGGAGCGCGGCGGCGTCGCCCTGCCAGAAGCGGCGGCGCGAGCGGCGCACGTACCAGTTGGAGAGGTCGTCGACGAACGCCGAGATCAGCTTGCCGGTGCGCTGGGTGTCGTACGACTCCATCGCCTCGGTCGTCTGGGCGACGAGCGTGTTCAGCTCGGAGAGCAGCCAGCGGTCGAGGACCGTGCGGTCGGCCGGCGCCGGGTCCGCCGCGGACGGCGCCCAGCCGGACGTACGGGCGTAGAGCGCCTGGAAGGCGACCGTGTTCCAGTAGGTGAGGAGCGTCTTGCGGACGACCTCCTGGATGGTGCCGTGGCCCACGCGGCGGGCCGCCCACGGCGAGCCGCCGGCCGCCATGAACCAGCGGACGGCGTCGGCGCCGTGCTGGTCCATCAGCGGGATCGGCTGGAGGATGTTGCCCAGGTGCTTGGACATCTTGCGGCCGTCCTCGGCGAGGATGTGGCCGAGGCAGACCACGTTCTCGTACGAGGACTTGTCGAAGACGAGGGTGCCCACCGCCATCAGCGTGTAGAACCAGCCGCGGGTCTGGTCGATGGCCTCGGAGATGAACTGCGCCGGGTAGCGGGACTCGAAGAGTTCCTTGTTCTTGTACGGGTAGCCGTACTGCGCGAACGGCATGGAACCCGAGTCGTACCAGGCGTCGATGACCTCCGGCACGCGCGTGGCGGTCTTCGAGCAGCTGGGGCACGGGAAGGTGACCGCGTCGATGTACGGGCGGTGCGGGTCGAGCTCCGACTGGTCGGCGCCCGTCAGCTCCGTCAGCTCCGCGCGGGAGCCCACGCAGGTCAGGTGGCCGTCCTCGCAGCGCCAGATCGGCAGCGGGGTGCCCCAGTAGCGGTTCCGGGAGAGGGCCCAGTCGACGTTGTTCGTCAGCCAGTCGCCGAAGCGGCCGTGCTTGACCGACTCCGGGAACCAGTTGGTCTTCTCGTTCTCCTGGAGCAGACGGTCCTTGACGGCGGTCGTCCGGATGTACCAGGACGGCTGCGCGTAGTAGAGCAGGGCCGTGTGGCAGCGCCAGCAGTGCGGGTAGCTGTGCTCGTACGCGATGTGCTTGAAGAGCAGCCCGCGCGCGTCCAGGTCGGCGGTGAGCGCCTCGTCGGCCTTCTTGAAGAAGACGCCGCCGACGAGCGGCACGTCCTCCTCGAAGGTGCCGTCGGGGCGGACCGGGTTCACGACCGGCAGGCCGTACGCCTTGCAGACCTTGAGGTCGTCCTCACCGAAGGCGGGGGACTGGTGGACCAGACCCGTGCCGTCCTCGGTCGTGACGTACTCGGCGTTGACCACGTAGTGGGCCTCGGCCGGGAACTCCACCAGCTCGAAGGGGCGCTGGTACGTCCAGCGCTCCATCTCCGCGCCCGTGAAGGACTCGCCTGTGGTGACCCAGCCCTCGCCGAGAGCCTTCTCGACCAGCGGCTGCGCGACGACGACGCGCTCGTCGCCGTCCGTGGCGACCACGTACGTCACCTCGGGGTGCGCGGCGACCGCCGTGTTGGACACCAGGGTCCAGGGGGTCGTCGTCCAGACCAGGAGGGCCGCCTTGCCCGCGAGCGGGCCGGACGTGAGCGGGAAGCGCACGTACACGGAGGGGTCGACGACCGTCTCGTACCCCTGCGCCAGCTCGTGGTCGGAGAGGCCGGTGCCGCAGCGGGGGCACCAGGGGGCGACGCGGTGGTCCTGGACGAGCAGGCCCTTGTCGAAGATCTGCTTGAGCGACCACCAGACCGACTCGATGTACGAGGGGTCCATGGTCCGGTACGCGTCGTCGAGGTCGACCCAGTAGCCCATGCGGGTCGTGAGCTCGGCGAACGCGTCGGTGTGCCGGGTCACGGACTCGCGGCACTTGTCGTTGAACTCGGCGATGCCGTAGGCCTCGATGTCCTTCTTGCCGGAGAAGCCGAGCTCCTTCTCGACGGCGAGCTCGACCGGCAGGCCGTGGCAGTCCCAGCCGGCCTTGCGGGCCACGTGGTAGCCGCGCATGGTCCGGAAGCGGGGGAACACGTCCTTGAAGACGCGGGCCTCGATGTGGTGGGCGCCGGGCATGCCGTTGGCGGTCGGCGGGCCCTCGTAGAACACCCACTCGGGGCGTCCCTCGGACTGCTCAAGGGTCTTGGCGAAGACCTTGTTGTCGCGCCAGAAGTCGAGCACGGCGTGCTCGAGGGCGGACAGGTCTACCTGGGCGGGTACCTGGCGGTACTGCGAAGACATCGATCTTCCTCCGGCGGATGTTCCTCGTTCCGTCCGGAGGGACGAGAGCACTGCTCCCGCGGTACCACCCTCCTTGGCCCCGGGCGCGGACGCCCTGAGCCCCCTCATTGGGGTCGCGACGCCGGGTCTAGTCGCCGCGCTGTGCTGCGGCTTTCTTCCGACGGCTCCGGGGTGATGCTTCACATCGGGCTCGCCCCCGGGCTCTCACCGTCCCCGGGTCGCTCATGGCTGCTTGCGACGCTACTCGTCCCCATCCAAGCCTTTCGCTCCGCCCAGTGTACGGGGCGGAGCGCAGGGTGGCAGACCGGTTTTCGCGTGACCCGAATGGCCATACGGGGCGGGCCGGAGTTCCGCTGCGGCCATGTGGGGGAGGGGCGGGACGGATAACCGGGCGGGGAGCTGGGCACAACGGAGGCAGGCCCGCCCCGCGGGGAGCGGGGGCGGGTGGGAACGGCGGCGTGCCCCGTTGCCGCGGGCCTCGGGCCGATTTATCGTCCCAGCACGATTCGCGAGCAAGATCACAAAATGTGAAGGGGCCGCGACATGGTGGCGAAGAAGACCGCCGCGAAGAAGACCTCGGCCGCCGGTTCCACCGGTGCGGCCGGGGTCGCCAAGGACGTGGCCGGCAAGAAGTCGACGGTCGACGGGAAGGCGCCGGCCAAGAAGACGGTCGCGAAATCGGTCGCGAAGAAGACGTCGGCCAGGAAGACCGCGGCCCGCAGGACGGCCCCGAAGGACGCCGCCCCGGAGCACGCGGCCCCGGAGGACGGCGTCGCGGCCTCGGAGGGCGCTGCCCCGGAGGACGCCGCGGTGCCCGCCAGGAAGGCCGTGGCGAAGAAGGCGGCAGCCAGGAAGGCGTCCGCCGCGAAGAAGCAGACAGGAGCCAGGACGGTGGCAGCGAAGAAGACCGCGGGTGGCGTCACGACCGTCGGGGACGAGGTGGCGGTGCCCCCGGCGCGTCCCGGCGAGCTCGCGGTGCGTCCCGGCGAGGACCCCTGGACGCCGGAGGAGGTCGCCGAGGCCCGCAGCGCGCTCCAGGCGGAGGTGCTGCGGCTCGGCAGCGAGCTGGTCCACTCCCAGGAGGAGCTGACCGGCCTGATGCGGGACTCGGGCGACGGCGCCGGCGACGACCAGGCCGACACCGGCAGCAAGAACATCACCCGCGAGCACGAGCTGGCCCTGGCCGCGAACGCCCGGGAGATGCTGGAGCAGACCGAGCACGCCCTGGAGCGGCTCGACGCGGGCACGTACGGCCTGTGCGAGGTGTGCGGGAAGCCGATCGGCAAGGCGCGGATGCAGGCCTTCCCGCGGGCCACGCTCTGCGTCGAGGACAAACAGCGACAGGAGCGGCGCGGCTGACGATCTCGGCTGCCGGTCTCGTACGCCTGTGCCGTACCCTCGGTGCACGGTCAGGCATCGAGGTCGAGGGACTCACTCACGTGGCAGAGGCGGAGCGCATCATCGGTACGCCGGATTCAGCAGGGGCCGACGAGACGGCCGCCTCCGACGCGTCGGCGGCCCGCGAGGAGACCGCGGCCCCGGGCGGCACGTCGGACCACGACGGCACGCCGGCCCCCGAGGGCCAGGCCGCTCCCGAGGAGCGGCCGAAGGGCAGGCGCAGGATCGTCGCCCTCTTCGTCGTGGCCGTCCTCGCCTACCTGCTCGACCTCGGCAGCAAGATGCTGGTGGTCGCCAAGCTTGAGGGCCACGAGCCGATCGACCTGATCGGCGACCTGCTGCGGCTCGACGCCATCCGGAACCCGGGCGCCGCCTTCGGCATGGGCGAGGCCTTCACGATCATCTTCACCTGCATCGCGGCCGCCGTGATCGTCGTGATCATCCGGCTCGCGCGGAAGCTCTACAGCCTGCCCTGGGCGATCGCGCTCGGCCTGCTGCTCGGCGGCGCGCTGGGCAACCTCACGGACCGGATCTTCCGCTCGCCCGGCGTCTTCGAGGGCGCGGTCGTGGACTTCATCGCCCCCGCGCACTTCGCCGTCTTCAACCTAGCCGACTCGGCGATCGTCTGCGGCGGCATCCTGATCGTCATCCTGTCGTTCCGGGGCCTGGACCCCGACGGCACCGTCCACAAGGACTGACAAGGCATACTCGACGGGTGAGCACGAGTCCCGAGATCCGCACGCTGCCCGTTCCCGATGGCCTGGAGGGCGAGCGCGTCGACGCCGCCATCGCCCGAATGTTCGGGTTCTCCCGTACGAAGGCGGCCGAGCTGGCCGCCGCAGGGAAGGTCCAGGTCGACGGCTCCGTCGTCGGCAAGTCCGAGCGGGTCAGCGGCGGCGCGTGGCTCGAGGTCGAGATGCCGGGCGCGCCCGCGCCCGTCCAGATCGTCGCCGAGCCCGTCGAGGGCATGGAGATCGTCCACGACGACGACGACATCGTCGTGATCATGAAGCCGATCGGCGTCGCCGCGCACCCCAGCCCCGGCTGGACCGGCACCACGGTCATCGGCGGCCTCGCCGCCGCCGGGTACCGCATCTCCACCTCCGGCGCCGCCGAGCGCCAGGGCATCGTGCACCGCCTCGACGTCGGCACCTCCGGTCTGATGGTGGTCGCCAAGTCGGAGTACGCGTACACCTCGCTCAAGCGCCAGTTCAAGGAGCGGACGGTCGACAAGCGCTACAACGCGCTGGTCCAGGGCCACCCCGACCCGATGAGCGGCACCATCGACGCGCCGATCGGCCGGCACCCGAACCACGACTACAAGTGGGCGGTCACCGCCGACGGCAAGCCCTCGGTCACGCACTACGACCTCATCGAGGCGTACCGCTCGGCCTCGCTGCTCGACATCAAGCTGGAGACGGGCCGCACCCACCAGATCCGGGTGCACATGTCCGCCCACCGCCACCCCTGCGTCGGCGACCTCACCTACGGCGCCGACCCGACGCTCGCCAAGCGCCTCGGCCTGACCCGGCAGTGGCTGCACGCCGTCCGCCTCGGCTTCGAGCACCCGGGCGACGGCTCCTGGGTCGAGTTCGAGAGCACCTACCCCGCGGACCTGCAGAAGGCCCTCGACCGGATCGCCTCGGAGAGCCAGTGACCACCGCGTACACCGTCAAGGAGGCCCTGGGCCGCGACGACCGGGACGCGTGCTTCGCGGTCCGCCGCGAGGTCTTCGTCGAGGAGCAGGGCGTCCCGCAGGAGATCGAGTACGACACGTACGACGAGACCGCGGTGCACGTCCTCGCCGTCCGCGCGGACGGACTGCCGCTCGGCACCGGGCGCCTGCTGCACGGGGCGGACGCGGTCGGCAAGACCGGCGCCGACGCCTCGGTCGGCTCCCTCGGCCGGCTCGCCGTCTCCGAGGCCGCGCGAGGCCTCGGCGTGGGCGCCGCCCTGGTCCGCGCCATCGAGGACGCGGCGCGGGAGCGCGGTCTGAGCGCCGTCGACCTGCACGCGCAGACCCACGCGCTCGGCTTCTACGAGCGGCTCGGCTACGAGGCGTACGGCCCCGAGTTCCCCGACGCGGACATGCCGCACCGGGCGATGCGCAAGGCGCTGTAGCAGCCGCCGCCTCACGGCACATACGGGGGCCAATCGCCTCCAAAACGGGCGTACGTGACAGGGTGGGGCCGTGGATCAATTGGCCCTGCTCTTCCTGCTGCTCCTCGGCGCCCTGGTCACCGTGCCCCTCGGCGACCGGCTCGGGCTGCCCGCGCCCGTCCTGATGACCCTCGTCGGGATCGTGCTGGCCCTCCTGCCCTTCGTGCCGAACGTCGAGGTCCCGCCGGAGTTCATCCTCCCGCTGGTGCTGCCGCCCCTGCTGTACGCCTCCGTGCAGCGGACCTCCTGGCGGCAGTTCGCGGCCAACAGACGGCCCATCTTCCTGCTCGCGGTCGCCCTGGTCTTCGTGACCACGGCCGCCGTCGGCGCGGTCGCGCACTCGCTCGTGCCCGGCCTCCCGCTGGCCGCCGCCCTCGCGCTCGGCGCCCTCGTCGCGCCGCCCGACCCGGTCGCCGCCACCGCCGTGGCCGGCTCGCTCGGGCTGCCCCGCCGGCTCGTGTCGATCCTGGAGGGCGAGGGGCTCTTCAACGACGTCACCGCGATCGTGCTCTACCACGTGGCGATCTCCGCCGTCGTCAGCGGCCACTTCTCCTGGCCCGAGGCGCTCGGCCAGTTCGTGCTGTCCGCCGTCGTCGCCGTCGTCGTCGGTCTGGTGCTGGGCTGGCTCGCGAACAAGCTCATCGGACTGCTCGGCGACGTCACCCTCCAGACCGGCCTCACCCTCCTCGTCCCCTTCGTGAGCTACGTCCTCGCCGAGGAGCTGCACGGCTCCGGCGTCCTCGCCGTCCTGCTCACCGCGCTCTTCCTGGCCGAGCACGCGGCCGACGCCGACGACGTCATGGGCCGGCTCGCCGGGCAGACCTTCTGGCAGGTCGTCGACACCCTCGTCACCGGCATCGCCTTCGGCCTCATCGGCCTGGAGCTCATCCACGTCTTCGGCGTGGCGAAGGGGCACGGCGCGGAGATGCTCGGCTGGGGCGCCGCCGTCGTCGGCGTGGTCGTCGGCGTCCGGCTCCTCTGGTTGCTCCCCGCCACCTGGCTGGCGAAGCGGCTGCACACGCTCCGGGACGTCGACGAGGAGATCCCGATGAGCTGGCGGGAGACCGTCGTCATGTGGTGGGCGGGGATGCGCGGCGTGGCCTCGGTCGCCCTCGCGCTCGCCATCCCGCTCCGCACCGACGACGGCTCGCCCTTCCCCGGCCGCGACGAGATCGTCTTCATCGCCTTCTGCGTGATCATCGCCACCCTCGTCGTCCAGGGCCTCACCCTGCCCTGGCTGGTCAGGCGGCTCGGGGTGCGGGCCGACACGGACGCCGAGCGTGCCCTGGAGCGGGACCTCGCGATCCGGGCCGCGAAGGCCGCCAAGCGCAGGCTGAAGGAGATCGAGGAGGTCGAGGAGCTGCCCGAGGAGGTCCAGGAGCGGCTGCTGCGCGGGGCGTACGACATCGGGGCGCGGATCAGCCCCGACATGGTGGACGACGAGCGGCGGGCCGCCTACGTGGAGCGGACGAAGCGCTTCAAGGCGGTGCAGCGGATCCAGCGGGAGCTGATGTCGGCCGCCCGGCACGAGGTCCTCTCGGCCCGCAGCGAACCCGGCGCCGACCCCGAGGTGGTGGACCGGGTGCTGCGCCACCTGGACGTGCGCAGCATGCGCTGACGGCGGGGGCCGTCGGCGGCGGACCGGGCCTGTCCGCGGCGGGTGGCAGGATGGGGCGCATGGACATCATGCTCTTCCACTCGGCCTACGGGCTGACCCCTTCCGTCGAGGCGGCCGCCGAGCGGCTCCGGGCCGCCGGGCACCAGGTCTGGACGCCGGACCTCTACGACGGCCGGACGGTCGGGACCGTCGAGGAGGGCGTGGTGCTCCGGGACGAGATCGGCAAGGACGAGCTGCTGAAGCGCGCGGTCCTGGCCGCCGCCCCCTACTCCGAGCGGGGCCTGGTCTACATGGGCCTCTCCCTCGGCGCCTCGATCGCCCAGACGCTGGCGCTCGGCGACGAGAAGGCGCGCGGGCTGCTGCTGCTCCACGGCACCTCGGACATCGCGGAGTCCGCCTCGGTGGACGAGCTGCCGGTCCAGCTGCACGTGGCCGAGCCCGACCCCTTCGAGACGGACGACTGGCTGTCCTCCTGGTACCTCCAGATGCGCAGGGCCGGGGCGGACGTGGAGATCTACCGCTACCGCGGCGCGGGCCACATCTACACGGATCCGGAGCTGCCGGACTACGACGCGGAGGCGGCGGAGCGGACCTGGTCGGTCGCGCTCTCCTTCATCGACGGTCTGTAGGGGCCGGAGGGCGTACGGAGAAGGGGTGTGGCCCCGGGGAGTTCCCCCGGGGCCACACCCCTTCTTCAGCGGACGGGCCGTCAGGCGCGGTACGCGGTCCAGGCGTCGTTCATCCGGGTCACCTGACCCGCGGTGAACTGGTACATGCAGGAGTCGTACGTGTAGTCCATGAAGTTGTGGATCGGGTCCACGCCGGCCTTGGAGGTGCAGGAGTCACGGCCGGTCGGGCACTCGTACGCCGGGCTCTTCTCGGCCGGGGTGTCGGAGACGTAGTCGCCGTTGCCCGTGCAGCCGCCCTGGAAGGTGTGGTAGAGGCCCATCCAGTGGCCGACCTCGTGGGTGGCGGTGTCGCCCTCGTTGTAGTTGGCCGCGGAGCCGCCCGGGAGGGAGGCGTCGAGGATGACGACGCCGTCCATGTTCGGGGCGCTCTTGTACGAGGACGGGAAGGTCGCCCAGCCGAGCAGGCCGCCGCCGAGGTTGGCGGTGTAGATGTTCAGCGCGTTGGCGCCGCCCTTGCGCAGGGCGGTCTTCATGTCCTTCTCGGCCTGGGTGCCGTCGGTGATGTTGTACCAGGTGGCGTTGTCCGTGTAGTCGGTGCCGGCCAGCGAGAACTGGAAGCCCGTGTTGACGTTGCCGGTGCCCTGGCCCGCGTAGGCGGCGTTGAGGACGGCCATCTGGTTGTTGATGGCCGTGGCGCTGAGCTTGCCCGTCGTGCCGCTGTGGATGACGTGGAAGTAGACGGGGATGGTGGCGCCGGCGGTGACGTTGGCGGCGCCGAGGCGGCCGGAGGTCCGCGCGGCGGCGACCTTCTTCTTCAGGTCGTCGTCCATGGCCTTGGCCTGGGCGGCGGTGACGGCGTTGGGCTCGGCCTTGGTGGAGCTGCCCTTGGCCTTGCGGGCGCCGGACAGGGCCGTGGCGCCGTCCGCGCACTTCTCGGCCGAGGCCAGCGTGGTGGTCGACGGGGTGGCCGCCGGGGCGGACAGCGGGGCCATGGCCAGGGTTCCGGCCATCACGGCGGTGCCGAGCATACGACGTGACATACGCGGCGATATACGGACAAGAGCACGCACGGGTGACTCCTCGCGGGGGGTGGTGGGAGGAACTTCCTCGCCACGCCGGGGAGATTACGCGTCCATGTCAGAGATCGTTGAGCATTGATCAGGCCCAATCATTCATGGGGCAATTCGGGTCATCGGGAAGAAAAACTTGCGCCGCTTCCAGGGTTTGAGACGCGGACGTAACGAGCGACGTGACAGAGGCGGGTGGTGTGTCCGGATTCGATCTCCGGAACCCGCCACCCGCCGTAGCGATGTGATCTCCCGTTAACAAGAGAGATCATGGCTGAAAATCGCCGCCTAGTGGGCGGCTACAGCACCGGCTGGTACACCCGCTCGACACGCTGCGTTCCGCTCAGCGTCCGGTACGAGCGCGCCCAGGACGTCGTCGCGGCCGGGTCCGTCTTGTCGGAGACCGTGTAGTAGTCCATCTGCGAGCGTGCGGCGGTCACGTCGAGGACGCCGTACCCGTGATGGTCCATGTCCACCCACTTCACATGGCGGTTGGCGGCCTTCACGGCGCCCGCGGCCACCACCGACAGCGTGCCCGGAGCCACGTGCAGCAGGTCGTCCAGGTTGTCCGAGGTCACCGAGGTGACCACGAACTCGGTCGCCGCCGAGGCCGAGAGCGGATACGTCGCGGCCTTCACCGGCACGTCGTTGGCCCAGGCCATGTGGATGTCACCGGTCAGGAAGACCGTGTTCCGGATCGCCCGCTCGGTCAGGTGCGCAAGCAGCTCCCTGCGGTCGTCGGTGTAGCCGTCCCACTGGTCGACGTTGACCGCGAGCCCCTCCTTCGGCAGGCCGAGCAGCCCGGCGAGCGGCTCCAGGAGGTAGGCCGGCAGCGAGCCGAAGGCGACCGGCGAGATCATCACCGAGGTGCCGACCAGCTGCCAGGTCGCGTCCGAACCAGCGAGACCGGACTTCAGCCAGTCCAGCTGCGCGCGGCCGGTGATGCTCCGCTCCGGGTCGTCGACCGTGCCGCTGCCCGTCTTCGCCTGCGCGGACCGGAACGACCGCAGGTCGAGCAGATGCAGATCGGCCAGCTTGCCGAAGCGCAGCCGCCGGAAGACCGTGCCCTCCGTGGAGGTGCGGACCGGCATCCACTCGAAGTACGCCTGCTTCGCCGCGGCCACCCGGGCCGCCCAGTCGCCCTCGGTGCCGGGGGTGTGGTTCTCGGCGCCGCCCGACCAGGCGTCGTTGGCGAACTCGTGGTCGTCCCAGATGGCGACGATCGGGTGCGCCGCGTGCATCGCCTGGAGGTCGGGGTCCGTCTTGTACTTGCCGTGCCGGGTGCGGTAGTCGGCCAGCGACAGGATCTCGTGGCGCGGCTCGTGCTGCCGGACGACGTACTTCGCCTCGGGGTAGGCGCCGGTGGCGTACTCGTAGATGTAGTCGCCGAGGTGGAGCACCGCGTCCAGGTCGGCGCGGGCCGCGAGATGGCGGTACGCGGAGAAGTGGCCGGCCTCCCAGTTCGCGCAGGAGACCACGCCGAAGCGGACACCGGGCGCGGCGGAGTCGGCGGCCGGCGCGGTGCGGGTGCGGGCGGCGGGGGAGACGACGGAGCCGGCGGTGAAGCGGAACCAGTAGGCGGTGGCCGGGCGCAGGCCCCGGACGTCGGCCTTCACCGTGTGGTCGGAGGCGGCGCTCGCCGTGGTGGTGCCGGAGGCGACGACCCGGGTGAAGTTGCGGTCCTCGGCGAGCTCCCAGCCGACCTGGACGTCGGGGCCGAGGCCGGATCCGGGCACGGCCTCGGGGGTGGGGGTGACGCGCGTCCAGAGCAGGACGCCGTCGGGCAGCGGGTCGCCGGAGGCGACGCCGTGGAGGAAGGCGGGTGCCCCGGTGTCCGCGAGCGCCGGGGCGGCCGCGCCCAGGAGGGCGGGCGCGACGACGGCGGTGGCGGCGGCGGCCTTGACGACCGTGCGGCGGGTGGGGGCAGGAGATATGAAACGACTGGTCACGGGCAGTCAGATTACTGACGAGTACGCCTCAAGGGCAGCCCCGTGACAGAAGTTCGCCGACTCGTCGCCCGGCGTATGCCCGGGGCATGCCTCTACCCCGTAGGGCCGACGCCCCGTCATGCCTCGGCCCCGTGACACCTCGGCCCCGGACCGAGGGTCCGGGGCCAGGCCGGTGCCGTGGGGCGTCAGGCCTTGAGTGCCGCGTCGATCGCCGTGTCGAACTCGGCCACCGTCATCGGGGGGTTGGTCGTGCCCTGGACCGTGACCGGCTTGCCGTTCATCTTCAGCGTCGGGGTGCCCTGTACCCCGCTGGCGTCGAAGGCCTTCGACATCTTCATCGCCCACGCGTCGAACGTGCCGTCCTCGACGTTCTTCTTGAACTCGGCGTTGCCCTTGAGGGCCGGGACCGAGTCCGCCACCTCCAGGAGGTAGGAGTCCTTGGCGAACTTGTCGTCCTTCTCCTCCGGGTGGAACTTCGCCGAGTACAGGGCGGACTTGTACTTGAGGAAGGCCTCGGGGCTGACGTTCAGCGCGGCGCCGAGCGCCGAGAGGGCGTTCTTCGAGCCCTCGCCCGGGATGCCGTTGTCGATGAAGGTGGCACCGACGTACCGGATCTTGTACTTGCCGGCCTCGACGTCCTTCTCGACCGTGGAGCCCACGCTCTGCTCGAAGGTCGCGCAGACCGGGCAGCGCGAGTCCTCGTACAGCTCCAGGGTCTTCTTCGCGGAGTCCTTGCCGATGACGACGGTCGTGCCGTTCGCGCCCGTCGTGTTCTTCGGGGCCGTCACGGACTTCGCGTCGGCCACCGACTCCCAGTGGGAGGGCTTGTTCGACTGGACGACCGCGTAGCCGATGCCGCCGGCGGCGGCCAGGACGGCCACGGCCGAGACGCCGACGATCACCTGCCGGCGCGCCCGGTCCTTCTTCGCCTGGCGCTCGCGCTCCTCGCGCAGTCGCTCGCGGGCGGCGGCCTTGTTGGCGTGGCTGTTGCGTGCACTCATGATGCTGATCTCCGTGAAAGGTGGGGAAGGGCAGGGGGCGCGCGGGCCCGCTCAGACGAGAGCGAGCACCTGACGCGGCGGCCCCCGCCGCCCGACGGAGTGCACGAGGAGCCGGGCCCGGGAGGACCGGGGCCGCGCGACGGGCCGGCCGGCCCGCAGCGGCGCCGGACCCGCGGCCCGGAAGAAGGCCGCCACCAGGAGCAGCGGCCGGAACGCGAAGGCCTCCACCGCGCGCAGCAGCCGGGCGAGCGCCCGCTCGCCGCCGCGCAGCCACGCCGCCGCCGAGAGCCCCACGCCCACATGGGCCAGGAGCAGCAGCCAGGGCAGCGCGGGGTCGGGGGAGGAGAGCAGGGCGGCCGCGCTCCCGCTCTCCGGGGTCGCGACGCCGGGCAGCGGCGTGCCCACGGCGCCGCCGCAGAACCCCTCCACGCCCAACGAGCGCAGCGAACCGGCGACCGGCCCGCCGGCGGGGCCGTAACAGACCGCCTGACCGCTGGTGAAGAGGGTGTCGGCGGCCAGCTCCAGCGGGACGAGGAGCCCGGCGATCGGGCCGAGGCCGCGCTCGCGGCCGGCCAGCGCGTACGCCACGGCGAAGACGGCGACCGCGACCGGGACGACCGTCCCGAGCGGCAGCGGCACGCGGGAGAGCAGCACGTGGGACGCCACGGACAGCGTCACGACCAGTGCCGTGAAGAACGCCGCCCGCAGCGCCCTCAGCTGCGTCCCTGCCATGTCCATCGTGGTGGAGTGTCCCATGCCGGCCCGTAAGGGGTCCCTAAGGACAAGCTGTGCGTCTTCCTACAGCCCCGGGATCCGGCCGTTGCGGAAGAGGTCCACGAAGATCTGGTGGTCCGCCCGCGCCCGCGCCCCGTACGTGTGCGCGAAGTCGACCAGGAGCTGCGCGAAGCCCTCCTCGTCGGCCGCGATCGCCGCGTCGATGGCCCGCTCCGTCGAGAACGGCACCAGGGAGTGCCCGCTGGAGTCGTCCGCCGCCGCGTGCATCGTGGCGGTCGCCCGGCCCAGGTCGGCGACGGTGGCCGCGATCTCCTGCGGGTCGTCGATGTCCGACCAGTCCAGGTCCACGGCGTACGGCGACACCTCGGCGACGAGCTGGCCGGCCCCGTCCAGCTCCGTCCAGCCGAGCCACGGGTCGGCGTGTGCCTGGAGCGCCCGCTGCGAGATCACGGTGCGGTGGCCCTCGTGCCGGAAGTACGCCCGTACCGCCGCGTCCGTGACGTGCCGCGAGACCGCCGGGGTCTGCGCCTGCTTCACGTAGATCACGACGTCGTTCTCGAGGGCGTCGCTGTTGCCCTCAAGGAGGATGTTGTACGAGGGGAGGCCTGCCGAGCCGATGCCGATCCCGCGCCGCCCGACGACGTCCTTCACGCGGTACGAGTCGGGGCGGGCGAGGGAGGACTCGGGCAGGGTCTCCAGGTAGCCGTCGAAGGCCGCGAGGACCTTGTACCGGGTGGCCGCGTCCAGCTCGATCGAGCCGCCGCCCGCCGCGAAGCGCCGCTCGAAGTCGCGGATCTCGGTCATCGAGTCGAGCAGCCCGAAGCGGGTCAGGGCCCGGGCCTCGCGCAGGGCACCGAGCAGCGCACCCTCGGCGGTCTCCAGGGTGAAGGCGGGGACCTCGTCGCCCTTGGCGCCGGTCGCGAGGGCGTGGATCCGCTCCCGGTACGCGCCCGCGTAGATCCGGACGAGCTCGGTGATCTGCTCGTCGCTGAGCGCCTTCGCGTAGCCGATCAGCGCGAGGGAGGCGGACAGCCGCTTGAGGTCCCAGGTGAAGGGGCCGACGTAGGCCTCGTCGAAGTCGTTGACGTTGAAGACGAGGCGCCCGTTGGCGTCCATGTACGTGCCGAAGTTCTCGGCGTGGAGATCGCCGTGGATCCAGACCCGGCCGGTCTGCTCGTCCAGGTAGGGGCCGCCGTGGGCCTCGTGCTCCAGGTCCGAGTAGAACAGGCAGGCCGTGCCCCGGTAGAACGCGAAGGCGGATCCGGCCATCTTCCGGAACTTGACGCGGAAGGCCGCGGGGTCGGCGGCGAGGAGCTCGCCGAAGGCGGTGTCGAAGACGGCGAGGATGTGCTCACCGCGCTCTGCCACGGTGGGCTGCGGGACCGACATCGAGGGTGCCTCCTGGTGCGGGGTGGTGCGAGAATGTTCACGACAATACGGACACGTGTTCCGTGTCTCTCAACGCGCGACCCTAGCCCCGAGTGCCCGTCGGCTGTCAGTCGCGCGACGTAGACTTCCACGCTGTCCCCCCAGACTGTCCGCAGCCTGTCTCCCACCCGTCGCCCGACCGCCACCCCTGCACGAGGCGCTGCGCGCCGCAGACACATCCGGAGGCCTCCCCCGTGACCAAGCCGCCCTTCACGCACCTCCACGTCCACACCCAGTACTCGCTGCTGGACGGTGCCGCGCGGCTGAAGGACATGTTCAACGCGTGCAACGAGATGGGCATGACCCATATCGCCATGTCCGACCACGGCAACCTGCACGGGGCGTACGACTTCTTCCACACCGCGAAGAAGGCCGGTGTGACGCCGATCATCGGCATCGAGGCGTACGTGGCGCCCGAGTCCCGGCGCAACAAGCGGAAGATCCAGTGGGGCCAGCCGCACCAGAAGCGGGACGACGTCTCCGGTTCCGGCGGTTACACCCACAAGACGATCTGGGCGGCGAACTCCACCGGACTCCACAACCTCTTCAAGCTCTCCTCCGACGCGTACGCCGAGGGCTGGCTGCAGAAGTGGCCCCGGATGGACAAGGAGACCATCTCCCAGTGGTCCGAGGGCCTGATCGCCTCCACCGGCTGCCCCTCCGGCGAGCTGCAGACCCGCCTCCGCCTCGGCCAGTTCGACGAGGCCCTGAAGTCCGCCTCCGAGTACCAGGACATCTTCGGCAAGGACCGGTACTTCCTGGAGCTGATGGACCACGGCATCGAGATCGAGCACCGGGTCCGTGACGGGCTCCTGGAGATCGGCAAGAAGCTCGGCATCCCGCCGCTGGTGACGAACGACTCGCACTACACGTACGCGCACGAGGCCGGCGCGCACGACGCCCTGCTCTGCATCCAGACCGGCAAGAACCTGTCGGACCCGGACCGCTTCAAGTTCGACGGAACCGGCTACTACCTGAAGTCGACGGACGAGATGTACGCCGTCGACTCCTCGGACGCCTGGCAGGAGGGCTGCCGCAACACGCTCCTCGTCGCGGAGCAGATCGACACCTCCGGCATGTTCGAGGCCAAGAACCTCATGCCGAAGTTCGACATCCCCGAGGGCTACACCGAGGTCACCTGGTTCCGCGCGGAGACCATGAAGGGCATGCACCGCCGCTTCCCCGGCGGCATCCCCGAGGACCGCATGAAGCAGGTCGAGTACGAGATGGACACCATCATCTCGATGGGCTTCCCGGGCTACTTCCTCGTGGTCGCCGACTTCATCATGTGGGCCAAGAGCCAGGGCATCGCCGTCGGCCCCGGCCGAGGCTCCGCGGCCGGCTCGATCGTCGCGTACGCCATGGGCATCACCGACCTCGACCCGATTCCGCACGGTCTGATCTTCGAGCGCTTCCTCAACCCCGAGCGCATCTCGATGCCCGATGTCGACATCGACTTCGACGAGCGTCGGCGCGTCGAGGTGATCCGGTACGTGACCGAGAAGTACGGCTCCGACAAGGTCGCCATGATCGGCACGTACGGAAAGATCAAGGCGAAGAACGCCATCAAGGACTCCGCGCGCGTCCTGGGCTACCCGTACGCCATGGGCGACCGCCTCACCAAGGCCATGCCCGCCGACGTCCTCGGCAAGGGCATCGACCTCAACGGCATCACCGACCCCTCGCACCCGCGCTACAGCGAGGCCGGCGAGATCCGCGCGATGTACGAGAACGAGCCGGACGTCAAGAAGGTCATCGACACCGCCCGCGGCGTCGAGGGCCTGGTCCGCCAGATGGGCGTGCACGCCGCCGGCGTCATCATGTCCAGCGAGCCGATCGTCGACCACGCCCCGATCTGGGTGCGGCACACCGACGGCGTCACCATCACGCAGTGGGACTACCCGCAGTGCGAGTCGCTCGGCCTGCTGAAGATGGACTTCCTCGGCCTGCGCAACCTCACGATCATGGACGACGCCGTCAAGATGGTGAAGTCCAACAAGGGGATCGACATCGATCTCCTGGCGCTGCCGCTCGACGACCAGAAGACCTTCGAACTGCTCCAGCGCGGTGACACCCTCGGTGTCTTCCAGTTCGACGGCGGGCCCATGCGTTCGCTGCTGCGGCTGATGAAGCCCGACAACTTCGAAGACATCTCCGCCGTGTCCGCCCTGTACCGGCCGGGCCCGATGGGCATGAACTCGCACACGAACTACGCCCTGCGCAAGAACGGCCAGCAGGAGATCACCCCGATCCACCCCGAGCTGGAGAAGCCGCTCGAAGAGGTGCTCGCGGTCACCTACGGCCTCATCGTGTACCAGGAGCAGGTGCAGAAGGCCGCGCAGATCATCGCCGGCTACTCGCTCGGCGAGGCCGACATCCTCCGCCGGGTGATGGGCAAGAAGAAGCCCGAGGAGCTGGCGAAGAACTTCACCATCTTCCAGGCCGGAGCCAAGAAGAACGGCTACAGCGACGAGGCCATCCAGGCCCTCTGGGACGTCCTGGTCCCCTTCGCCGGCTACGCCTTCAACAAGGCGCACTCCGCCGCGTACGGCCTGGTCTCCTACTGGACCGCCTACCTCAAGGCGAACCACCCCGCCGAGTACATGGCGGGACTGCTCACCTCGGTCAAGGACGACAAGGACAAGTCCGCGGTCTACCTGAACGAGTGCCGCCGCATGGGCATCAAGGTCCTCCCGCCGAACGTGAACGAGTCCGAGTCGAACTTCGCCGCCCAGGGCGACGACGTGATCCTCTTCGGCCTCACCGCCGTCCGGAACGTCGGCGCCAACGTCGTCGAGTCGATCATCAAGTCGCGCAAGGCCAAGGGGAAGTACTCCTCCTTCCCCGACTTCCTCGACAAGGTCGAGGCCGTCGTCTGCAACAAGCGGACCGTCGAGTCGCTGATCAAGGCCGGCGCCTTCGACGAGATGGGCCACACCCGCAAGGGCCTGGTCGCCCACCACGAACCCATGATCGACAACGTGGTGGCGGTCAAGCGCAAGGAGGCCGAGGGACAGTTCGACCTCTTCGGCGGGATGGGCGACGAGGCGAGCGACGAGCCCGGCTTCGGCCTGGACGTCGAGTTCTCCGACGTCGAGTGGGAGAAGTCCTACCTGCTCGCCCAGGAGCGCGAGATGCTCGGCCTGTACGTCTCCGACCACCCGCTCTTCGGCATCGAGCACGTCCTGTCCGACAAGACGGACGCGGCGATCTCCCAGCTCACCGGCGGAGAGCACGCCGACGGCGCGGTCGTCACCATCGGCGGCATCATCTCCGGCCTCCAGCGCAAGATGACCAAGCAGGGCAACGCCTGGGCGATCGCCACCGTCGAGGACCTGGCCGGCTCCATCGAGTGCATGTTCTTCCCGGCCACGTACCAGCTGGTCTCCACCCAGCTGGTCGAGGACACGGTCGTCTTCGTGAAGGGCCGCCTCGACAAGCGCGAGGACGTGCCCCGCCTCGTCGCCATGGAGCTGATGGTCCCCGACCTGTCGAACGCCGGGACCAACGCGCCGGTGGTCCTCACCATCCCGACGGTGAAGGTGACCCCGCCGATGGTCAGCAGGCTCGGCGAGATCCTCAAGCACCACAAGGGCAACACCGAGGTGCGGATCAAGCTCCAGGGCCCGCGGAAGACCACCGTGCTCCGGCTCGACCGGCACCGGGTGACGGCCGACCCGGCGCTCTTCGGCGACCTGAAGGTGCTGCTCGGCCCGTCCTGCCTGGCCGGCTGACCTCCGTACGCATGCGCAAGGGGCGCGCCCGTCGTCACGGGCGCGCCCCTTTGCCGTATGTGAAGCCGTCAGTTGTGGCCGAAGCGCTTCTGACGGCCCTTGCGGGCCATGTCGCCGGGTGTCACCTGGCTCGCGCGCTGCTCGGCCTGCGACTCCATCGCGGACTGCTGCGCCTGCTGCGTGCCGCGCTCGGCGGGCGACTGCTGCTTCTGGCTGCGGTTCTGGTTGCGGTTCTTGGCCATGGGGTGTGCCTCCTCAAAGGGACTAGGGGCCAGGGCCGCTGTCAGACTCACATACGGTATGAACCGCCGCATGTTGGATCATTACGGAGCGTAGGGGCGGCTTCGGCGTGATGCTCGCCACGCCGATGATCCAGTTCCGGACGTCAAGCACCTGGCCGTCGGGCAGACTCGAAGGAACCCGAAGCACCCTTTCGAACCCGAGGCTCCCGAAAGAGGGTGGAACACGTGGACCGCTGCGTCGTCCTGGTGGACGCCGGCTACCTGCTGGGCGCCGCCGCCAGCCTCCTCGCCGGGGAACCGGCCCGCTCCCGGATCACCGTCGACCACGCCGGGCTGATCCAGCAGCTGCGGCAGCGCGCCGAGGCCGAGACCGCCCTGCCGCTCCTGCGGATCTACTGGTTCGACGGCGCGCCCGACCGGGTGCCCCAGCCCGAGCACCGCAGACTGCGCGTGATGCCCCGCGTCACCGTCCGGCTCGGCGCCCTGACCAGGAGCGACGGGCGCTGGGCGCAGAAGGGCGTCGACGCGGCCATGCACACCGAGCTGACCGAGCTCGCCAGGAACAGGGCCTGCTCCGACATCGTGCTCGTCACCGGCGACGGCGACCTGCTGCCCGGCCTCATGTCGGCCAAGGAGCACGGCGTCGCCGTCCACCTGTGGGCCGTCCAGGCCGCCGACGGCGACTACAACCAGTCCGAGGACCTGGTCGCCGAGGCCGACGAGCGGCGGGTCCTCGACCGGGCCTGGATCACCCGCGCCGTCCGCGCCAAGGACCTCACCGGCATCTGCACGCCGCCGCCCGCCCCGCGCCCGGAGATCGCCGCCATCCTCTCCGCGCCGCTGCCCGAGGCCGCCCTCGCCGCCTCCGCCGAACGGGCCGCCGAGGCGGCCGCCGCCGCGGCCGCCCGGAACGGCGTACCAGCCCCCGTGGAGCCTGGCGGCGACGGCCACGAGCACGTCCACACCAACGGCCACGTCCGCGAGGACCAGGAGGTCCACGGCCCCGGGGTGCCCGCCCCGGCGAACGGCAAGGGCGTCCCCACCCCCAAGGACCTCGCCGGACTGCGCGGACCCGCCACCGCCGGCACCCCGGTCCCGCAGGGCGCGAGCGCGCTCCGCTGGTCCTCCGACCGGGGCTGGATCGACCGCCCCGCCCCCTCCCTGGGCGAGCCGGCCGAGACCGCCACCCTGCCCACCCTCGCCGCGCTCACCAGCGCGGAGCAGCGCTGGGCGGACCGCGAGGAGGACATCACCACCGTCGGCGGCGACCCGTTCGAGGTCGGACAGGTGTTCGCCCGCCGCTGGATGGAGCGGCTCCCCGAGCAGAGCCACGTCCAGAAACTCTCCACCCTCTACCCGCGCATCCCGCACCGCATCGACGGCGAACTCCTCCGCTACGCCGCGCGTTTCGGACTTCTCGCCCACAAGGACGACCAGATCGA
This sequence comes from Streptomyces sp. NPDC002463, assembly GCF_042889835.1. NCBI lineage: Bacteria > Bacillati > Actinomycetota > Actinomycetes > Kitasatosporales > Streptomycetaceae > Streptomyces > Streptomyces sp. NPDC002463. The sequence continues at coordinate 330,213 of NZ_JBIARL010000002.1, forward strand.
CGAGCACGACCGGTACGCGATCCGGGCCGGATTCTGGCGTGAGATCGACGTCCGGGCCGCCGCCGAACCCGCCCCCGCGCCCGGAGCGGGCCCGGCGACCCCGTAATCTCTTTCTCCGTGAGTACGGTGTGCGTGGTGCGGGATCTGGTCAAGACGTACCCCGCCACGCGCGGCAGGCGCGGCGCGCCCGCGACCCCCGAGGTGCGGGCCACCGACGGGATCAGCCTCGACGTGCGCGGCGGCGAGATCTTCGGCCTGCTCGGCCCCAACGGCGCCGGCAAGTCCACCCTCGTCCGCCAGCTCACCGGGCTCATGCGCCCCGACTCCGGCACCGTCGAGCTCCTCGGCCACGACCTCGTGCGCCATCCCGAGCGGGCGGCCCGGCTCCTCGCCTACCTCGGCCAGGAGTCCACCGCCCTCGACGAGCTGACCGTCTCCCTCGCCGCCGAGACCACCGGACGCCTGCGCGGCCTCTCCGCCCACGACGCCCGCGCCGAGCGCGACGCCGTCCTGGACGAGCTCGGCCTCGGCGAGATCGCCGGCCGCCCCCTCAAGAAGCTCTCCGGCGGACAGCGGCGCCTCGCCTGCTTCGCCGCCGCGCTCGTCGGCCGCCGGCCCGTCCTCGTCCTCGACGAACCCACCACCGGCATGGACCCCGTCGCCCGGCGCGCCGTCTGGGCCGCCGTCGACCGGCGCCGCGCCGAGCACGGCGCCACCGTGCTCCTCGTCACCCACAACGTCATCGAGGCCGAGACCGTCCTCGACCGGGTCGCCGTCATCGACCGCGGCCGGGTCATCGCCTGCGACACCCCCGCCGGACTCAAGGAGCGGGTCGCCGGAGAGGTCCGCGTCGAGCTGGTCTGGCGCGACGCCCCGCCGGTCCACCTGCCCGAGGTCGCCGCCCTGCGCGCGCTCGCCCAGGAGACCGGACGCCGCTGGCACCTCAGGCTCGCCCCCGACGCCGCCCGCGCGGCCGTCGCCACCGTCACCGGCGGGGCCGCGTTCGCCGCGCTCGACGACTTCACCCTGGCCACGCCCAGCCTGGAGGACGTGTACCTCTCGCTGGGCGGCGCGACCGAGGGACTGGTGAAGGCGTGACCCGCCACGAACCGCCCGTGACCATCAGGAGCTGTACGCAGTGAGCACCGTGCCCGCCGAGGTCCTGCCGACCGGCGCGCTCCCCGCCACGAGCCGGGACGCCGTCGACGGCGCCGCGCCGCTCGCACCGCGCGCCCGTCTCCTTCCGGCCATGGCCGCCGTCTACCGCGCCCAGCTCTCCCGCGCCCGTGTGGCCCGCATCCCGCTGCTCTTCGTCGCCACCTTCCAGTCGATCGGGATCATGATCCTGATGCGCGGGGTCGTCGACGGCGGCTCCGAGGCGCGCGCCGTCGTGGCCGGCTCCACCGTCCTCGTCGTCGCCTTCGTCGCGCTCAACCTGCTCGCCCAGTACTTCGGGCAGCTGCGGGCCGGCGGCGGCCTCGACCACTACGCCACCCTGCCCGTGCCGCCCGCCGCCGTCGTGCTCGGCGCCGCCGGGGCGTACGCCTCCTTCACCGTGCCCGGGACCGCCTTCACCGCCGTCGCCGGCTCCGTCCTCTTCGGGCTGCCCCTCGGCCACCTGTGGATCCTCGGCGCCGTCGTCCCGCTCGCCGGGGCGGCGCTCGCCGGGCTCGGCGCGGCCCTCGGGCTCCTCGCGCCCCGCCAGGAGCTGGCCACCCTCCTCGGCCAGCTCGGCATGTCGGCGGCCCTGCTCCTCGGGGTCCTCCCCGCCGAGCGGCTGCCGGGTCCGATCGGCTGGGCACGGGACCTGCTGCCGTCGACGTACGGCGTGGAAGCCCTCGCCCGCACCTTCGGACCGCACCCCGACTGGGCGGCCGTCGCCGTCGACCTCGCCGTGTGCGGGGCGGTCGGCGTCGCCTCGCTCGCCGTCGCCACCTGGGCCTACCGGCGGGCCGCCGTCCGCTGAGGCGGGCCACAGGGACACCTGGCACGATGGCGGAGTGACCGCACCCCTGACTCCGCCTCACCAGCCGTCGAACGACCCCGACTGGCCCCCGCAGCCTCCGCCGCCGCTCGGCCCGGCCGGCGACCCGATCACGGCGGCCGAGGTCGTGCAGGGCGTGGTGGTGACGTTCGCCTCCGCGGTCGCGGGGGCCCTGCTCGGAGTGCTGTGGCTGAACCTGGCCCCGCGCGTCCTGCTCATCTCGGACGGCAAGGGCGTCTACCTCCGGAACTCGGAGGGGGAGCAGGCCATCGGCGCCGACGGAACGTTCGTGCTCCTCGCGCTGGCCTTCGGCGCGGTCGCCGCGCTCGTCGTCTTCCTGCTGCGCCGCAAGGGCGGGGTCCCGCTCGTGCTCGGCCTGGCCCTCGGCGGCGGCCTGGGCTCGCTGATCGCCTGGTGGATCGGAACGCACTTCGGACCCACCGCCGACGTCGTCGCCCACGCGAAGGCCGTCGGCCCGAACGTCACCTTCGAGGCGCCGCTCGAACTCGACTTCGCGGCCGCCGCGATGCTGGCCTGGCCGCTCGCCGCGATGATCGTGCACCTGGCCCTCACGGCCGTCTTCGGTCCCCGCGACCCGGAACCGGAGCCCTGGGGGCAGCCGAAGCCGTACACACAGGGCCCCGGCACCCACTGACCGCCCTCGCGGAGGCCGCGCCCGGTGTCAGGCGCGGCCGATGGGGGCCACGACCGCCGAGGTGAGCGCCGCCAGGTCCGCGGGGGAGAGCTCCACCTCCAGGCCGCGGCGGCCCGCCGAGATGCACACGGTCGCGTGGTCCGAGGCCGAGGAGTCGAGCACGGTACGGAGCCGCTTGCGCTGGCCCAGCGGGGAGATCCCGCCCCGGACGTACCCTGTGGTGCGCTCCGCCGCCGCCGGGTCGGCCATCGCGGCCCGCTTCCCGCCGACCGCCGAGGCCAGTGCCTTCAGGTCCAGCTGGCCCGCCACCGGGACCACCGCGACCGTCAGCTCGCCGTCGACGTCCGCGACCAGCGTCTTGAAGACCCGGTCGGGGGAGACGCCGAGCGCCTCCGCCGCCTCCTCGCCGTACGAGGGGGAGGCCGGGTCGTGCTCGTACGCGTGCAGCGTGAACGGCGTGCCGGCCGCCGTCAGGGCCACCGTCGCCGGTGTGCCGCCGCTGTTCTTCTTCTGCTTCTTCGCCACGCGCTCTTCCTCGGCTCGGTCAGCTCGGTCAGCTCGGTCGGTCCGACGGGGGCCGGGTCAGTTCGGGTACGTCGGGGCCTGCGTCAGGTCCACCACCGGCAGCGACGGAAGGTGCCGCAGCACCGCGGTCTCCGCGCGCAGCAGCGTCAGCTCCTCGCGCAGCCGGGTCGCCGTGTCCGGCGCCTGCAGCAGCCGCTGCTTCGACGGGGTGTCGAGCACCGCCGCCGCCGCGACCAGGTACGACACGACGGAGGGCTCGTCCGGCAGCTCGCTGGTCGTCAGCGAACGCTCCCGGGCCCCCGCGAGGCGCTTCTGGTAGTTGCGGAAAGCCCGCAGCACGCCCTCGGCGAGCGTGCCCGCCTCCTCGCCCTGCTCCTCGGGGATCTCCTCGACCTCGGCCGTCAGGAACGGCCCGGACGCGTCGACGGACAGCAGCTTCACCCGGGTCGTACCGGTGGCCATCACCTCGAAGCTGCCGTCGGCGCGCTCCCGGATCGATGCCGCGTCGGCGATGCAGCCGACGCGGTGGAAGGACTGGATGGGATCGGAGCCGAAGCCCGCCGCCGGGCCCTTCTCCGGCAGCGCCGTCTGGTCCGGCATGCCCGGAGCCGTCGGCGCGACCTCACGGCCGTCGCGGATCGCGACGACGGCGAACCGGCGCGGCTCCGCGTCGTCGAGGGTGAGCAGCTCGCGCATCATGGCGCGATAACGTTCCTCGAAGACGTTCAGCGGCAGCACGAGGCCGGGGAACAGCACCGCGTTGAGCGGGAAGAGAGGCAGGCGAGCGGTGGTCACAGCCGCTTAGCCTAATGGCCGCCGGGCCCGCCCCGTCCGGCCTGTCCACGACCGGTGCCCCGCAGCGGCGTCCGGCGGGCCAGTTCGCCCCGCACCCGGTCCCGCTCGGCCAGGAACCGGAGGAGGGGGTCCCCCCTGCCCGAGCGAAGCCGAGAGCCCGGGGGCGGATCCTCCGGTGCGGCGTCCCGCGCGGCACCCCAGGGGAACGAGGTCGCGAACGCGCCGATCCGCCCGAACTCCTCCCACGCCTCCTCCCAGCGCCCCCGCTCCACCAGCACGTACGCGAGCAGGTTGCGGACCTCGGCCGGCCACGGGTCGCCCGCGGGGAACGCCGCCGACAGGGCCAGGGCGCCGGCCACCGCCCGGTCGACCCGGTCGGCGGGCACGGACCCGTCGGGGCCCGGCGGCACCCGGAGCCCGTCGTAGGCCGCGCGGACCGGCAGCGCCCGGACGAGCGAGTCCGCCGCCGAGTCCTCGGCGGCCTGTTCGGCGAAGTCGAAGGCGGCGCGGTGCGAGCCGTACCACTGCGCGGAGAGGTACTTCAGCGCGGCGACATGGCAGCCGTAGTGGTGCGGGGCGCGGCGCACGGCCTGCTCCCACAGCGACTCGAAGACCGCGTGCCCGGCGTGCGCCCCGCGTGCGTGGTCCAGGGCAAGACGCCACGGCACCGGGTCGTGCGGGGCCTCCGCGGCGACCTCCCGCACCAGCGGGGCGAGCTCGCGCAGCCGCTCGGCCCGCGCCGGCGACTCCCAGGCCCGGCGGACGGCTAGCTGCGCCATGACGAGGAGGGCGTCGGGATCGCCGGGCGTCGCGGAGAGCCACTCGGTGAGCCAGTCGCCCCTGCCGTACGCGAAGGTGGCGAGCCGGGTGACGTACCGGTCGCGGTCCTCCCACTCGCCGGCGTCCCGGGTGGTGGCGAGCAGCTTCGCCGCGGGCTCCGGGTCGCCGAGCGCGGCTGCGACCAGGGCGGGGGCGAGCCGCTCGTCCGGGGTGTCGAGCAGCACGTCGTCGTCCGGCACGAGCGCCGCGGCGAGCCGTGGTGCGTGCCGGACCGAGCGGACGGTGCCGAGCAGGGCGCGGAGCATGGACATGGTGCTGTGCATTGTCCCCCGCCGCAGCCCTCCCCGGCAGCCGCGTCACGAGGCCGCGACAGCACCCTCACCCCGTGGCGACACCGCTTTCACTCCACCGCGCCCGGGGCGGCCGTCCTCACCCCCTGCGCAGCAGCCGGGTCGCGCCCGCCGCGACCGTCGTCGCCAGGATCCAGCCGAGGAGGATCAGCACCGCCGCCACCCACTGCCAGATGCCCTCCAGGCGCCAGTAGCCGTCCTGGCCGAGGGTGATCACGGGCAGCAGCAGGTCGAGCGCGTACAGCGTGCCGTTCCACTCGGGCCCCTCGTCCGCCTTCATCGGTATCGGGCGGTAGTGGGAGAAGACCACCGTGCCCGCCGCCCACAGCACGGCCATCCACAGCGCGGCCCGGCCCGGCCGGTAGCCGTACGCCACGGTCCAGTCCTGGAGGTAGCCCCACAGCTTCCCCGCGATCGGCAGGGTCTCCCGTCTGCGCCGCTGCTTGGCGAGCAGCACCTCGCGGGCGTCCGCGTCCTCGCCGCTGTTCCGCAGGACCGTCGCCAGGCGCTCGTACGGCTCGGGGGCGTACTCCGGGGTCGCCGCCGCCACCCACTCCAGGCGCCGGGCCAGCGGGAAGTGGCCGTACGGCACGAGGTTCTCGTAGGCGAAGCCGCCCATCGCGAGCCCGCCGGGCCCCGGCCAGCTGGTCGACAGGTCGATCAGGGTGACGACCTTCGCGCCGTTCAGCACGACGCGCCCCTCCTCCGGGCGCTCGCCGTTGAACCGCAGCTCCGGGGTCACGATCCGGCGCAGCGACAGCTCGTCCCGCCGGGCGCCGTTCAGCAGGAAACGGGCGCTGTGCAGGTCCACCGCGTCCCCGAACCGGCCGTCGTCGAGCCGCACCCCGCCGTGGCACTCCACGGGCTTGCGCCGGGTGCCCTGGGCGGGCGTGACCCCGTACGGCGGGGTGGCCGTGGAGCCGCCCCGGTTCTCCCGGCCCTCGTACACCCAGGCGGCGTTCAGATAGAGCGAGCGCTCCACCGTCAGCTGCGGCGCGTTCAGCGCGCGGCGGCCCTGCGCCCCGCGCAGCACGCTGCCCCGCAGGCTGAGCGAGACCCCGACCTTCGCCCCGCGCAGGCTCAGCTCCCCGTGCGTCTCGATCAGCTCGGCCTGGAGGTCCTGGGCGACCACCATCCCGTCGGCCGTGATCGCCCGCCCCCTCCGGTCCGGCCACACCTGGATCTGGTTGATCAGCAGGTCCGTGCCGATCTGGGCGTCCGTCAGCCGGATGCCCCGCCGCACCCGGCAGCGCGGCAGATGCAGGTCCCCCTCCGTGTGCAGCCGGGCCGCCTCCAGGCGCGGCAGCGCGCACTCCACCATCCGCAGGGTGCCGAACCGGGCCTCGGGCAGCACCACCTCGCCGTCGAACCGGCAGCTGTGCAGCTCCACGTACGGCCCTATCGTCCCGCCCGCCAGGTTCAGCACGCCGGTGATCCTGACCCCGCGCAGCTTCAGCGCGGCCACCCGCCCCGACCGGGCCGGCGGCCCGTCGAGCAGCAGCAGCGCCACCACGTCGGCGCGGACGCTCCGCTCCTCCCCCCATTCCCTCGCCCCGAAGGGGTCGTCCCGCTCCGCGATCCCCTCCGTCAGATCGCAGGTCCTGCCGATCCGGAACGCCCGCCACACGGCCCGCTCCGGGCCCGTGAGACCGTCCGGCATCCCGTCCTCGTGCGGCTCGGTCACTGCCGCCCCCTCGCTTTCCACGTCCGCTCCCACGATTCCGCTTTCCGGGATTCGTGGATTCGTACAGCCGTTCTTTCCCGCTGAGTGACGGGCTGAACGCTAACGGTCAGCTGTGGCGACAAGACGCCACTGTGACGCGTATCAGTCACCGATTGGCATGTATCAGCTGTTGATACGGACGACCGGCGTTGTAGGCCGTCTGCGAGAATTGACCCGTGATCTCTCGAATCGATCTGCGCGGTGAGACCCTGCCCGAGGGTTCCGCCCTGCGCGACCTGCTGCCCCGTGCCGAGTTCGACGTGGAAGCCGCCCTGGAGAAGGTGCGGCCGATCTGCGAGGACGTCCGGCATCATGGCGCCGCAGCGGTGATCGACTACGGGGAGAAATTCGACGGCGTCCGCGTCCAGAGCCTCCGCGTGCCCGCCGAGGCGATCGGCCGCGCCCTCGACGAGCTCGACCCGGCCGTCCGGGCCGCCCTCGAGGAGTCCATCCGGCGCGCCCGGCTCGTCCACCGCGAGCAGCGCCGCACCACCCACACCACCCAGGTCGTCCCCGGCGGCACGGTCACCGAGAAGTGGATCCCGGTCGAGCGCGTCGGCCTGTACGTGCCGGGCGGCCGCTCCGTCTACCCGTCCTCCGTCGTGATGAACGTCGTCCCCGCCCAGGAGGCCGGCGTCGAGGGCGTGGCCATCGCCTCGCCCCCGCAGAAGGAGTTCGGCGGACTGCCGCACCCGACGATCCTGGCCGCCTGCGCCCTCCTCGGCGTCGACGAGGTCTACGCCGCCGGCGGCGCCCAGGCCATCGCCATGTTCGCGTACGGCACGGAGGGCACCGCCGACGAGCCCGGCTGCGCTCCCGTCAACCTGGTCACCGGCCCCGGCAACATCTACGTGGCCGCCGCCAAGCGCCTGCTCAAGGGCCGCATCGGCATCGACGCCGAGGCCGGCCCGACGGAGATCGCGATTCTCGCGGACTCCACCGCCGACCCCGTGCACGTCGCCGCCGACCTGATCAGCCAGGCCGAGCACGACCCGATGGCCGCCTCCGTCCTCGTCACCGACTCGGACGAGCTGGCCGCCGCCACAGAGGCCGAGCTGAAGACCCAGGTAGCCGCCTCCAAGCACGTCGACGACCGGATCGTCCCGGCCCTGGCCGGCCGCCAGTCCGCGATCGTCCTCGTCCGCGACCTCGCCGACGGCCTCAAGGTCGTCGACGCGTACGGCGCCGAGCACCTGGAGATCCAGACCGCCGACGCCGCCGCCGTCGCCGACCGCGTCCGCAACGCCGGCGCGATCTTCGTCGGCCCCTGGGCGCCGGTCTCGCTCGGCGACTACTGCGCCGGCTCCAACCACGTCCTGCCCACCGGCGGCTGCGCCTGCCACTCCTCGGGCCTCTCCGTGCAGTCCTTCCTGCGCGGCGTGCACATCGTGGACTACACGCGCGACGCCCTCGCCGACGTGGCCCACCACGTGGTGACCCTCGCCGAGGCCGAGGACCTCCCGGCCCACGGCGCTGCGATCAAGGCCCGTTTCGGTTGGAAGGTGCCGCAGAGCCAGTGAGCAAGATCAAGATCGACGACCTGCCCGTCCGGGACGAGCTGCGCGGCAAGTCCCCCTACGGCGCGCCCCAGCTCGACGTCCCCGTCCAGCTGAACACCAACGAGAACCCCTACCCGCTGCCCGAGCCCCTGGTGGCCCGGATCGCGGAGCGGGTCGCCGAGGCCGCCCGCGGCCTCAACCGCTACCCCGACCGGGACGCGATCGAGCTCCGCACCGAGCTCGCCGCCTACCTCACCCGCACCGGCGGGCACCGCGTCGGCGTCGAGAACGTCTGGGCGGCCAACGGCTCCAACGAGGTCCTCCAGCAGCTGCTGCAGACCTTCGGCGGCCCCGGCCGCACCGCGATCGGCTTCGAGCCCTCGTACTCGATGCACGCGCTGATCGCCCGCGGCACCGGCACCGGCTGGATCTCCGGACCGCGCAACGAGGACTTCTCGATCGACGTCGAGGCGGCCGTCCAGGCCATCGCGGAGAACGCGCCGGACGTCGTCTTCGTCACCTCGCCCAACAACCCCACCGGCACCGCGGTCGAGGCCGGCACCGTCCTCGCCCTGTACGAGGCGGCCCAGGCGGCCAAGCCCTCGATGGTGGTCGTGGACGAGGCGTACGTGGAGTTCAGCCACCGCGACTCGCTGCTGCCGCTCCTGGAGGGCCGCCCGCACCTGGTGGTCTCCCGGACGATGTCCAAGGCCTTCGGCGCCGCCGGGCTCCGCCTCGGCTACCTCGCCGCCCACCCGGCCGTGGTCGACGCCGTGCAGCTGGTCCGGCTGCCGTACCACCTCTCGGCCGTCACCCAGGCCACCGCCCTCGCCGCCCTGGAGCACACCGACACCCTCCTCGGGTACGTCGAGCAGCTCAAGGCCGAGCGCGACCGGCTCGTCACCGAGCTGCGCGCACTGGGCTGCGAGGTCACCGAGTCCGACGCCAACTTCGTGCAGTTCGGGAGGTTCCCCGACCCGCACGAGGCCTGGCAGAAGATCCTCGACCGGGGCGTCCTGGTCCGGGACAACGGCGTACCGGGATGGCTGCGGGTCACCGCCGGCACCCCCGAAGAGAACGACGCGTTCCTCGACGCGGTCCGTGAACTGATGAAGGAGCAGGAACGATGAGCCGCGTAGGCCGCGTTGAGCGCACCACCAAGGAGACCTCGGTCGTCGTCGAGATCGACCTCGACGGCACCGGCAAGGTCGACGTGTCGACCGGGGTCGGCTTCTACGACCACATGCTCGACCAGCTCGGCCGGCACGGCCTCTTCGACCTGACCGTCAAGACCGACGGCGACCTGCACATCGACTCGCACCACACCATCGAGGACACCGCCCTCGCCCTCGGTGCCGCCTTCAAGCAGGCCCTCGGCGACAAGGTCGGCATCTACCGCTTCGGCAACTGCACCGTCCCGCTGGACGAGTCGCTCGCCCAGGTCACCGTCGACCTCTCCGGCCGCCCGTACCTCGTGCACACCGAGCCCGAGAACATGGCGCCGATGATCGGCTCGTACGACACGACGATGACCCGGCACATCCTGGAGTCCTTCGTCGCCCAGGCGCAGATCGCGCTGCACGTCCACGTGCCGTACGGCCGCAACGCCCACCACATCGTGGAGTGCCAGTTCAAGGCCCTGGCCCGCGCTCTGCGCTACGCCTCCGAGCGCGACCCGCGCGCCGCCGGAATCCTCCCCTCCACGAAGGGCGCGCTCTAGTCGTGAACGGCCTCTCCACCATCCTGATCGTCGTCGGGCTCTTCCTGCTCGGCGGCATCTACTCCTTCGTCAAGCAGCAGATGCCCAAGGGCCTCATCGTGCTGCTCTCCATCGGCGCCGCGATGTGTCTCTCCGCCGGCGTGCTGCGTCTGGACGTGTGGTCATGAGCACGAGCTCCCCGAAGAAGGTCGTCGTCTTCGACTACGGCTTCGGCAACGTGCGCTCCGCCGAGCGCGCGCTCGCCCGGGTCGGCGCCGACGTCGAGATCACCCGCGACTACGACACGGCCATGAACGCCGACGGGCTGCTCGTCCCCGGCGTCGGTGCCTTCTCCGCCTGCATGAAGGGCCTCAGGGAGGCCCGCGGCGACTGGATCATCGGCCGCCGGCTCTCCGGCGGACGCCCGGTCATGGGCATCTGCGTCGGCATGCAGATCCTCTTCGCCGAGGGCATCGAGCACGGCGTGGAGACCGAGGGCCTCGACGAGTGGCCCGGCAGGGTCGAGCCGCTGAACGCCCCCGTCGTCCCCCACATGGGCTGGAACACGGTCGACGCGCCCGCCGACACGCAGCTGTTCGCGGGGCTCGACGCCGACGCGCGGTACTACTTCGTGCACTCCTACGCGGTGCGCGAGTGGACCCTGGAGGTCGGCAACCCCAACATCCGCGCCCCCAAGGTCACCTGGGCCACCCACGGCGAGCCCTTCGTCGCCGCCGTGGAGAACGGCGCCCTGTGGGCCACCCAGTTCCACCCCGAGAAGTCCGGCGACGCCGGAGCCCAGCTCCTCACCAACTGGATCGGAACCCTGTGAGCACGCTCGAACTCCTCCCCGCCGTCGACGTCCGCGACGGCCAGGCCGTCCGGCTCGTCCACGGCGAGTCCGGCAGCGAGACCTCCTACGGCTCCCCGCTGGAGGCCGCCCTGGCCTGGCAGCGCGCCGGGGCCGAGTGGCTCCACCTGGTCGACCTGGACGCCGCCTTCGGCACCGGCGACAACCGCGCCCTGGTCCGCGAGGTCACCGAGGCCATGGACATCAAGGTCGAGCTCTCCGGCGGCATCCGCGACGACGCCACGCTCGCCGCCGCCCTCGCCACCGGCTGCACCCGTGTCAACCTCGGCACCGCCGCCCTGGAGACCCCCGAGTGGGTCGCCAAGGTCATCGCCGAGTTCGGCGACAAGATCGCCGTCGGCCTCGACGTCCGCGGCACGACCCTGCGCGGCCGAGGCTGGACCCGCGACGGCGGCGACCTGTACGAGACGCTGGCCCGCCTCGACTCCGAGGGCTGCTCCCGTTACGTCGTCACCGACATCGCCAAGGACGGCACCCTCCAGGGCCCCAACCTGGAGCTCCTGAAGAACGTCTGCGCGGCCACCGACAGGCCCGTCGTCGCCTCCGGCGGCGTGTCGTCCCTGGACGACCTGCGGGCCCTGTCCGGCCTGGTCCCGCTGGGCGTCGAGGGCGCGATCGTCGGCAAGGCGCTGTACGCCAAGGCCTTCACCCTCGAAGAGGCGCTCGCGGCGGTGGCGTCGGCATGAGCGTGCGCAAGGTCGTGACCGGCGCTCCCTGGGAGGAGCAGTTCGGCTACTCCCGCGCGGTCGAGCTGCCCAACGGGACCGTCCTGGTCTCCGGCTGTACGTCCGTGATCGGCGGGGCGATCGCCGACGGCGGCCCGTACGAGCAGGCCATCAACTCCTTCAACGTGGCCTTCGACGCCCTGAAGCAGCTGAACCTCGGCCCCGAGGACGTCGTCCGGACCCGGATGTACCTCACCCACGCCCGGGACGTGGAGGAGGTCGGCCGCGCCCACAAGGAGCTGTTCGACGCCGTCCGCCCCGCCGCTTCGATGATCATCGTCTCCGGCTTCGTCGACCCCCGCCTGGTGGTCGAGGTCGAGGTCGAGGCCTACAGGAGTGATGCGGCATGAGCCTCGCCGTACGCGTGATCCCCTGCCTGGACGTGGACAACGGCCGGGTCGTCAAGGGCGTCAACTTCCAGAACCTGCGCGACGCGGGCGACCCCGTCGAGATGGCCAAGCTGTACGACGCCGAGGGCGCCGACGAGCTGACCTTCCTCGACATCACCGCCTCCTCCGGCAACCGGGAGACCACCTACGACGTGGTGCGCCGCACCGCCGAGCAGGTCTTCATCCCGCTCACGGTCGGCGGCGGCGTCCGCTCGGCCGAGGACGTCGACAAGCTGCTGCGGGCCGGCGCCGACAAGGTGGGCGTCAACACCGCCGCGATCGAGCGCCCCGAGCTGATCCGGGAGATCGCGGAGCGCTTCGGCCGCCAGGTCCTCGTCCTGTCGGTCGACGCCCGCCGTACCTCCACCGGCTCCTTCGAGGTGACGACGCACGGCGGCCGCAAGGGCACCGGCATCGACGCCGTCGAGTGGGCGCACCGGGCCGCCGAGCTCGGCGCGGGGGAGATCCTGCTCAACTCGATGGACGCCGACGGCACGAAGGACGGCTACGACACCGAGATGATCGCGGCCGTGCGCAAGCACGTGACGGTCCCGGTGATCGCCTCCGGCGGCGCCGGCAAGCTCGCCGACTTCCCGCCGGCCGTGGCGGCGGGCGCGGACGCGGTGCTCGCGGCCTCCGTCTTCCACTTCGGCGACCTGCGGATCTCGCAGGTCAAGGACATGCTGCGGGAAGCCGGTCACCCGGTCCGCTGAGGCGTCGTCCCGGTGGAGAGAAGGGCCCCTTCGGGGGCCCTTCTTCGTGCCCGGATGCACAGGATCAGTTGCGCAATTTTTGTTGCGCAAGTTTTCTTTCGCATCTAGGGTCGGTGTCATGACCTCGTCGGAGAACCGCCGGATCACCGATCTCGGCACCCTCAAAGCCATCTCGCACCCGCTGCGCATGAGCCTCTACCGGGCCCTCTTCGTGGCCCGCACCGCCACCGCGTCCCAGCTCGCCGAGCAGGTCGACGAGGCCGTCTCCCTCGTCAGCTACCACCTGCGCAAGCTCGCCGAGCACGGCCTCATCGAGGAGGCGGAGACGCAGTCGGCGGACGGGCGGGAGCGGTGGTGGCAGCCGAGCTCGTACGGCTTCAGCGTCCAGGAGGAGGACCTCCGCGACGCCCCCGAGCTGCTCGCCGCGAGCGCCACCCTCGGCCGCACCATCAACCAGCAGCGCGCCGAACTGCACAGCCGCTTCCTCGACGAGCGGCTCACCTGGTCCAGCGAGTGGCGCGCCGCCTCCGTCAGCTCCGAATGGCTGCCCCGGCTCACCGCAGCCGAACTCACCGCCCTCGGCGAGGAGCTCGAAGCCGTCCTCCAGAAGTACGACCAGCGGGCCCGCGCCGCCGAAGAGGCCGGCGACACCGAGGGCCGCGAGAACGTCGCCGTCCACCTCCACGCGTTCCCCTACCACTCATGACGGCCACCGTCGTCGCGCCGACGACCGTCCCCGCCCACCGCAGCCCCCAGGTCCTGCGCTGGCTCGGCGCCTACACCGCCTCCACGCTCGGCGACAGCGTCTACCACCTGGCCCTCTCCTGGACCGCCGTCAGCAGCGGCACCCCCGCCCAGGCCGGACTCGTCATGGCCGTCTCCGCCGTGCCCCGCGCGCTGCTCATGCTCGGCGGGGGAGTCATCGCCGACCGCCTCGGCCCGCGCCGGGTCGTCATCGCCTCCGACACCGTCCGCGCCCTGGTCGTCCTCGGCCTGGCCGCGACCCTGTTCCTCGCCTCGCCCGGCCTGTGGATCCTCGCCGCGGTCGCCCTCGTCTTCGGCGTCGTCGACGCCCTCTTCCTGCCCGCCGTCGGCGCCCTGCCGCCCCGCATCGCCGACCACGACCAGCTCGCCCGCGTCCAGGGGATGCGCGGCCTCTCGTACCGCCTCGGAGCGGTCCTCGGCGGCCCGCTCGGCGGCCTCGCCGTCGCCCTCGGCGGCACGGCCGGCGCCTTCGGCGTCGCCGGAGTGCTCTTCACCCTCTCGATCCCCCTGCTGAGCACCCTCCGCCTCCGGTCGCTGCCCGCCGAGGACGAGGCCCGCGACGGCACCGCCCTGCGCGACCTCGCCGACGGCCTGCGCTACCTGCGCGGACACCGCGTCCTGGGCCCGCTGATGATCGTCGTGCTCCTCAGCGACCTCGGCTTCGCAGGCCCCTTCAACGTCGGCCTCGCCCTCCTCGCCGACCAGCGCGGCTGGGGCGCCTCCGGCATCGGCTGGATCCTCGCCGGCTTCGGCACCGGCGCCGGCGCCGCCTCGCTGCTCCTGACCGTCTGGGGACGCGTCCCGCGCGCCGGAGCCGTCAGCGGCTGGACCATGGCGGTGGGCGCCGTCTGCATCGGCGCCCTCGGCGTCACCTCGTACCTGCCCGTCGCGGTCGCCGTCGCCCTGTCCGTCGGCCTGCTCGCCGGGCTCTCCGGGGCGCTGTGCAACGCCCTCGTCCAGACCGAGTGCGACCCCGCCTACCTCGGCCGCGTCAGCGCCGTCTCCAGCCTGCTCTCGCTCGGCATCGCACCGCTCAGCCTCCCCCTCACGGGCGCGGCGATCGAGCTGTGGGGCCTCGGCCCGGTGTACGCCGTGAGCGCGGCCGTCTGCGGCCTCGCAGGCGTCTACATGCTCCTCGTCACCGCCGTACGCCGGGCCGAACTGCCCCGTTAGGGGGCGGGGTCAGATCCCCAGCTGCTTCGTCTCCCGCAGCCGCTCGATCGCCTCCGGCTCGCCCTCGAGGGCCACTTTCGCCGAGTCCTGGCGGCCGTACAAGTACATCACCAGCTCGCCCGGCTCCCCGGAGGCCGTCACCACCGGGGTGCCGCGGTGGGCGACCGCCGTCTGGCCGTTCGGGCGGCGCAGGACCAGGCCGACCGGCGCCTTCCGGCCGAGCAGCCGGGCCATCCGCTCCAGGCGCGACCACAGCGCGTCCGCGAAGACCGGGTCCAGCTCGCGGGCCGACCAGTCGGGCTGCGCGCGACGCACGTCCTCCGCGTGCACATAGAACTCGACGACGTTCGCCCCCTCGTCCACCTGCTTGATCGTGAACGGCGAGAACCGCGGCGGACCCGTACGGATCAGCTGGATCAGCTCCTCGTACGGCTTCTCGGCGAACTCCTGCTGCACCCGGTCGAGCCGATCCTTCAGCGCCGGTACGAGGTTCCCCGCCGCCGCGTCCGGACGCCGCTCCCGCACCACCACATGGGCCGCCAGGTCCCGGGTCCGCCAGCCCTCGCAGAGCGTCGGCGCGTCCGGGCCCGCAGCCTCCAACAGATCGGCGAGCAGAAGCCGTTCACGTTTCGCATGGGTCGACATGTCCGCCAGCGTACGGCGGACACTCCCCGTCCGCCCAGTGGACGCCACGCCGGACACCGTCCCCGAGCGCGGCACAATGGGCCCCATGAGCACGCCCCGGACCCCCAGCGACCTCGACCCCGCCATCGCCGCCCGCCTCAAGCGCAGCGCCGACGGGCTCGTCCCCGCCATCGCCCAGCAGTACGACACCGGCGAGGTGCTGATGCTCGGCTGGATGGATGACGAGGCGCTCCACCGCACCCTCACCACCGGCCGCTGCACCTACTGGTCCCGCAGCCGGAACGAGTACTGGGTCAAGGGCGACACCTCCGGGCACGTCCAGCACGTCAAGTCCGTCGCCCTCGACTGCGACGCCGACACCCTCCTCGTCAAGGTCGACCAGGTCGGCGCCGCCTGCCACACCGGCACCCGCACCTGCTTCGACGCCGACGTGCTCCCCGTATCCCAGTAAGGTCCCGTGCCATGGATCTCGAGACGTTCCGCAAGCTGGCGGCCGACCGCCGCGTCATCCCCGTCAGCCGCAGGCTCCTCGCGGACGGCGACACCCCGGTCGGGCTCTACCGCAAGCTCGCCGCCGAACGCCCCGGCACCTTCCTCCTCGAATCCGCGGAGAACGGCCGCAGCTGGTCCCGCTACTCCTTCATCGGAGTCCGCAGCGACGCGACCCTGACGGTGAAGGACGGACAGGCGCACTGGCTCGGCACCCCGCCCGTCGGCGTCCCCACGGACGGCGACCCGCTCGCCGCCCTGCGCGCCACCGTCGAGACCCTCCACACCCCGCGCGACCTCGCCTCCGGGATGCCCCCGTTCACCGGCGGCATGGTCGGCTACCTCGGCTACGACATCGTCCGCCGTCTGGAGAAGATCGGCGAGCACGGCCGCGACGACCTGAAGCTCCCCGAGCTGACCATGCTCCTCACCAGCGACCTCGCCGTCCTCGACCACTGGGACGGCTCGGTCCTGCTGATCGCCAACGCGATCAACCACAACGACCTGGAGACCGGCGTCGACGAGGCGTACGCGCACGCCGTCGCCCGCCTCGACGCCATGGAGGCCGACCTGGCCCGCCCGGTCGCGACCGTCCCCGCCTCCCTCCCCGCCTCGGAACTCCCCGAGTCCTCCGCCCTCTGGGGCGGCCCGGCCTACCAGGACGCCGTCGAGGACATCAAGGAGCGCATCCGCGCCGGCGAGGCCTTCCAGGTCGTTCCCTCGCAGCGCTTCGAGACCCCCTGCACCGCCTCCGCGCTCGACGTGTACCGGGTCCTGCGGGCCACCAACCCCTCCCCGTACATGTACCTCTTCCGCTTCGAGAACGGCTTCGACGTCGTCGGCTCCTCGCCCGAGGCCCTCGTCAAGGTCGAGGACGGGCGCGCGATGCTCCACCCCATCGCCGGCACCCGGCACCGCGGCGCCACCCCGCAGGAGGACCACGACCTCGCCGAGGAGCTGCTCGCCGACCCCAAGGAGCGCGCCGAGCACCTCATGCTCGTCGACCTCGGCCGCAACGACCTCGGCCGGGTCTGCACGCCCGGCTCCGTCGAGGTCGTCGACTTCATGTCGATCGAGCGCTACTCGCACGTCATGCACATCGTCTCCACCGTCACCGGCGAGGTCGCCGAGGGCCGCACAGCCTTCGACGTCCTCACCGCCTGCTTCCCCGCCGGCACGCTCTCCGGCGCGCCCAAGCCCCGCGCCATGCAGATCATCGAGGAGCTCGAACCCTCCCGGCGCGGCCTCTACGGCGGATGTGTCGGTTATCTCGATTTCGCCGGGGACGCGGACACCGCCATCGCCATCCGCACCGCCCTGCTCCGGGACGGAACGGCGTACGTGCAGGCCGGAGCGGGTGTCGTCGCCGACTCCGACCCGGTCGCCGAGGACAACGAATGCCGCAACAAGGCCGCGGCCGTCCTCCGTGCCGTCCACACCGCCAACCGGATGAACGACAACTGAGGACGTAGGGGATAGTGGGGTACGTGAGTGCCGTACCCGTACCCCAGCCCCGGGCCGCCCGCGCGGCCGTCCCCACCGGCGGCCGCCGCAGCCTGGCCGCGGCCCTCCTCCTCGGCGCCCTCGGCGCCACCGTCGTCCTGCTCTCCGCGGGCCAGATCTGGGCGGAGGGCACCGCGTCCGTCGGCGGCGGCACCGTCCCCGTCGAGGCCGACGGCGGCACCGTCACCGGCGTGCCGACCGCCCTCGCGATCGTCGGCCTCGCCGCGCTCTTCGCCGTCTTCGCCGTCCGCCGCACCGGCCGCACGCTCGTCTCCGCGCTCCTCGCGCTGAGCGGCGCGGGCGCCGCGCTCGCCGCGGTCCTCGGCGCCTCCGACAGCGCCGCGCTCGACGCCGAGGCCGCCCGGATCAGCGGCGACACGGCCGCGGCCGTCGCGCACCTCACCCACACCGTCTGGCCGTACGTGACCGCCGCGGGCGCCGTCCTCATCCTGCTCGCCGGCCTCTTCGCCCTCCGCTTCGGCAAGAACTGGCCGGCGATGGGAGGCCGCTACGAGCGGTCCGGCGCCCCGCGCGCCGGCCGCAAGGCCCCCACGACCGACCCGGACCGTCCGGAGGACCTGTGGAAGGCCCTGGACCGCGGCGAGGACCCCACACAGGGCGGCTGACCGCGACGCGTGATCGTCCCGGCACCCCCGATTCATCCTCGCGCGCCCGCGTGCGGGACAATGAGCGCCGAGTGTCCGCGCACGCGAGACCTCACCATCGAGCAACTGCAACGAGGAGCAACTCATGGCGGGCAGCGCCCACGGACACACCCCGGCCGCCTGGACCGGTGTCATCATCTCCTTCATCGGCTTCTGCATCGCCGGCGTCTTCATGGTGGCCGCCAACCTGCCCGGCTTCTGGGCCGGCGTGGGCGTCATCGTCCTCGGTGGCATCGTGGGCGGCGGGATGAAGATCGCCGGCCTCGGCATGCCGAAGGACTCGGACGCCGTCGTCGCCGCCCGTGAGGCCGCGACCGAGACCGCCCGGGCCCGCGCCTGACGCGACACGACGCACCCGAGGGCGCGGTCCGGCGACGCCGGGCTGCGCCCTCGCGCGTCAGCAGCGACAATCACCGCGTGGACGCGCAGCCGACGGCCGAAGCCGTGACCGACGATTCCCTCACCCACCCGGGTGAACGCCCCGCCCCGGATCCCACCGATCCGGACTCGGCGGGGCCGAAGACCGCAGCGACCCCGGCTGCCGCCGGGACGGCGGGCGTTCAGGCCCCGCAGGCCGCCGCGCCGGCGGGGGCCGTGGTTCCGGCAGGCGCCGCGTCGGCAGGCGCCGTGGTTCCGGGTACCGCCGCCCTGGCGGGGGCGCCCGGACAGCCGGGGTCCGCCGTCTGGGACGGGCCGTATGCGCCGGCGCCCGTACCGCTCGCGCCGCGGTCGCTCGTGCGGCGGCTCCTCACGCCCGTCGCGGTCCTCGGCGGCGTCGTCGCCGCGTTCGCGTACGTCGGGGCCGTCGACCCCAACGAGCCCGGGCACTACCCCGTCTGCCCGCTGCTGCGCTTCACCGGCATCTACTGCCCCGGCTGCGGCGGGCTCCGCAGTGCGCACGCCGTCGCACACGGCGACCTCCCGGCCGCCCTCGGTGCCAACGCCCTCGCCGTCGTCGGCTACGGGATCTTCGCCGTCGTCATGGCCGTATGGCTGATTCGCGCCGTCCGAGGCGCACCCATGCGCCTCACGATCTCCCCGCGGCTCTCGTGGGCCATCGGGGCCGTCCTCGTCCTCTTCACCCTGGTCCGGAACCTTCCCTTCGGCTCCGCCCTCGCTCCCTGAGCACCCCTCGGAAGTCCCAGCAGGTGGGACGCACCTCCGGCCGATGCGAATCCGGAGCCGTCCTGCGGATAGGATCGAAGTGGCTGAACCTGGTTCATCATCACCGTCCCGGAAGGGGGCCCCTCGCGTGAGTGTGCTCGACGAGATCATCGACGGCGTGCGCGCCGACCTCGCAGAGCGGCAGGCGCGGGTCACCCTCGACGAGCTCAAGGAGCGCGCCGCCAAGGCGCCGCAGGCCAAGGACGGCGTCGCCGCACTGCGCGGGGACGGCGTCAAGGTGATCTGCGAAGTGAAGCGCTCCAGCCCGTCCAAGGGCGCACTCGCCGCGATCGCCGACCCGGCGGGACTCGCCGCGGACTACGAGGCCGGCGGCGCCGCCGTCATCTCCGTCCTCACCGAGCAGCGCCGCTTCGGCGGCTCGCTCGCCGACCTGGAGGCCGTCCGCGCCCGGGTCGACATCCCCGTGCTGCGCAAGGACTTCATCGTCACCGCGTACCAGCTCTGGGAAGCGCGGGCGTACGGAGCGGATCTCGCCCTCCTCATCGTCGCCGCCCTGGAGCAGGAGGCGCTGGTCTCCCTCATCGAGCGTGCCGAGTCCATCGGTCTCACCCCGCTGGTCGAGGTCCACGACGAGGAGGAGGTCGAGCGCGCCGTCGACGCGGGCGCCCGCATCATCGGCGTCAACGCGCGCAACCTCAAGACCCTCAAGGTCGACCGCTCCACCTTCGAGCGCGTCGCCCCCGAGATCCCCGCGCACATCGTCAAGGTCGCCGAGTCCGGCGTCCGCGGCCCGCACGACCTCATCGCCTACGCCAACGCGGGCGCCGACGCGGTCCTCGTCGGCGAGTCCCTCGTCACCGGCCGCGACCCGAAGGCGGCCGTCGCCGACCTCGTCGCCGCCGGCGCGCACCCGGCCCTCCGCCACGGCCGGAGCTGACCGGATCATGACCCTCGTCCGCGCCACGCCGACCGCCCTGGGCTCCGCCCCGGGCGGCTCGGTCGTGCCCGCGGACGCCTCGGGCCGTCGCGGCCGGCTCCGTACCGCCGCGGCCCCCGTCTCCAAGCACGCGCCGCTGGCCAGGGGCTGCCGCCCGCGTGGCTGCCGCGCGCCCGCCCGCCGTGTCCACGGCCGCCGGGTCCGCTACGTCATCGGCTCCGAGCCGGGACAGGTCAACGGCATGCGATGGCGCCCGCGCCTCGCGCGCACTCTCACGTACAGCAGCAACGCCTAGCCGTTCAGGCCCTGGCCCTTCGGCCCACCCCCGTGTGGGCAATCGTCCCGCTGGGGCGGGACGGGTGGGCACACGGGACGGCGCCCTCTGCGGGCGCCTCCACCCCTGTGCCTCGGCCCGCACCCCCGGCGCGCCGCACACGGGGCGCGGGTCCAGGCGCGGAAGCCTGGGCCCGGCAAGGGGCGCCGTCCGTTGTGCCCACCCGTTCCGCCCTGCGGAACGATTGCCCACAACGGCGGAGCGCAAGCCCGCACGTGCCCGGGCGAGGCGTTGCCGCATGCGTGACCGGTCGCGCGCATAACGTGACCACCAACCCCACGTATCCCGGGGCCCCGCCCCGCGAGGAGCGCATCCGCATGTCCAGCGAGTTCTTCATCCCGGACCTGGAAGGCCAGGTCCCCAGCCCGGAGGGCTACTTCGGCGCCTACGGCGGCAAGTTCATCCCGGAGGCCCTCGTCGCCGCCGTCGACGAGGTCGCCGTCGAGTACGAGAAGGCCAAGGCGGACCCCGAGTTCGCCCGCGAGCTCAACGACCTGATGGTCAACTACACCGGCCGGCCCAGCGCCCTCACCGAGGTGCCGCGGTTCGCCGAGCACGCCGGCGGTGCCCGGATCTTCCTCAAGCGCGAGGACCTCAACCACACCGGCTCGCACAAGATCAACAACGTGCTCGGTCAGGCCCTCCTGACCAAGCGCATGGGCAAGACGCGGGTCATCGCCGAGACCGGCGCCGGCCAGCACGGCGTGGCCACGGCCACCGCCTGCGCCCTGTTCGGCCTCGAGTGCACCATCTACATGGGCGAGGTCGACACCCAGCGCCAGGCCCTCAACGTGGCCCGGATGCGGATGCTCGGCGCCGAGGTCGTCGCCGTGAAGTCCGGCAGCCGCACCCTCAAGGACGCCATCAACGAGGCCTTCCGCGACTGGGTCGCGAACGTGGACCGGACGCACTACCTCTTCGGCACGGTCGCGGGACCCCACCCCTTCCCCGCCATGGTCCGCGACTTCCACCGGGTCATCGGCGTCGAGGCCCGCCGCCAGATCCTGGAGCGCGCCGGGCGGCTGCCCGACGCGGCCATCGCCTGCGTCGGCGGCGGCTCCAACGCCATCGGCCTCTTCCACGCCTTCGTCCCGGACGCGGACGTGCGCCTGATCGGCTGCGAGCCGGCCGGCCACGGCGTCGAGACCGGCGAGCACGCGGCCACCCTCACCGCCGGCGAGCCCGGCATCCTCCACGGGTCCCGCTCCTACGTCCTCCAGGACGAGGAGGGCCAGATCACCGAGCCGTACTCGATCTCGGCGGGCCTCGACTACCCGGGCATCGGCCCCGAGCACGCGTACCTGAAGGACAGCGGCCGCGGTGAGTACCGCGCCGTCACCGACGACGCCGCCATGCAGGCGCTGCGCCTGCTCTCCCGTACGGAGGGCATCATCCCGGCCATCGAGTCGGCGCACGCCCTCGCCGGGGCCCTGGAGGTCGGCAAGGAGCTCGGCAAGGACGCCCTGCTCCTGGTGAACCTCTCCGGGCGCGGCGACAAGGACATGGACACCGCCGCTCGCTACTTCGGGCTCTACGACAACGGCGCCGAGGGGGGCTCCAAGTGACCACCGGAAACATCCAGCTGCTGAGCGACACCCTCGCCAAGGCCAAGGCCGAGAACCGGGCCGCGCTGATCGCGTACCTGCCGGCCGGCTTCCCGACCGTCGACGGCGGCATCGCCGCCATCAAGGCCGTCTTCGACGGAGGCGCCGACGTCGTCGAGGTCGGGCTTCCGCACAGCGACCCGGTCCTCGACGGGCCGGTCATCCAGACCGCCGACGACATCGCGCTGCGCGGCGGCGTGAAGATCGCCGACGTCATGCGGACGGTGAAGGAGGCCCACGCGGCCACCGGCAAGCCGGTCCTGGTCATGACGTACTGGAACCCGATCGACCGGTACGGCATCGAGCGCTTCACCGAGGAGCTCGCCGCGGCCGGCGGCGCGGGCTGCATCCTGCCCGACCTGCCGGTCCAGGAGTCCGCCGTCTGGCGCGAGCACGCCGACAAGCACGGTCTCGCGACCGTCTTCGTCGTCGCGCCCAGCAGCAAGGACGAGCGCCTCGCCACCATCACCGCGGCCGGCTCCGGCTTCGTCTACGCCGCCTCGCTGATGGGCGTCACCGGCACTCGCGAGTCGGTCGGCGAGTCGGCCGCCGACCTGGTCCGCCGCACCCGCGCCACCTCGGACCTGCCGGTGTGCGTCGGGCTCGGCGTCTCCAACGCCACGCAGGCGAAGGAGGTCGCCGGCTTCGCCGACGGCGTCATCGTCGGCTCCGCCTTCGTGCAGCGCCTCCTCGACGCCGACGGCGACGAGGCGGCCGGACTCACCGCCGTAAGGGAACTGGCGGCCGAACTCACCGAGGGCGTCCGCCGCGCTCCGTAGCCCGTTCGGGTGGATATGGGACCGGGGAGGCGCGGATGTGCCTCCCCGGTTCGTTGCCTGGGGCGTGAGCGAGAACAAGCGGAACGGTCCGCAGAGTGCCCGGGAGCGGCTCAAGGAGCAGCGCGAGCGCGACAAGGCCCGCGAGAAGCAGCGGCGCGTCCTGATCGTGTCGGCGGCGGTGGTCGGCGTCCTCGGCCTGGCCGCGGTCGTCGGCGTGATCGCCGCGGGCGGCGACGACAACAGCGGATCCGACAAGGCGGGGCCGGTGGTCGCGCCGACCGGGGCGACCGACGAGGACGGCAAGCCCGCCATCCCCACGGGCAAGGCGGACGCCCCGTCGACGCTCGCGGTCTGGGAGGACTTCCGCTGCCCGGCGTGCGCCCAGTTCGAGAACGTCATGCGGGACACGATCCACGAGCTGCAGGCCTCCGGCGCGCTCCGGGTCGACTACCACCTCGCCACCCTCATCGACGGGAACATGGGCGGCAGCGGCTCGCTGCGCGCGGCGAACGCGGCGGCGTGCGCCCAGGACGCGGGGAAGTTCACCGCGTACCACGACACGCTGTACATCAACCAGCCGCCGGAGACGGACGACGCCTACGGGAAGAACGACAAGCTGATCGAGCTGGCGGCGAAGGTCCCGGGGCTCGACACGCCGGCCTTCCGCAGCTGTGTGAACGACGGCACGCACGACAGCTGGGTGAAGAAGTCGAACGAGGCCTTCCAGAACGGCGGCTTCCGCGGCACCCCGACCGTTCTCCTCAACGGAGAGTCGATCTTCCCGACCAAGGGGAACGAGCAGATCTCCCCGGAGAACCTGAAGAAGTGGGTCGCCGAGGCCAACAAGGGCAAGAAGCCGGGCACCGCCTCCCCGTCGGCGGGTTAGCCGGCGGCTCGGCAGACCGATTGGTTACCCAGAAGTTGCCGGGCGGGCTGCCGTCATGCCCGCCCGGCAGGGTAGCGTCGGTTCTGCCATGGACCTTGCCTACATTCCCAGCCCGTCGACCGGCGTGATCCACCTCGGACCGATCCCGCTGCGCGGCTATGCCTTCTGCATCATCATCGGTGTCTTCGTTGCCGTCTGGCTCGGCAACAAGCGCTGGATCGCCCGGGGCGGCACCGCCGGCACCGTGGCCGACATCGCCGTCTGGGCGGTGCCCTTCGGCCTCGTCGGCGGACGCCTCTACCACGTGATCACCGACTACCAGCTGTACTTCAGCGAGGGTGAGAACTGGGTCGACGCCTTCAAGATCTGGGAGGGCGGCCTCGGTATCTGGGGCGCCATCGCGCTCGGCGCGGTGGGCGCCTGGATCGGCTGCCGCCGTCGCGGGATCTCCCTGCCGGCGTACGCGGACGCCATCGCCCCCGGCATCGCCTTCGCCCAGGCCATCGGCCGCTGGGGCAACTGGTTCAACCAGGAGCTCTACGGCAAGCCGACCGACGTGCCGTGGGCGCTGAAGATCACCGAGGGGCCCAACCGCGAGGCAGGGCTCTACCACCCGACCTTCCTGTACGAGTCGCTGTGGAACGTCGCCGTCGGCTTCCTGGTCATCTGGGCCGACCGCCGCTTCAAGCTCGGCCACGGACGGGCGTTCGCCCTGTACGTCGCCGCGTACTGCTCGGGCCGCGTGTGGACGGAGGCGCTGCGCGTCGACGAGGCGCACCACATCCTGGGCCTGCGGCTCAACGTGTGGACGGCGATCATCGTCGGCCTGCTGGCCGTCGTCTACTTCGTGGTCTCGGCCCGCCTGCGGCCCGGCCGCGAGGAGATCGTGGAACCGCGGACCGCGGCCGCGGAGAAGGCCGACGGGAACACGGACGCCGTCGAGGGTGCCGAGGCCGCCGAGGCCGAGGCCGCGGACGCCGTCGAGGACGAGGCCGCAGGGCCCGGGGACGAGGACAAGGAAACCGACGGCAACGGCGCCGACCACGGCGCGGGGTCGGCCGCCAAGAGCTGACCGGCCCGAACGTCACGAGGGCCGCCGGAGCCGAAAGGTTCCGGCGGCCCTTTCGCATGCGGGGGTTACGGGTCAGCCGGCGCGGGCCGCGAGGGCGAGGACCCGGTGGGCGCCCTCCACCACCGCCGCGTCGACGAAGCGGCCGTCCGGGAGGGCGAGGGCGCCCCGCTCGGTCGCGGCCGCCGCGACGACCTCACGGGCCGCGTCGACCTCCGCCGGGGTGGGCAGATAGGCGCGCTCGATGACCGGGAGCTGACGGGGGTGGATGGCCGCCCGGCCGAAGAAGCCCATGGCCCGGCCCCGGGCGCAGCCTGCGGCCAGCGCGTCCAGGTCGCGGATGTCCGGGTGGACGGACTGGGCCGGCGGGGGGAGGGCGGCCGCGCGGGCCGCGACCACCACCCGCCCGCGCGACCAGTCGAGGCCGGTGTCCTGCCGTACCCCCAGGTCGGCGCGGAGATCGGCCTCGCCGAGGGCGATGCCGCGCACGGCGGGATGGGCGGACGCGATGGCGTAGGCGTGCTCGACGGCGAGGGCGCTCTCCAGGAGCGGATAGAGCGCGCGGCCGGGGGCGAGCCCGGCGATCCGCTGGATGTCAGTGGCCTGTGTCACCTTGGGTACACGGAGACCTGAGAGGCCGGGGAGGGGGGCCAGGGTGGGGATGTCGCGCGGGGTGTGGATGCGGACGTGCACCGGGACGGGGTGGACGTCGGCGAGGAGATCGGCCGTGGCGTCGAGGGCGTACGCCTTGCGCTGCGGGGCGACCGCGTCCTCCAGATCGACGATCACGACGTCGGCGCCGGAGGACATGGCCTTGCGCACGACCTCGGGGCGGTCGCCGGGGGCGTACAGCCAGGTGAGGGGCGCGACGGGGTGCGCGGTGGCGTCCTCGGCGCGCCCGACGGCCGAGCCGGTGGGGCCGCTGAGGGGGCTCATACCGCTCCTTGCTCGCGCAGGGCGTCGATCTCGGCGGGGGTGAGGCCGAGCTCGGAGAGGACGGCGGTCGTGTCGGCGCCGTGCGGGCGGCCGGACCAGCGGATGCCGCCGGGGGTCTCGGAGAGGCGGAACAGGACGTTCTGCATCTTGATCGGGCCGAGCTCGGGATCCTGCACCTCGGTCACGGTGCGGAGCGCCCGGTACTGCGGATCGTCCATGACGTCCCGGACGTCGTAGACGGGGGCGATGGCCGCCTCCGCCTTCTCGAAGGCCGCCATCGCCTCGTCGCGGGTGTGCCGGGCGATCCACGAGCCGACCGCCTCGTCGAGGACGTCCGCGTGCTCGGCGCGGCCCGTGCCGTCGGCGAACCACGGCTCGTCGATCAGCTCCGGGCGGCCCACGAGCCGCAGCACCCGCTCGGCGATCGACTGGGCGGAGGTGGAGACGGCGACCCAGGAGCCGTCGGCGGTCCGGTAGGTGTTGCGCGGGGCGTTGTTGCGGGAGCGGTTGCCGGTCCGGGGCTGGACGTAACCGAGCTGGTCGTACCAGAGGGGGTGGGGTCCGATGACGGAGAGCATCGGTTCGATGATCGCCATGTCGACGACCTGGCCGCGGCCGGTCGTGGTCCTGGCGGTGAGCGCGGTCATCACCGCGTACGCCGTGGCGAGGGCGGCGATCGAGTCGGCCAGGCCGAAGGGCGGCAGGGTCGGCGGGCCGTCCGGCTCGCCGGTGATCGCGGCGAAGCCGCTCATCGCCTCGGCGAGGGTGCCGAAGCCGGGGCGGTGGGCGTACGGACCGAACTGGCCGAAGCCGGTGACCCGGGCGAGCACCAGACGCGGGTTGACGGTCGACAGCTCCTCCCAGCCCAGACCCCAGCGCTCCAGGGTGCCCGGGCGGAAGTTCTCCACGATCACGTCCGCGTCGGCGGCGAGCGCGAGGAGGGTGTCGCGGCCGCCCGGTGACGACAGATCGAGGGTGATCGCCCGCTTGTTGCGGCCGAGGACCTTCCACCACAGGCCGATCCCGTCCTTGGCGGGGCCGTGGCCACGGGACGGATCCGGCTTGCGGGGGTGCTCGACCTTCACGACGTCGGCGCCGAAGTCGCCCAGCATCATGGCCGCGAGCGGGCCGGCGAACAGGGTCGCGAGATCCAGGACGCGCAGCCCCCGCAGGGGCGCCGTGGACGTCTCGGTGGTCATACGGCGTTCGCCTCCAGCGTGTCGGGGGAGCGGAAGGCGGCCTCGATCTCGACGCGGTACGGCATCGAGGTCGACGCGCCCTCGCGCCGGACGGAGAGCGCGGCGGCCGTCTGCGCCCAGGCGAGGGCCTCCGGGGCGGGGCGGCCCTCGCCGAGGGCGACCGCGAGGGCGCCGACGAAGGTGTCGCCCGCCCCCGTGGTGTCCACGGCCCGGACCCGGGGCGCGGGCACGGCGACCGGCTCGGCGCCGCGCACCGCGTACAGGCTGCCGGCCGCGCCCAGGGTGACGACCACCTCGGGGACGTCCCGCAGCAGGGCCTGCGCGGCCTCGCGCGGGTCGGTGAGGCCGGTGAGCGCGGCGGCCTCGTGCTCGTTGGGCACCAACAGGTCGGTGGCGGCGAGGAGTTCCGGCGGCAGAGGCTGCGCGGGGGCGGGGGTGAGGACCGTGCGGACGCCGAGCCGGCGGGCGGTCTCGGCGCCCTCGACGACGACGGACAGGGGGAGTTCGAGCTGGAGGAGCAGGGCGTCGGCGGTGCCGATGAGGGCCTCGTCGCCGTGGGTGAGGGAGGTGACGGTGCCGTTGGCGCCGGGGACGACGACGATCGCGTTGCCGCCCTCGTCGTCGACGACGACATGGGCGGTGCCGGAGGGGCCCTCGGCGGTGCGGAGCAGATCGATGTCGACCGCGCAGTGCTCCAGGGTGGCGCGCAGCTGTGCCCCGAAGCCGTCCGCGCCGACCGCGCCGATCATCGCGACCTCGCCGCCCGCGCGGGCGGCGGCGACGGCCTGGTTGGCGCCCTTGCCGCCGGGGATCGTACGGAAGGAGCGGCCGGTGACCGTCTCGCCGAGGGCGGGGGCCCGCGGCACGTAGACGACGAGATCCATGTTCGTGCTGCCGAGCACGACGATGCTGGTCATGGGCGTACTGCCTCCAGGTGTGTCAGTTCGGCCAGGGTGTCGAAGCCGATGCCGTCGAAGGACGGCACCGAGGTCGCGAGGCGGTTCTTGAGCGGGGAGGTCCAGCGCTCCGGCAGCCGGTCGGGGTGCCCGGCGAGCAGCCCGGCGAGCGAACCGGCGGTGGCGCCGTTGGAGTCGGTGTCCCAGCCGCCCGAGACCGCCGCGCAGATCGAGCGCGAGAAGTCGCCGTCGGCGTGGGTGAGGGCGGCGGCGAGCAGGGCGGCGTTCGGGACGGCATGCACCCAGTGGTACCCGCCGAGTTCGGCGTGCAGCCGGTCGACGACGGTGTCGAAGTCGGGCTCTGTCCGGGCGTACGCGATGCCGCGCCGGACCGCCTCCGCGAGACGGGAGCGCGGCGGGACGACGGCGAGGCCGGCGGCGAGGGACCGGTGGACGTCGGCCGTACCGGTCGCCGCGGTGGCGAGGGCGGCGGCGACGAACATGGCGCCGTAGACGCCGTTCGCGGTGTGCGTGAGCACCGCGTCCCGGTGCGCCTGCGCGGCGGCGGCCACCGGGTCGCCCGGGTGCGTCCAGCCGTGGACATCGGCCCGGATCTGGGCGCCGATCCACTCGCGGAAGGGGTTGCGGCGGACGGCGGTCAGCGGGGGTTCCACACCGTCCAGGAGATTGCGGTAGGCGACGCGCTCGGCCGTGAAGGTGCGGCCGGCGGGGAGCTCGTCGAGCCAGAGGCGGGCGACGTCGGCGGTGGTGAAGTCGCGGCCGTACCGCTGGAGGAGCAGCAGGTTGAGGAGGGGGTAGTTGAGGTCGTCGTCCTCGGGCATCCCGTCGATGTTCTCGGCGAGCGACGTGGCGGCGGAGCGACGGTTCCAGGGGTGTGCGGCGAGCAGCTCGGGCGGGACGCCGCGGGCGGTGAACCAGGTGGAGAGGGGCCAGTTGCCGGCGGCGCGGGCGAGGGCGCGGAGGGCGGCGAGGGGGAGCTTCTCGACGGGCTTGCCGAGGAGGCAGCCGACGGCTCGGCCGAGCCAGGCGGCGTGGAGGCGGTCGCGGAGGGCCGCTTCCCGTCCCGTTGTGGGCACGACGGACGGCGCCCCTGCCGGCGCCAGAGGCTCCCGCGCCCTGACCCGCGTGACGTCGTGCGCCGCCGCTGTGGTGCGGGTCGAGGCGCGGAACGCGGAGGCGCCGCTAGGGGCGCCGTCCCGTGTGCCCACCCTCCCCCGAGTTCTCGGCTTCGCTCGAACAGGGGGGACTCCCATCGCCCCAGCGGGACGATTGCCCACACGGGCGGGGGCACCGTCCGCCTCGGCGTGGGGCCACACGGGTGCGGGTTCGGGGGCTGTCGCCAGGGCCTGGATCGCGGGCAGGGCCGTGGGCTCGTGGGCCGACAGGGGCGCGGGCAGGGACGCCAAGGCGTCCAGGAGTTCCTCCGCCAGGGGGCGGAGGTCCGGACGGGGGATCCCGGAGGCGCCCGCCGTCTCCGGGGCCGGGGGGCCGCCCGCCTCCGTCCAGCGGGCGGTCAGGGCGGCGGTGTCGCGGCCGTCCTCCGCCGCCTGGCGGAGTTCGTGGCCCACCAGGTCCTCCGGCTGGACCCAGGTCAGACGGAGGGTCACCGGTCCGCGCTCGTCAGGGTGGCGAAGGCCGATTCGTGGGACCGGCGGGTCTGCGCGTCCCCGGCGAAGATCTCGCGGGCCACGCGCGCCAGCGCTCTCGCCGGGGCGTGCAGGTCCAGGCGGCTCGCCTCCGCCACCTGCTTCGCCCACTCCGCGGGGACGGCCGCCTCGCCGTGCAGCGCGCCGACGATCGCGCCCGCCATCGTGGCGATCGAGTCGCAGTCGCGGCCGTAGTTGACCGCGCCCAGGACCGTGCGGCGGAAGTCGCCCTCGCCGACGAGCAGCATGCCCAGGGCGATCGGGAGTTCCTCGATCGCGTGGAGGCGGGAGGGGCGGCGGGCACCGAGGGACGGGGAGCGGTAGTCGGGGCCGACCGTGTCGAAGGGGGCGACCGCCCTGCGGAGGGGGTCGAGCGCGGACTCGAAGTCCGTGTGGGCGGAGGCCGCTTCGGCGACCGCCTCGATCGCCGCGTGCGTACCGTCCTTCGCGAGGGACAGGGCCTCCTCCACCACCGACGACGGTGTCGCGCCCGGCGTGCACGCCGCCGCGACCGCCGCCGCGAAGACACCCGCCGCCTCCCGGCCGTACGAGGACTGGTGCGCGCCCGTCAGGTCGATCGCCTCGGCGTAGGCGGCCGCCGGGTGGGCGGCGTTGACCAGGCCGACGGGCGCCATGTACATCGCCGCCCCGCAGTTGACGACGTTGCCGCTGCCCGCCTCGCGCGGGTCGACGTGGCCGTAGTGGAGCCGGGTCACGATCCACTTCTCGGCCAGGAAGATCCGCTGGAGGGGGAGTGCCTCGGCCTCCAGCTCGGGGATCCAGACGGGGGAGCCCATGAGTTCGGGGACGAGGTGGTCCGCGACCGCGTACGCGTCGAGGTGGCCGCGGACCTTCTCGTACACCCGGATCAGCGCGTGCGTCATCAAGGTGTCGTCGGTGACGTGCCCGTCGCCCTTGTGGTACGGCGCGATGGGCCGCGCGGTGCGCCAGTCGCCGCCGTTCCAGGGGCCGACGATCCCGGTGACGCGGCCGCCGTGGCGTTCCAGGATCTGCTCGGGGGTGTAGCCCTCGACGGGGCCGCCGAGGGCGTCGCCGACGGCGGCCCCGAGGAGACTGCCGGTGATCCGGTCATCCAGTGTGGGTGTCATGTCTGAATTGTCCACCTGGGGTGGCCGGTTCCGCGGCTCCGAGCAGCCCGGCGAGTTCCACCAGATCCGTACCCGCGAGCCGGGGCAGCGCGCAGCCCGCGAGCGTCCTGCACGCCTCGCGCCAGCTGCCCGGGACCGAACGGCCGCCGCCCAGCGCGCCGGTGAGCGCGCCCGCGAGCGCGGGGGCCGAGTCGGCGACCCGGGAGAGACAGACGGCGGCCGGTACCGCCGCCGTCATCTCGCCCCGGGCGGCGGTGGCGAGGGCCAGGGCGACCGGGACGGTCTCGGCGGCGGCGATGCCGTAGCTGTAGACGTGGTCGACGATCTGGTGCTCCAGGAGCGGGACGAGCTCGAAGGCGGAGTCGGCGGCCCGGGCCAGTTTCACGGCGTGCCGGGCGTTGCGGCCGATCTCGGTGACGGGCGGGAGTTCGGCGAGCGCCGCCTCGACGGCCTCGTCGACCGTCGCCCCGCCGAGGGCCGTGGCGACGGCCGCCGCCGTCGCGCGGGCGCCGTGGACGCCGTCGCCGTCCTGCGTGTACCGGGCGTCGAACTCGGCGAGTTCGGCGGCGGCGCGGGGGTCGCCCGGGTGGACCAGGGCCAGGACGGCGGCGCGGACGCAGGCCGCGTCGTCGAAGTAGTGCGGGTTGTCGTGACCGGTGGCGGGCGGGCGCAGGCCGGTGGCGAGGTTGCCGAGGCCGGCGCGTACCGAGATGCGGGCGCGGAGGGGGAGTACGGCCGACTCGACCTCGGGGGCGCGGTCCGCCGCGGCGGCGACCTGGCCCGCGAGGGCGTTCCAGGCGAGGTCGACGGCGGCGCGGAGCCTTCGGTCCGCGGGGAGGCCCCCGAAGACCGGGCCTGCGGCGGCGAGGATCGCCTCGGCGGTGAAGACCGCCCACTCGGCGTCGTCCGAGGGGCCGAGGCGGAGGGGCTCGGGGGGCTGGTTGAGGGCGATGGGGACGGGGAGGGTGGTCGTCGCGTTCTGCTCGGCGAAGGTGTCGAGTTCGCGGGTGAGGCGGCGGGTCCATTCGGGCATGCGGGCGGCGCGGTGCCGTGCGGCGGGCCAGCCGGCGGCGTCGCCTGCGGCGATGCCGAGGAGGAGGCCCTCGACCGCGTCGCGCTTCGGGCGGGTCCCGTTCGGTGCGCCCGGCACCGGGGGCGCCGCGCGGTCCTGGTGGACGCCGTTCCAGGAGCCGGTGCCCCGCACCGGGGCGGGGTCCTGCGAGGCCGGGCCGTGTGGGGTCAGGTCCAGCAGTTCCGCGTTCTGTGCCGGGGTGAGGTCCTGCGGGTCACCGAGCAGGGGTCCGGAACCCGGCATCGGGGGCTGTGCCCACCCTCCCCCGAGCTCTCGGCTTCGCTCGACCAGGGGGGACCCCCCTCGCCCTGCGGAACGATCGCCCACAGCTGGTGCGGCGACCGCGCCCGCCTCCGGGGCCTCGCCCACAGCAGGTGCGCCGGCGCCGGCAACCGTCGTCAGGTCCGCGCTCATGCCGCCTCCTCCGGGGTCAGGAGGTCCGCCACGTCCAGGACGTGGTAGCCGCGCATCGAGGGGAGGCAGCTGCCGGTGACCGGGGCGATGGCTGTGGCCCAGTCGGGTGGGATCGCGTTCACGCCGCCCGCCGCGCCGGCCAGGGCGCCCGCCACCGCCGCCGTGGTGTCGGCGTCGCGGCCCATGTTGACGGCCGTGAGGACGGCGGTGCGGAAGTTGCCCCGGGCCGCCGCGAAGGCGCCGAACGCCAGGCCCACCGCCTCCGGCGCCAGGTCCGTCCAGGGGTAGCCGCCGATGACGACAGCCGAGCGGACCTGGCGTTCGCGGGTGAGCGGGTCCGGCTGGACGCGCTGGGCCGCGACGACCGCGCGGCGCAGGGAGCGGGCCGTCCAGGAGTCCATGGGGATGACGGAGAGGGCCGCCGCGATGACGGACGTCACCGTCGCCCCCGTCATCGCCGCCGCCACGCCCGCCGCCACCGCCTGGCCCCCGTAGATGCCCTCGCCCTCGTGGCTGACGCTGCCGTCGATGGCGACCAGTCGGGCCGCCTCCGCCGGGCGCCCGGCGGCGAAGACCCCGAAGGGCGCCGCCCGCATGGCGAGGCCGTCCGACCACGCGTGGCGGTGCTGGGCGGAGATGGGGGCCGCCAGGCCCCGGCGGAGGTTCTCCAGGGTGCCGCGCTCGGAGAAGCCCGCCCCGCGGAACGGGCCTTCGTCGAGGTCGGCGATCCAGTGGTGCCAGGCCCGTTCGACGTGGTGGACGGTGAGCGCGGAGCCGTGCCGCGCGAGGAGCAGCGCCGAGAAGATGGCGTACTCGGTGTCGTCGGTGCCCGCCGGGCTGTCCGTGACGAAGCCCTCGATGCGGCCCCAGCGGCGGCGGATCTCGGAGGGCTTCATGTTCTCGGCGGGCGCGCCGAGCGCGTCGCCGACGGCGAGGCCGAGGAGCGCTCCCCTCGCCCGTTCACGCGTGTCGCAGGCCGTCCTCGTCACCATCTCGCGCCCCTTCCTCGACTTCCTCGACGGAGCGCCGACAGCGGCGCCCCGATGCCTGGATCTGTGCCACGACAGGCCGCGAACTCGCCGAAGAAACGTCTCTGTCACCCGGCTGACACCCCGCCAGGTTGGGATGCCCTCACTGAGGCGGGCCTTAGTAAGTACGGCCTGGCTTGCTGGCGAGCCCCTTACATCGGGCGTATTTTCGACGGTGTTGGGGGCGGCGGGTGCATCCCGGCCCGCCGGATCGAGGGGAGAGCCATGTCCATCATCGAAGCTCAGGCGCCACTGCACGAGGCCCACCGCGACAACCACACGCACCGCGACGTGAACGGCGGTTGGCTGCGCCCGGCGGTGTTCGGCGCGATGGACGGACTCGTCTCCAACCTCGCCCTGATGACCGGTGTCGCCGGTGGCGCGGTCTCCTCGGGGACCGTCGTCATCACGGGCCTCGCGGGCCTCGCGGCCGGCGCCTTCTCCATGGCGGCCGGCGAGTACACCTCCGTCGCCTCGCAGCGCGAGCTCGTCCAGGCGGAACTGGACGTCGAGCGCCGCCAGTTGCGCAAGCACCCCGTCGACGAGATGGAGGAGCTCGCCGCGCTCTACGTCTCCCGCGGTGTCGAGCCCGCGCTCGCCCGCGAGGTCGCGATGCAGCTGTCGAAGGACCCCGAGCAGGCGCTCGAGATCCACGCCCGCGAGGAGCTCGGCATCGACCCGGACGACCTGCCGTCGCCGATGGTCGCCGCCGTCTCGTCCTTCGGCTCGTTCGCGCTCGGCGCGCTCCTGCCCGTGCTGCCGTACCTGCTCGGGGCGACCGCGCTCTGGCCGGCCGTGCTCCTCGCGCTCCTCGGGCTCTTCGCCTGCGGCGCCGTGGTGGCCCGGGTGACGGCCCGCGGCTGGCTCTTCAGCGGTATGCGCCAGCTCGTCCTGGGCGGAGCCGCCGCGGCCGTCACGTACGGGCTCGGCATGCTCTTCGGGGCCGCCTTGTAGCCCACCGGGACCGGTACGGATTCCGTACCCCCCTACAAGACCGAGAGGCCCTCGAAAGGGGCCTCTCGGTCTTTTCGCGTCCTCTTTTCAGGACATAGGGCGCGGAACGGCTGTGACGTATATCCCTGGTCCATTCCGCTGCGGCGATGAGACACTATGCACGACGCCACATATGTAGCCGGTTACTCGGCGGTTTCGAACCCGTGACCAACGGGAAAGAGGCCTGAGCGTCACCGGGCAACGAAGCCCACGCTCAGCGACGGGTCGCCGGAGTCCCGAAGAACCTCCGGATCCCGATCCGTCCCCCGCGGGACAGCCTCTGTCGCCGCATCCCACAGGTGAACCCACACCACCGCTGCGTATCGGCGGTGTCCGCATGTTGGAACGAGCTTTCCACTTCGCGAGAAGCCGGCCATCATGTAACCTGCACGAAATTTCGCGGAGGGCCAACGTCGTCCCTCGGCAGCTCCATTGCCACGACGACGACGGGAGAGCCGATGCGTTCCGACGCCTGGTCGCCCATGGACGGTCGCCCCGCTGCTCAGGGGATGTACGACCCCCGTAACGAACACGACGCCTGCGGTGTCGGGTTCGTGGCCACCCTCACCGGTGTTGCCAGCCACGCGCTGGTCGAGCAGGCGCTGACCGTACTGCGCAACCTCGAGCACCGCGGCGCCACCGGCTCCGAGCCCGACTCCGGTGACGGCGCCGGCATCCTGCTCCAGGTCCCGGACGCCTTCCTCCGCGAGGTCGCCGGATTCGAGCTCCCCGAGGCCGGCGCGTACGCCGTCGGCATCGCCTTCCTCCCCGAGGACGGCACCGACGAGACCGCCGCGCAGATCGAGGCCATCGCCGCCGAAGAGGGCCTGAACGTCCTCGGCTGGCGCGAGGTCCCCGTCGCCCCCGAGCTCCTCGGCGCCTCCGCCCGCTCCACCATGCCGGTCTTCCGCCAGCTCTTCGTCGCCGACGGCGAGAGCACGGGCATCGCGCTCGACCGCAAGGCCTTCGTCCTGCGCAAGCGCGCCGAGCGCGAGGCCGCGACGTACTTCCCGTCGCTCTCCGCCCGCACCATCATCTACAAGGGCATGCTGACCACCGGCCAGCTGGAGCCCTTCTTCCCGGACCTGTCGGACCGCCGCTGCGCCACCGCCGTGGCCCTGGTCCACTCCCGGTTCTCCACCAACACCTTCCCGAGCTGGCCGCTGGCCCACCCGTACCGCTTCATCGCCCACAACGGTGAGATCAACACCGTCAAGGGCAACCGGAACTGGATGACCGCCCGCGAGGCCCAGCTCGACTCCACGGCCTTCGGCGAGGGCTCGCTGGAGCGGATCTTCCCGATCTGCACCCCGGACGCCTCCGACTCGGCCTCCTTCGACGAGGTCCTGGAGCTCCTCCACCTCGGCGGCCGCTCCCTGCCGCACGCGGTCCTGATGATGGTCCCGGAGGCGTGGGAGAACCACGAGACCATGGACCCGGCCCGCCGCGCCTTCTACCAGTACCACTCCACGATGATGGAGCCCTGGGACGGCCCGGCCTGCGTCACCTTCACCGACGGCGTCCAGGTCGGCGCGGTCCTCGACCGCAACGGCCTGCGCCCCGGCCGCTACTGGGTCACCGACGAGGGCCTCGTCGTCCTCTCCTCCGAGGTCGGCGTCCTCGACATCGACCCCGCCAAGGTCGTCCGCAAGGGCCGCCTCCAGCCCGGCAAGATGTTCCTCGTCGACACCGCCGAGCACCGCATCGTCGAGGACGACGAGATCAAGGCCGCCCTCGCCGCCGAGCACCCCTACGAGGAGTGGCTGGAGACCGGCGAGATCGAGCTCTCCGACCTCCCCGAGCGCGAGCACATCGTGCACACCCACGCCTCGGTCACCCGCCGCCAGCAGACCTTCGGCTACACCGAGGAAGAGCTCCGCGTCATCCTCGCGCCGATGGCCCGCACGGCCGGCGAGCCCCTCGGCTCCATGGGCACGGACTCGCCGATCGCGGCCCTGTCCGCCCGCCCGCGGCTGCTCTTCGACTACTTCACCCAGCTCTTCGCGCAGGTCACCAACCCGCCGCTGGACGCCATCCGCGAGGAGCTCGTCACCTCGCTCCGGTCCTCCCTCGGCCCCGGCAGCAACCTGCTCGATCCCACCGCCGGCTCGTGTCGCAGCGTCACCCTGCCCTTCCCGGTGATCGACAACGACGAGCTGGCCAAGCTCATCCACATCAACGCCGACGGCGACATGCCCGGCATGAAGGCCGCGACCCTCTCCGGCCTCTACCGCGTCTCCGGCGGCGGCGAGTCCCTCGCCGCCCGCATCGAGGCCATCTGCGCCGAGGCCGACACCGCCATCGAGGGCGGCGCCCGCCTCATCGTGCTCTCCGACCGGCACTCCGACGCCGAGCACGCGCCGATCCCCTCGCTGCTGCTCACCGCGGCCGTCCACCACCACCTCATCCGCACCAAGCAGCGCACCAAGGTGGGCCTGCTCGTCGAGGCCGGTGACGTCCGCGAGGTCCACCACGTCGCCCTGCTCATCGGCTACGGCGCCGCGGCGGTCAACCCGTACCTCGCCATGGAGTCCGTCGAGGACCTGGTCCGCGCCGGCACCTTCATCGAGGGCCTGGAGCCCGAGCAGGCCATCCGGAACCTGATCTACGCCCTCGGCAAGGGCGTCCTCAAGGTCATGTCCAAGATGGGCATCTCCACCGTCGCCTCCTACCGCGGCGCCCAGGTCTTCGAGGCCGTCGGCCTCGACGAGACCTTCGTCGCCACGTACTTCAACGGCACGGCCACCAAGATCGGCGGCGCCGGTCTCGACGTCGTCGCCAAGGAGGTCGCCGCCCGCCACGCCAAGGCGTACCCCGTCTCCGGCGTCCCCTCGGCGCACCGCGCCCTGGAGATCGGCGGCGAGTACCAGTGGCGCCGCGAGGGCGAGCCGCACCTGTTCGACCCGGAGACCGTCTTCCGCCTCCAGCACGCCACGCGCACCAAGCGGTACGACATCTTCAAGAAGTACACGGAGCGGGTGAACGAGCAGTCCGAGCGCCTCATGACGCTCCGCGGCCTGTTCGGCTTCGCCGCCGAAGGCCGTACCCCGATCTCCATCGACGAGGTCGAGCCGGTCTCCGAGATCGTCAAGCGCTTCTCCACCGGCGCCATGTCGTACGGCTCCATCTCCCGCGAGGCCCACGAGACGCTCGCGATCGCCATGAACCAGCTGGGCGCCAAGTCCAACACCGGTGAGGGCGGCGAGGACCCGGAGCGCCTGTACGACCCGGCGCGCCGCTCCGCGATCAAGCAGGTCGCCTCCGGCCGCTTCGGCGTCACCAGCGAGTACCTGGTCAACGCCGACGACATCCAGATCAAGATGGCCCAGGGCGCCAAGCCCGGCGAGGGCGGCCAGCTGCCCGGCCACAAGGTCTACCCGTGGGTCGCCAAGACGCGTCACTCGACGCCCGGCGTCGGCCTCATCTCGCCGCCGCCGCACCACGACATCTACTCCATCGAGGACCTGGCTCAGCTGATCCACGACCTCAAGAACGCCAACCCGGCCGCCCGCATCCACGTGAAGCTGGTCTCCGAGGTCGGTGTCGGCACGGTCGCCGCCGGTGTCTCCAAGGCCCACGCGGACGTCGTCCTCATCTCCGGCCACGACGGCGGAACGGGCGCCTCCCCGCTGACCTCCCTGAAGCACGCGGGCGGCCCCTGGGAGCTCGGCCTCGCCGAGACCCAGCAGACGCTGCTGCTCAACGGCCTGCGCGACCGGATCGTCGTCCAGACCGACGGCCAGCTGAAGACCGGCCGCGACGTGGTCATCGCCGCGCTGCTCGGCGCCGAGGAGTTCGGTTTCGCGACCGCGCCGCTCGTCGTCTCCGGCTGCGTCATGATGCGCGTCTGCCACCTCGACACCTGCCCGGTCGGCATCGCCACCCAGAACCCGGTCCTGCGCGACCGCTTCTCCGGCAAGGCCGAGTTCGTCGTCAACTTCTTCGAGTTCATCGCCGAGGAGGTCCGCGAGCTCCTCGCCGAGCTGGGCTTCCGCACCCTCGAAGAGGCCGTCGGCCACGCCGAGCTGCTCGACACCAGCCGCGCGGTCACGCACTGGAAGGCGCAGGGTCTCGACCTGGAGCCGCTCTTCTACGTGCCCGAGCTGCCCGAGGGCGCGGTCCGCCACGCCCGCGTCGAGCAGGACCACGGCCTGGAGAAGGCCCTCGACAACGAGCTGATCCAGCTCGCCGCCGAGGCCCTGGGCGCCGCCTCCGCCGAGGAGGCCCAGCCGGTCCGCGCCCAGGTCGCGATCCGCAACATCAACCGCACCGTCGGCACCATGCTCGGCCACCAGGTGACCAAGAAGTTCGGTGGCGCCGGCCTCCCGGCCGACACCGTCGACATCACCTTCACCGGCTCCGCCGGCCAGTCCTTCGGCGCCTTCCTGCCGGCCGGTGTCACCCTCCGCCTGGAGGGCGACGCCAACGACTACGTCGGCAAGGGCCTCTCCGGCGGCCGAGTGATCGTCCGCCCGGACCGCGGCGCCGACCACCTGGCCGAGTACTCGACCATCGCGGGCAACACGATCGGCTACGGCGCCACCGGCGGCGAGCTGTTCCTCCGCGGCCGCACCGGCGAGCGCTTCTGCGTCCGCAACTCCGGCGCCCTGGTCGTCTCGGAGGGCGTGGGCGACCACGGCTGCGAGTACATGACCGGCGGTACGGCGGTCGTCCTCGGTGAGACGGGCCGCAACTTCGCGGCCGGCATGTCCGGCGGCGTGGCCTACGTGATCGACCTCGACCGGGACAACGTCAACTCCGGGAACCTGGACGCGATCGAGACCCCGTCGGACACCGACAGGACCTGGCTGCACGACGTCGTGCGCCGCCACTTCGAGGAGACCGGCTCCACGGTCGCCGAGAAGCTCCTCGCCGACTGGGACGCCGCCGCGGCCCGGTTCAGCAAGATCATCCCCACCACGTACAAGGCAGTGCTCGCCGCCAAGGACGCCGCTGAGCTCGCCGGTCTCTCCGAGACCGAGACCACCGAGAAGATGATGGAGGCTGCGTCCCATGGCTGACCCCAAGGGCTTCCTGACCACCGGGCGCGAAGTCGCCCAGACCCGGCCGGTGGAAGAGCGCGTCAGGGACTGGAACGAG
Organism: Streptomyces sp. NPDC002463; assembly: GCF_042889835.1. Classification (NCBI taxonomy): domain Bacteria; kingdom Bacillati; phylum Actinomycetota; class Actinomycetes; order Kitasatosporales; family Streptomycetaceae; genus Streptomyces; species Streptomyces sp. NPDC002463. The sequence continues at coordinate 369,309 of NZ_JBIARL010000002.1, forward strand.
GTCTACGTCCCCGGCTCCCTGCTGCCGATCATCAGCAAGCAGGCCGGCCGCTGCATGGACTGCGGCATCCCGTTCTGCCACAACGGCTGCCCCCTCGGGAACCTGATCCCCGAGTGGAACGACTACGCCTACCGCGAGGACTGGTCGGCGGCGCAGGAGCGCCTGCACGCCACCAACAACTTCCCGGAGTTCACCGGCCGCCTGTGCCCGGCTCCCTGCGAGTCGGCGTGCGTGCTCGGCATCAACCAGCCGGCCGTCACCATCAAGAACGTCGAAGTCTCCATCATCGACAAGGCCTGGGACGCCAACGACGTCAAGCCGCAGGCGCCCGACCGCCTCTCCGGCAAGACCGTCGCCGTCATCGGCTCGGGCCCGGCCGGTCTCGCCGCCGCCCAGCAGCTGACCCGGGCCGGCCACACGGTCGCCGTCTACGAGCGGGCCGACCGCATCGGTGGTCTCCTCCGGTACGGCATCCCCGAGTTCAAGATGGAGAAGCGGCACATCAACCGCCGCATCGAGCAGATGCGCGCGGAGGGAACCAAGTTCCGCACGGGCGTCGAGATCGGCCGCGACATGCCGGCGACGGCGCTGCGCAACCGGTACGACGCGGTCGTCATCGCCGCCGGTGCCACCACCGCCCGCGACCTGCCCGTCCCGGGCCGCGAGCTGAACGGCATCCACCAGGCGATGGAGTACCTGCCGCTCGCCAACAAGGTCGTCGAGGGCGACTTCGTGGCCCCGCCGATCACCGCCGAGGGCAAGCACGTCGTCGTCATCGGCGGCGGCGACACCGGTGCCGACTGCGTCGGCACGGCGCACCGCCAGGGCGCGGCCTCGGTCACGCAGCTGGAGATCATGCCGAAGCCGGGCGACGAGCGGAACGCCGGCCAGCCCTGGCCGACCTTCCCCATGCTCTACAAGGTCACCTCGGCGCACGAGGAGGGCGGCGAGCGGGTCTACTCCGTCTCCACCACCCACTTCGAGGGCGACGAGGACGGCAACGTCCAGTTCCTCCACCTCGTCGAGGTCGAGTTCGTCGACGGCAAGCTGACCCAGAAGCCGGGCACGGAGCGCAAGATCCCCGCCCAGCTGGTCACGCTCGCGATGGGCTTCACCGGCACGGACGTGGAGAACGGCCTGGTCGCGCAGTTCGGCCTGGACCTGGACGAGCGGGGCAACATCGCCCGCGACGCCGACTTCGCCACCAACATCGACGGCGTCTTCGTCGCCGGCGACGCCGGCCGCGGCCAGTCCCTCATCGTCTGGGCCATCGCCGAGGGCCGCTCCGCCGCCCGCGGCGTGGACCGCTACCTGACGGGCGCCAGCTCCCTGCCGGCCCCGATTCGCCCGACGGACCGCGCCCTGATGGTCTGACCGGCCCCCGAAGACGTCCCGTACAACGACGTACGGAACTGAGCGCAGCGCCCCCCGAATGTCCCCGACCGGACGACTGGGGGCGCTGCAGCGCGTGGTCAGGCGGCGCGGAAGCGCGGGATGACGTGTTCGCCCCACTGCCGGATCGTCTCCAGGCAGACCTCCTGCGGCACCGTGCCCATCTGGATCAGGCACATCACCTCGTCGACGCCGATCTCCCGGAGGCGTTCCACGTAGGCGATCGCGGTGGTCGCGTCGCCGTAGGCGTGGTCCGTGTTGTACGTGCCGGTGTCGACCGGGCGGGCGGGGATGTCCGCCTCGTGGAGGCGGGCGATCAGCTTCTGCCTGCTCTCGTCGAGCGCTCCCGTGTGGTCCTCGTACTCCGCGTAGCCCGTGGGTGCCGGGGCGCCGCTGTACCAGTGGGCGATCGACTCGGCGAAGAAGCGCTGGCCCCGGGTGCCGAGCCGGAGGGCGCGGGCGGCGTCGTCGAGGACGATCGTGGGGCAGAGGGCGGAGAAGTGGTCGTTGACCTCGGTGGAGACGAACCGGGAGCCGTCCCGGGCGTCGATGGCCTCGTCGTACACCGCGCGCATCGCCCGGACGTCGGCGGCGCCCGCGAAGCCCATCACCAGGGCGCCGATGCCGAGTTCGGCGGCCTGCCGGAGCGACTCGTGCCGGGAGCAGGCCATGAAGAGCGGCGGATGGGGCGTCTGCACGGGGCGGGGCAGGACCGCGCCGGGGCCGATGTCGAGGGTGCCGTGCCACTCGAACTCCGGCTCCCGCCAGGCGGCGGCGAAGATCCGCAGGGCCTCCTCGGTCTGCGCGCGGGTGTCCTCCGGGCGCACCCCGAACATCCGGGTCTCCTGGCGGGTCGCGCCCCGGCCGGCGCCCACGTCGACCCGGCCGCCCGAGAGCACGTCGAGCATGGCGGCGCGTTCGGCGACCCGGACCGGGTGCTGGTAGCCGAAGGGCATCGTGACCACGCCGTGGCCGACGCGGATGCGCTCGGTCCGGGCGGCGACCCAGGTCAGGAAGACCTCGGACGCGCTCATGTGGGCGTACTGGGCGAGGGAGTGGTGCTCGACCGCCCAGATCCGGTCGAAGCCCATCTCCTCGGCGAAGACGGCCTGTTCGACGCAGTCGTGGATGACCTGGCGTTCGCGGTCGGGGGTCGGGTCGACGAGCTGCGCTTCGAAGATCATGGAGAACTTCACGGGACGCTCCTCCCGGGGCAGGCCGTCACTATGCCTAATCAAAATACTTCTAGCAGGCATAGAGGACAGGGGGAAGGGTCGTAGACTGCCGTCCGTGGTGGACCGAGAGAGCGTGCCAGAGCTTCCCGCGACCAGCTGGGCCGTGCTCGGACTGCTGTCCCACGGACGGGAGTTGTCCGGCTACGACGTCAAGAAGTGGGCCGACCGGTCCCTCGGCCTCTTCTACTGGAGCCCCTCCTTCAGCCAGGTCTACAGCGAGCTCAAACGCCTGGAGAACCGCGGCTACGCCACCTCGCGGCTCGTCGCCCCCGAGACCGGCACCCGCGACAAGCGCGTCTACCGCATCACCGGCGAGGGCCTCGCCGCCGTCCGCACCTGGGCCCGCACGGCCCCCCTCGACCCGCCCGTCCTCAAGCACGGGCCGATGCTGCGGCTCTGGCTCGGACACCTCCTCGAACCCGAACGGATGCGGGAGATCCTGGCCGCGCACCGGGAGTACGCCGAGGGCATGCGGCGGCGCGCCGAGGCGGACGTGGCCGACGCGGGGGCGGACGAGGCGTGGGCGTACCCCCGGCTCACCCTGGCCTGGGCCGAGCGGTACTACACGGCCGAACGCGACCTGGCCGACGCCATGCTCGCGGACATCGAGGAGTTGGAGCGCGCGGAGCCGGAGCGCGCGGAGCCGGAGGGGGAGCAGTCATGGCACTGAGTCTGCGGAAGGTCGAGGAGACCGCGCCCGCGCTGGTGAGTCTCTACAAGGAGGCCGGGGCCTCGCTCGCGCGGCACGGGGTCGGCGGGCAGCGGGTCGCCGTCTACCTCGTCATCGACTACTCCGGATCGATGAAGCCGTACTACGCCAACGGCACCGTCCAGGCCCTCGCCGACCGGGTCCTCGGGCTCTCCGCGCACCTCGACGACGACGGACGGGTCCCGGTGGTCTTCTTCTCCACCGACATCGACGCGGAGACCGACATCCGGCTCGACGACCACGTCGGCAGGATCGACCGGATCGTCGCCGGACTCGGCCACATGGGGAAGACGAGCTACCACCTCGCCATGGACGCCGTCATCGACCACTACCTGGACAGCGGCTCCACCGCGCCCGCGCTCGTCGTCTTCCAGACCGACGGCGGGCCGATCAACAAGCTCGCCGCCGAGCGGTACGTCTGCAAGGCGGCCCGGCTGCCGATCTTCTGGCAGTTCATCGGCTTCGGCGACCCCGGCAGCCGGCAGTTCGAGTTCCTGCGCAGGCTCGACGAGCTCGACGTGCCGGCGAAGCGGCCCCTCGACAACGCCGGCTTCTTCCACGCGGGCCAGGACCCGAGCCGGGTCCCGGACGCCGAGCTGTACGACCGGCTCGTGTCCGAGTTCCCCGCCTGGCTCGCCGCCGCCCGGGCCCAGGGCGTCGTACGGTCATGAACCCGAAGGCGCGCCCAGGCGGGCGAACTGCCCCTCGGTGAGCGTGACGTCGAGCGCGCCCAGGTTCTCCACGAGGTGGGCCGCCGAGGACGTGCCCGGGATCGGGAGGATGTGCGGGGCCCGGTGCAGCAGCCAGGCGAGCGCCGTCTGGGACGGGGTCGCGCCGACCTCGCGGGCGACCTGCGCCACCGGCCCGTCCGGGCCCGCGTGCCCGCCCATGGCGACCGGGAAGAAGGGGACGAACGCGATCCCGCGCCCGGCGGTGTGCTCGACGACGGCCTCGTGGTCGCGGGTCGCCAGGTTGTAGAGGTTCTGCACGGCCGCGACCGGGGCGACCGCCTCGGCCTCCTCCAGCTGGGCGACCGTCACCTCGGAGAGCCCGATGTGCCGGACCTTTCCCTCCTCCTGAAGCCGCTTCAGGGCGCCGACCTGCTCGGCCACGGGGAAGTTCTCGTCGAGCCGGTGCAGGTAGAGGAGGTCGATCCGCTCCGTACGCAGCCGGCGCAGGCTCAGTTCGGCCTGCTGGCGCAGATAGGCGGGGTGGCCGAGCGGCACCCACTCGGTGGGGGAGGGCCGGACCACGCCGACCTTGGTCGCCACCGCGACCCCGTCGCCGTACGGGCGCAGCGCATCGGCGAGCAGTTCCTCGCCGGCCCCCAGGGCGTACGCGTCGGCCGTGTCGAAGAGGGTGACGCCCGCCTCGGCGGCCGTACGGAGGAGGTCCACCGCAGCCGCCCGGTCGGCCGGGGCCGTCCAGATGCGGGCCTCCGGGCCGGCCGGGTCGCCGGGGCCGTCGGCGAGCCGCATCGTGCCGTACCCGATGCGGCGGACCGGGAGGTCGCCGCCGAGCTGGAATATCGTCGTGCCGGTAGGGGGGTTCGTGTTGTTCGTCATGGTCCGGACCGTAGGAGCTCACACAGGTGTGAGGTTCAAGCGCGGACGGGTTGATGTGAGGGGGATCACATGAAGATCGGTGAGCTGGCGCGCGAGACCGGGGTCAGCGTCCGGCTGCTCCGCTACTACGAGGAGCAGGGCCTCCTCGACTCGGAGCGCACCTCCGGCGGGCAGCGGGTGTACGGCCCCGACGCCCCCGCCGTCGTACGCCGCATCCGCGCCCTCCTCGGCGCCGGACTGCCGACCCGGGTCATCGCCGAGGTCCTCGACTGCGTCTGCGGCAGCGAGGCGGAGATCGAGCCCTGCCTCAGCCCGATGCTCGTCGCCCGGCTCGACGCCATCGACGAGAAGATCCATGACCTCCAGGGCACCCGCTCCTCCCTGGCCGCGCTCGTGGCTGCGACGGAGGGACGGCCCCTCGCCGCCGGCTGAGCGGCGACGGAGGGGGCCTCTCGCCGCCGGCTGAGCGGCGAGGAAGGGACGCCCCCCCCGTCGTCGTCCGCGCGCCGGGAAATGGCTGGCCTCCGGCCGCCGGCGGGGGCGATCATGCGGCCATGAGTTCTCTCGTGCGACACGTGACCATCGACTGCGCCGACGCCTACACCCTGGCGACCTTCTGGGCGAAGGTGCTCGACGCCAAGGTCTCCGACGACGACAAGCCCGGCGACCCGGAGGCCCTCGTCGACTCGCCCGGCGCCGACCTCCTCTTCATCCAGGTCCCGGAGCCGAAGGCGGTGAAGAACCGCGTCCACCTCGACCTCCAGCCCCAGGACCGCACCCGCGACGAGGAGGTCGAGCGGCTGATCGCCCTCGGCGCCACCCTGGTCGACGACCGCCGGAACGCCGACGGCACCGGCTGGGCGACCATGGCGGACCCGGAGGGCAACGAGTTCTGCGTGGAGCGCAGCGCCGCCGAGCGCGCGGCGACCTCCTGAACCGGAGGAACCCCGGAGGAACCCCGGAGGAACCCCGGAGTAATCCGGACAGTGGTTGTCGGGTATCCGGTGTTTCCTGGACTCATGGGAGACACCGGACACCCGACGACCACCTGGTCGGCCTTCGAGGCCGCCGAGCCCGAGCTCGCCGCGATCGTGCGGGAGCGCTTCGGGCGGTACACCCACCACGCCCTCGCCACCGTGCGGAAGGACGGCTCGCCCCGCCTCAGCGGCATCGAGGCCGACTTCCGCCACGGCGAGCTCTGGCTCGGCATGATGCCGAACTCCCGCAAGGCGCTCGACCTGCGCCGCGACCCCCGGTTCGCACTGATGGCCAACCCGGGCCCCGGCACCGACATGGGCGGCGGGGACGTCCGGATCTCCGGGCGGGCGGTCGAGATCACCGACCAGGAGACCCTGGACCGGTACGCGGCCGAGGCGGGTGCGCCGCAGCCCTTCCACCTCTTCCGGGCGGAGCCGGCGGAGGTCGTACGGATCTGGGTGGACGGCGAGGAGATCGTCTTCCACAGCTGGGCGCAGGGACGCCCGACGAAGACGCTCCGGCGCGGCAACGACGACGGCCCGCCGAGGCAGGAGGCCTGACTCCTGGGTGGCACGGGCCGGGTGGGACCAGAATGGGCACGTGCCGAACACAGCAAGCAAGAAGAAAAACCAGGTGAGCGGCGGGCCCGAGCGGCGCCGTGAACTCCTCGACACGGCGGCCGAGGTGTTCGCCGCCCAGGGGTACAACGCCACCACCGTCCGCAAGATCGCGGACGCCGCCGGGATGCTCGCCGGCAGCCTCTACTACCACTTCGACTCCAAGGAGTCGATGCTGGACGAGATCCTCTCCACCTTCCTGAACGAGCTGTGGGAGGGGTACGACGCCGTCCTCGACGCCGAGCTCGGCCCCCGCGAGACCATCGAGGCCCTGGTCACCGAGTCCTTCCGGGAGATCGACCGGCACCGCGCCGCCGTCGCCATCTACCAGAAGGAGTCCCAGCACCTCGTCGACCAGGACCGCTTCGGCTACCTCGTCGACTCGCAGCGCAAGTTCGAGAAGGCCTGGCTCGGGACCCTGGAGCGCGGCGTCGCCGCCGGGGTCTTCCGCGCGGACCTCGACGTGCGCCTGACCTACCGGTTCGTCCGCGACACCGTCTGGGTCGCCGCGTCCTGGTACCGGCCGGGCGGGCAGCACAGCCCGGAGGAGATCGCCCGCCAGTACCTGTCGATGGTCCTGGACGGGATCGCCGTACGCGCTCCCGGGGAGCCCGGGGAGCGGGGGGCCGGGGCGGGAAGGTCCTGAGGCGCACTATTGTTCCGGTAGACATCCGGGACCTGTATCGCGCGTCCCGGGAGAGACAGCCGGGGCCCGCATCTGGTGTTCCGGGTAGAAACAGCCGGGGCCCGCATCGCGCAGGTGCGGGCCCCGGCTGTGCCGCGCACCGGCCAGGAAGGCACGAATGACCCGCTCCGAACGCTCCCACAAGCGCGGCCCCCGCACCGCCCAGGCGAAGTCCACGTCCCAGCCGAAGGGCCCCCGCGGCGGCCGTCGTCCCGCCGCGCCCCCGCCGCCGCAGGAGTTCACTCCGCCGGAGACGGTGACGCCCGCGCTGCCGCCCGTGGCCTCCTTCGAGGACCTGGACATGCCGGCCGCGCTGGTGCGGACGCTCGCCGAGCAGGGTGTCACCGAGCCCTTCCCGATCCAGGCCGCGACCCTGCCGAACTCGATCGCCGGGCGCGACGTCCTCGGCCGGGGGCGTACCGGCTCCGGCAAGACCCTCGCCTTCGGGCTCGCGCTCCTCGCCCGCACCGCCGGCCGCCGCGCCGAGCCGACCGCGCCGCTCGCGCTGGTCCTGGTGCCGACCCGCGAGCTCGCGCAGCAGGTGACGGACGCGCTCACGCCGTACGCCTCCGCGCTGCGGCTGCGGATCACCACGGTCGTCGGCGGCATGTCGATCACCCGGCAGTCCTCGTCCCTGCGGCGCGGCGCCGAGGTCCTCATCGCCACGCCGGGCCGGCTCCACGACCTCATCGAGCGGGGCGACTGCCGCCTCGACCAGGTCGCCGTCACGGTCCTCGACGAGGCCGACCAGATGGCCGACATGGGCTTCCTGCCGCAGGTGACGAAGCTGCTGAAGCAGGTCGAGCCGGACGGTCAGCGGCTGCTGTTCTCCGCGACCCTCGACCGGAACATCGACAAGCTGGTCAAGATGTTCCTGGACGACCCGGTCGTGCACTCGGTCGACCCGTCGGCCGGTGCGGTCACCACGATGGAGCACCACGTCCTGTACGTGATGGACGAGACCGACAAGAAGGCGGTCACGCTGCGGATCGCGGCCCGCGACGGCCGGACGATCCTCTTCCTCGACACCAAGCGGTCCGTGGACCGGCTGGTCAAGCGGCTGCTCGCCAACGGCGTCCGGGCCTCCGGGCTGCACGGCGGCCGTTCGCAGCCGCAGCGCAACCGGACCCTGGACCAGTTCAAGACCGGCCAGGTCACCACGCTGGTCGCGACGAACGTGGCGGCCCGCGGCATCCACGTCGACGACCTCGACATGGTCGTGAACGTCGACCCGCCGATCGACCACAAGGACTACCTGCACCGGGGCGGCCGCACGGCCCGCGCCGGCGAGTCCGGCAGCGTCTTCACGCTGGTCCTGCCCGAGCAGAAGCGGGACATGGGCCGGCTGATGTCGAACGCGGGCATCAGCCCGCGGACGGCGCAGATCAAGTCGAGCGACGAGGAGCTCGCCGAGCTCACCGGCGCCCGGGAGCCCTCGGGCGTCCCCGTCGTCATCGAGACGCCGCAGCCGACCCCGCCGCGCAAGCCGGCGGCGGCCGGCGGCGGCACGGGCGGTGGCCGTCGCCGTCGCCGTCCGTCCGGTTCCGGTGGCGGTGGTACGGGCACGGCCGCACCGGCCGCGGGCCGCGCCTCCGGCACGTCCGGCGGCCGCGGGTCCGCCACCCCCGCCGGAAACCGGACCTCCGGCACCACGACGGGCACGGGCCGGGGCTCCGGAGGCACGGGCGGCTCCGGACGGGCGGCGGCCGGTTCGGGGCGCGGCTCCGGCACCGGCCGGGGTTCCGGCGCGGGCGCCGGGCGCGGTGCGGCGGCGGGCGGCGGCCGGGGCGGGCGTCAGGCCCCGGGCACCAGCCGTTCGCGGAGCGCCGCGAGCTCGCGCAGCTCCAGGCCGAGGCCGACCGACACGTAACGGAAGAGGCTCCCGTACGAGGTGCGGACCTGGTCGAGGGCGGTGTCCAGGTACTCGTCCCGCACCTCCTGGAGCGGCACGATCAGGTCCGGGTTCTGCATGAGCCCGCCCTGCTCGAGGCCCTCCCGCACGCGCGCGTCGTTCGCGGCGCGGAAGGTGTTGGAGGCCAGGTAGTCCGCGCGGGCGGAGGCCGAGGGCACCCCGAGCAGGGTGAGCAGGAGCCAGCTCGTCCAGCCGGTGCGGTCCTTGCCGGAGGTGCAGTGCAGGAGCAGCGGCCCCCGGCGGGGATCGGCCAGGTCCCGCAGGGTCGCCGCGAGGGCGGCCCGGTTGGCGGGGTCGGTGACGAAGGTGCGGTACACCTCGCGCATGAAGGCGGCGGCCCGGTCGCCGCCGAGCATCTCCTCCTGCCGCACCGGGTCGCGGGAGGAGATCGCGGCCATCAGCTGCCCGAAGAGGCCGTGGTCGGTGACGGGCCGGGCGACCGGGACCGGTCCCGCGGGCAGCCGGTCGGCGCCGTCGTAGCCGACCTCCAGCGGGATGCGCAGGTCGACCACGGTGCCGAGGCCGAGCCCGGCGAGGGTGGTGAGGTCGGCGTCGGTGAGCCTGGCGAGGTGGTCGCCGCGGTAGGCGAGACCGTGCCGGACCCGTGCGCCGTCGTAGGTGACGTATCCGCCGAGGTCGCGGACGTTGACCGCGCCCTGGAGCGGGATCTGCCGGATCGCCGTGGCGGTCGCGGGGCGGGGGCGGGCGACGGCGGGCGGCGCGGCGCCGAGGAGGAGTGCGGCGCCGGTGGTGGCGAGCAGGGCGCGTCGGGACAGGGGCATGGCTGGGCTCCCTTACGGACTGACGGACGTACGGCCGGTGGCGGTACGGCAGACGGACTCGGGTGGGACAGCCGTGGGCGGACGGGCCCGCGGGGCCGCTCTTCCATCTAACGTTAGTTAGGTGACGTGTCGGCGAGGAACGTAGCACCCGGAGGGGTCGAACGGGAGGGGTGTGTCGGCGCCGGTGCGCGGGGAGATGGGGCGGGCCACTCCGTGAGGCGCTTGGTCGCGGCGCGCTGGAAGCCGCCGCCCCTGTCCGCACCGGCGCCCGGCCCCTGGCCCCCGGCCTCGCCGTCGCGGGCGCCGACCTCGGGTTCCTCGTCGTCCACGGGATCCGCACGTTGGGGAGGCTTCGGTTAACGTCCGTGGAACTGAAGGCTGTTGGGGTTCCCGACGGGGATCTACGCGCGTCATCATCGCAGTCATGCGAATCCCCCCTCGAATCACCCTCGCCGGCGGTGTCGCCGCCGCCCTCCTCTCCTCCCTCCTCCTCGGCGCCCCGGCCACCGCCGCGCCGGCCCCCGCGCCCGTCGCCTCCGTGTCCTCGATCGCGGCGATCTCGTCCGTCGGGGACATCTGCTACTCGGACCTGCCCGCCCAGGCGTACGACACCCTGCGTCTGATCGACGTCGGCGGCCCCTTCCCGTACAGCCAGGACGGGGTCGTCTTCCAGAACCGGGAAGGCGTCCTGCCGGCCCACACCTACGGCTACTACCACGAGTACACGGTGAAGACCCCGGGCGTCTCCACCCGCGGCGCCCGCCGGATCGTGACCGGGAAGGCGCTCGACGAGGACTACTACACCTCCGACCACTACGCCACGTTCGACCTGATCGACTACGCCTGCTGACGTTCCGTCGGTCAGCGGCGCGGGGTCGTCCACTCCAGGCGGGTCCTGACCCGCGGGTCGCGGACGTGTTCCAGGGCGGCGAGCGCCGTCTCGCGCGGCGCGCCGTCCGCCTCCCCGTCCGCGAGGATCGCCGCGAGCGCGTCGACGGCGCGGGGATCCTGACGGATAGCCAGGCCCCGCGCCGCCTCCGCCGCCGTCTCCGGGTCGGCGTCGCCGAGCCGCTCCGCAAGACCCTCCCGTACGAGCGGGGTGTCGTCGGGCAGCTCGGCGAGCGCCAGCGTCGCCCAGTCCCGCACCCGGGCGTCGCCGTCCCGGCTCAGCGTGAGCAGCACCCCGAGCGCCTCGACGTGGCCGGGCGGCACGATCCCGGCGAGCGCGGCCGCGACCGCCCGCCGCACCACCGGGTCGGGATGTCCGGCCGTCGCGAGCAGTTCCGGTACGGCGGCCGCGTCCGCGCACTCCCCGAGCGCCAGGACCGCCGAGAGCAGCGGCTCCCGCGCCGGGGGCACCGCCTCGGCCGCGAGCCGCCGCAGGACCGGGACCGCGCTCGGCCCGAAGCCCGGCAGCGCGCCGAGGACCCGCGCGCCGAGCGCCCGGCGCAGCGGATCGCGGTAGGCGCACCAGCCGGCCGCCGCCACGAAGGTCTCCTCGTCGGCCCGGCCCGCCAGTTCGGCCACCGCCGTCGTCCAGTCGTCGAGCTCGGGGTCGCCGCAGTGCAGCGCCCGCGCCGCGAGCTCCTCGTGCGGGGTGCGCAGGCCGAGCGAGGCCTCCAGGAGCGTGGCGATCGCCGCGTGGCCGGTCCCCCGGTCGTCACCGCGCCCGGGGGCGCCGTTCTCCCGCAGCAGTTCGACGCACACCGTGATCCCGCCGTCCTCCCGGATCCGCCGGACGGCCGCCTCGTACGTCTGCCCGCCCTCGTTCCCGGCGACGAGCCCGCGCCGCAGCTCGGCCGCGATGTCCGCGCCGATCCACCGCCGGGCCTCCCGCAGGGCGGCCTCCCGGGCCTGCGCCCCGTGGTCGAGGAGCGCCCGCACGCAGCCGCTGGAGCCGCGCCGGGCGGCGGCGACGAGCGGGAGGACACCGTCGGGTCCCGGCCGCTCCGGGTCGGCGCCGTGCTCCAGGAGGGCCCGGGCCGTGTCGGCGTAGCCGAGGCGGAGGGCCCAGGCGAGGGCGGTGAAGCCGTACGACTCCTCCTGGTCGGCCGCGGCGCCCGCCGCGAGCAGCGCCCGCACGACCTCGGTGTGCCCGGCGCAGGCCGCCCCGCACAGCGGCAGGTCGCCGTCGTCCTCGCCGCTGAGCCGGCCCGGGTCGGCCCCGGCGGCGAGCAGCACCCGCACGATGCCGGCCTCGCCGTCGACGGCCGCCCGGTACAGGGCGGTCTCCCCGTCCTCCCGGCCCTCCGGGTCGGCCCCGTCCCGCAGGGCGCGTACGGCCCCGTCCTCGTCCCCGTGCCGGATCGCGTCGAACAACGTGCTCATGCCCCGACCCTGACCCTCCGTCGGGCCCTGGCGCAAATCCATTGCGGACGGCGGCCGGGTGGGTCAGGGGGCGACCGCGCGCCTCCGGGCCTTGAGCAGCCGCTCGAATCCGGTGAGCAGCCGGTGCCGGAACACGGCACGGGCCGTGCGCTCGGGAGCCTCCTGGAGCAGACGGACGTGCCGCAGCTGCTCCCGGACCGGCGCTTCCGGTTCCGCCGCGAGCCCGCGCGTCAGCTCCTCGTCGCGTCCGCCGGAGGCGAGCGCCTTGAGTCGCAGCAGTCGTTCGTCCCGTCCGCCGCCCGGGGCGTCCGTGCCGAACAGGGCCTCCCACCCGGGATGGTCCGGCCACCACTGGGCCATCCAGTTCAGCGCGTGGAGCCGCACGTCGGCGTCCGGGTCACCGACCGCGCACGTGTACAGGACGTCACGGACGGCGGGGCGGTGCGAGCAGTCGCGGGCGAGCGACCGGACGAGGGAGAGCCGGACGGCGGGTACAGGATCGTGCTGGGCGAGGTCCAGTAGAAGGGCGGCCACCGCAGGATCGTCGTTCCGTGTCTCGGCGAGGACGAGCGCCGCCTCGACCCGTAGTTCGTCGTCGGGGAGCTCCTGGGCGCAGGCGACGAGGAAGTCGCGCGTGTCCTCCCCGGGTACGAGGCCGATGATCGCCAGGGCGGCGCTCCGGATCCTGAACGAGCTCAGGGGCCGGTACTCCTGGAGGTCCCGGTTCAGGGCCTTCGACAGGCTCCGGAGCGTGTCCTCCGTGAGGCGGTGGACGTCGCGCATCAGCATGCGGAGATCGTCCGGGTGGTTCCGCAGCCAGAGGGTCAGCTCCTTCTCGACGGAGGCCGGCCGGAACGGCTCGCTCAGATCGACCAGCAGGCGGTACTTGCCGGACCACCAAGCCCTCAGCGCCCATGCGGCCTCGCTCTCGTGGCCTTCCTCCTCAAGCCGGTCTTCGAGCCGCGCGAGCGCGCGCTGTCGCGCGATCAGCGGGATGCGCGCGTCCTCGTGCTTCTCTCCGCCGCCGTCAGGCGAGGCGAGCCGGTCCACCAGGCTCTCGGCATGGGCGCGCACCGCATCGAACCGGTCGTGGACCGCACGCTCCTCGAAGAAGCGGCGGGTGCGGTCGTCGGGGTACCCGGCCAGCAGGTGGTCCAGCGCCTGCTTGCGCGGACCGGGCGCGGGATCCTGTACCGCCCGGTCCTGGAGGAACGCGCGTAGCTCCTCGGTCCGTTCGGAGTCGGCCGTCGCGGAGACCAGGACACGCAGTGCCGTGCCCCGCACATGGACGTCCTCGTCGTGGACGGCGCAGGTCCTGACCGTCTCCAGGGCGACGGGGCTGCCGGACCACCGCGCAGCCAGTTCGGTGACGGCGGCGGCGCGGCCGCCCGGCGACCAGGTGAAGCGCGCGTACGCGATGACGGCCGTCTCGTCCCGGTGCAGGGCGCAGGCGAGCCGGGCCGCGGTGGGGCCGGACAGGAACTGGCCCCAGACGTGGAACCAGGCCAGAAAGCGGCCGCGCCCAGTCCAGTGCTCGCTGAAGGAGGCCAGTGCGGGAGTGGCGGCCTCGACCGGCAGGTACGACGGGCCGACGGTGAAGTACTCCCCGCGTCTGAGGCTCTCCAGGCCGAGGAAGCGGGTGATCCCGTCGACCACCGTGGTGCTCTGCGGGGCGAGCACGCCGATCTTCTTGACCTCGGCGAGCGCGCGGAGCGCCAGGGACAGCCTTTCGCCCAGGTCGCCGGAGGCCGCCGCGTCGACGAGCCCGTCCACCAGTGTCCCGGTGTCGCGCTCGCGAAGCTGTCCGGCGAGCAGCAGGATCACCTCGTGCCAGGTTGTGTCCCGGGCCCGCGGCAGGAGGACCTCGTGGACGAGCGCCTCGGGGGTCCACTCGCGTTCGTGTTCGTAGCGGTGCACGATGTCGGCCGCGGCGAGGTACTCCAGGAACGTGCGGTGGACGAAGCCCCAGGCGCCCCCACCGTAGCGGGCGAGGATGAAGTTGCGCTCCCGCAGCTGCTGGACCATGGCGCGGGCGGCGCGGCGCGCGACGTCCGGGGGGATGTCGCAGAGTTGGAGGTACTGGCGGAAGACGTCCTCGATGTCGGCTTCGGGGATGTAGTTGCCGGAGATCCCGCCGACCCCCTCCTGCATCCTGCGGGCCAGCAGACGGAGCATCTCAAGACGTTCGACCTGGCCGAGGGCGTCGAGGGCGTCGGCGACCGAGCCTGACAGATGGGTGGTGAGGTGCTTGGCGTCCCGGTCCCAGCGGGCGACGAGCACCGTGACGGCGTGCTGGTACACCCCGTGCCGGTCGCGGGGGAGGGTCTGGCGGCGGCCGAGGATGGCGAGGATGGTCAGCAGGAGCGGGTTGCCGGCCAGTTCCCGTACGGACGCCGAATGGGCGACGGCGTCCTTGAAGCGGTTGAAGAGCCGGTCCGCGAGCGCGGGTTGTTCCGGGCAGGCCGTGTCGAACCACCGGCGCGCGAAGGCGTGGATCCGCGGGGTGTCGAGGTCCTGGATCATGTAGTGGGCGAAGTCCGCCCCGTCGAGCGTCTTCCGCTGGTAGCCGACGACCCGGGACGTGACGACGACCCGGCAGCGCTCGTGGCGGGCGGCGAAGCCGGCGATCCGGCGGGCCGTCTCCGCCCTGAACTCGGGGTCGAAGATCTCGTCCAGACCGTCGAAGACCAGGATGATCCGGCCTTCCCCGAGGAGTCGGGACAGCGTCGGGCGGGGGAGAGCCATCCCCTCGGTGGCCCAAAGGTGTTCGAGGAAGTCCTCGAACGTCGTCTGCCGCCAGGCGGGCTGCGCGTAGTGCCGCAGCTCGACGACGAGCGGCACGTGTCCCGCGAGCGGTGCCAGAGGGCCGCAAGGGTCCGGATCGGCGGTCAGGGTCATCGCGAGGTAGTGCGCGAGGGTGGACTTGCCCGCTCCGGGGTCGCCGAGGAGGACGACCCGGCGGTTCTCCTCCCGTGCGAGGATCTCCAGGACGTGTTCCGGCGGCCGCTGCCGGTAGGCCTCGACGAGGCTGTCGAGTAGGGCCAGGTCGAGGCCGGGCGGCAGCTCGTCCTCCACGGCGAGCTCCTCGCCTTGGAGGAGTCGCACCATGAGCTCGCGGGAGAGCTCCACGGGCGGGGGGTCGGCCCGTACCGTCGGCACGACGAAGACCTCGCGCAGCTCCACCTTCTGCTGCACGCTCTGGTCGTTGTCCGGGGTCAGCACCTCCAGGTCGAGCCGTCCGTACGACTCGCGGACCCGCCGGGCGTACGTCTTCACGGCGTGGGCGTCGGAGGGCTCGTCGCTCTGCCCGCCCCGGCTCCGGGCGGGACTCTTCGTCGTGGCGAGGACGGTGACGAGCCGCTGGTGCCGGCTCCACCACAACGGCCGTGCCACCAGCGCGGCGGGCACCGGCGCGGAGGCCGGGGCGCAGGCGACACAGGCGTCGAGGAAGGCCGTCACGAACTCCCACTCGGGGGCCTTGACGAGCCGCCCGCTCAGCAGGCGCTGGACGCCCGAGCTGCTGAGGGCGCGGCCCTTGCGCCCGGCCGCGCGGCTACTGGCCTCCAGCCTGTCGGCACTCGGCGTGCCCGCGGCCACGTGCACCTCGTGCAGCCAGTCGGCGAACCGCCGCCGGGCCTCCGCTCCCCGCTCCAATGACGCTCCCTCCCCGCCGGTCGCGACCCCGGGGCGCCCCGGATCGCCCCGGGGTACCCCGGATCCGGGCCCCAGGGTATGCCGTGGCCTGCGGCGATGTCCGGCGTCCGCCGATTCCGCCCGGGACCCGCCGACGGGTGGCGGGGCACCGGAGAGTACTCCCCGTCTCCACGCGTCACCCAACCGAGAGGGAGTCCTCCATGTCCGCCGAAGTCCGCCCCGAGTCCACCGTGTCCCTGCTCTCCGAGGTTCTCGAACTCCTCGGCCCCGTCGGCCTCCTGGTGCTCCTCGGCGCCCTGCTGATCTTCGTCGGGGTCGTGCTGCCGACGATCTGGTCGCGGCATGCCTACCGCCGTTCCGCGGCCCGTAGCACCATGAACACGCTGCTGAAGGTGGTGAGGCGGCTCTACCCCTTCTGACGGGGCGTCGACACCGGGTGGGGCGTCCCGCGACGGCAGGACGCCCCTCAGGGCCCGCACTCCAGCAGCCGGTACGCGGAGCCGCTCACGGCCCGCACTCGTGCACCGAACGGCACACCCCGCACCGGGCCCGCAGCGCGCATCCCGCCGGGACCCGCAGGCGCTGGCCGCAGACCGGGCAGAGGAAGGAGACGCCGGTCGCCGGGGCGCCGCCCTCGAAGGCGTACGGGGCGTCCTCGGCGGCCCGGCCCCTGCGCCGCTGCAGGGCGTACCGGCGGCGCTCGGCCCAGCCCGCCCCGGCCAGCGGCGGCGCGCTCCGCTCCCGCGCGGCCTCGGCACGGCCCCGTACCCACGCCTCGTACGCGACGGCACTGGTGAACCACGGCGAGGGGTCCTCGGAGAAGACCTCGGCCCGCTTGGCGAGGACGTAGCCGAACTCCTCCGGGGTGAGGTAGCCGAGCTTCTGGCTCTCGACGCCGTCCCGCCGGTAGGCGTCGAGCAGCAGCCAGCCGGCGCCCAGGTAGGCGGTGGTGACGTCGGTGAGGATCTCGTTCTCCGCGGTGGAGGGGAAGCCGAGGCCGAGCCGGTGCAGCAGGACGTGGGTGATCTCGTGGGCCAGGGCCGCGCCGATGTCCCTGCGGCGGGTCCGGAAGCGGTCGTTGAGCTCCACGAAGTACTCGGGTCCCGCCGCGAGCTCGACGGCCGCCGCGTACTCCATGGGGCGGAAGCTCACCACGATGCGCGCCTTCGGCAGCTGCAGGTGGCGGAGGAGGGCGCGGGCGACCCGCTGGGTGCCGAGGTGGAGGTCCTCGTCGTCGCCGAGTTCCACGTCGTCGGCGGTGACGCTGGCGGGATAGCGGTGCACTCCGTCGGGGGAGAGGCGGCGGTAGAGCGCGGTGAGCGAGGCCCGCACGGCGGCGCGGTGCGGGAAGCCGTGGATGACACGGTCGGCCCCATCACGGTTCTGCATGCCGGATCCCCCCTCCCGTCCACTGTACGGTCCCTCCACCGGGTCTGGCCGAAAAGGCTTTCTTGTGGCCTCAGTTGGGCGCTGTTCATAATCCGGACATGCCTTGACGAGCGCATGTCATCGCGTACATGCCATCCCTCCGTCGAGGCCGACCCCCCACGAGTGAAGGAAGACACGTGAAGCAGAACCGCATGGTCCGTGCCCTCCAGAAGCTGGCGGCCGCAGGCGCCGTCGTCCTGGCGGCCGTCAGCCTCCAGCCCACCACCACCGCCTCCGCCGCCCCGGCCCCCGTCGTCGGCGGCACCCGCGCAGCCCAGGGAGAGTTCCCCTGGATGGTCAGGCTCTCCATGGGCTGCGGCGGCTCCCTGATCAGCCCTCAGATCGTCCTCACCGCCGCCCACTGCGTCAGCGGCTCCGGCGCCAACACCAGCATCACCGCCACCGCCGGAGTCGTGGACCTCCAGTCGGGCAGCGCCATCAAGGTCCGGTCGACCAAGGTCCTCCAGGCCCCCGGCTACAACGGCCAGGGCAAGGACTGGGCGCTCATCAAGCTCGCCAGCCCGATCACCTCGCTGGCCAACCTGAAGATCGCCGACACCACCGCCTACAACAACGGCACCTTCACCGTCGCCGGCTGGGGCGCCGCCCGCGAGGGAGGGGCGCAGCAGCGCTACCTCCTCAAGGCGAACGTCCCGTTCGTCTCCGACGCCTCCTGCCAGGCGGCGTACGGCAGCGACCTCGTCCCGAGCGACGAGATCTGCGCCGGCTACAGCCAGGGCGGGGTCGACACCTGCCAGGGCGACTCCGGCGGCCCCATGTTCCGCAAGGACGACGCCGGAGCCTGGATCCAGGTCGGCATCGTGAGCTGGGGCGAGGGCTGTGCGCGGCCCGGCTTCCCCGGCGTCTACACGGAGGTCTCGACCTTCGCCGCCGCCATCAAGTCCGCCGCCGCCACGCTGTAGCGGCCCTGTGAACGGGCGCCCCGGAGCGGCCTCGGCTCCGGGGCGCCCTCACGTTCACGCAGGCTCCAGCCCCACCGCTGACGGAGCCCCGCCCTCCAGTTCGAGCACCCACACCTCGTTCGCGCCCTCCCGCAGCACCGGCCCCGGCACGAACAGCGCCTCCTGGGGGCCGGCCGACCAGTAGCGGCCCAGGCAGAAGCCGTTCACCCACACGAAGCCGCGGGTCGAGCCCGGCAGCCGCAGCCACGCGTCGCCGGCCCCCGCCACGTCGAGCGCCCCCCGATACAGCCCCGGGCCACCGGAGACCGGACCGAACGGCACCTTGCCGACCGCCGCCGGCTCGAAGGCGTCGAGCCGCAGACCCCGGGCCCGTACCCCGTGCAGATACTGCCGTTCGTGCCGTACGCCCCCGGTGATCCCCTTCGGCTCCGCGAGGCGCGGCCCGTAGTTGACCCGGCCGAGCGACTCCACCCACAGGTCCACGAGCGCCGGGCCCGCCACCGGCTCGGGAAGGACGGCGTCCTCCCCGTCCGAGGTGTCGAGCACCCCCGCCGGCAGCCCGTCGACGTACACCACCGCCCGGTCCCGCAGCCCCGTCACACCCAGCGGGTACGGCTGCCGGGGGCCCGGCACCGCCACCCGGTAGCGGACCAGACCCCGGTCCACGCCCAGCTCCTCGAAGGTCGGCGGCAGCGGCGTCTCGGTCTCCTCGCCGCCGAGGACCTCCAGGACCCCGTCCAGCGGCGCCCAGCCGTCGAGCACCCCGGACACGGCCGCCCCGAGCCGGGCCGGTGGTTCCGGCACCTCCGGCAGCGGCCCCTCCGCGTACTCCGCGAGCACCTCGCGGAAGGCCCGGTACTTCTCCGTCGGCCGCCCCGCCTCGTCGATCGGCGCGTCGTAGTCGTACGAGGTCACCGTCGCCCGCAGCGGACCGTCGTGCAGCTCACCGTCCCGGTTCGCGCCCGCCCAGCCGCCGAAGTTCGTCCCGCCGTGCGCCATGTAGACGTTGACCGAGGCCCCGCACTCCAGGATCTCCCGCAGCGCCGTCGCCGCGTCCGCCGCGCCCCGCACCATGTGCCCCCGGCCCCAGTGGTCGAACCAGCCGCACCAGAACTCCATGCACATCAGCGGCCCCGACGGCTGGTGCCGCCGCAGCGTCGCGAAACCCTCCCGCGCCCCCGAGCCGAAGTTCGCCGTCGCCAGGACCCCCGGCACCGAACCGCCCGTCAGCATGTGGTCCTCGGGCCCGTCCGAGGTGAACAGCGGCACGCTCACCCCGCAGTCCCGCAGCAGCCCCGCCAGCCACTCCAGATAGCCCCGGTCGCTGCCGTAACTCCCGTACTCGTTCTCCACCTGCACCAGGACCACCGGCCCGCCCCGGTCGATCTGCCGCTCCACCACCTGCGGGAGCAGCCGCCGGAACCAGGCCTCCACCGGCGCCAGGAACTCCGGGTCCAGGGTCCGCACCCGTCGCCCGAGCGGCCCGGTCAGCCAGTGCGGAAGCCCGCCGTTCTCCCACTCGGCGCAGATGTACGGACCCGGGCGCACGATCGCCCGCATCCCGGCCCGCCCCACCGCGTCCAGGAACCGCCCGAGCGCGTCCGCGTCGGCGTACCGGCCGGGCTCCGGTTCGTGCAGGTTCCACGGCACGTACGTCTCGACGCAGTCCAGGCCCATCGCGCGCAGCATCCCGAGCCGGTGCTCCCAATGACCCTCGTGCACCCGGAAGTAGTGCAGCGCCCCCGAGAGCAGCCGCACCGGCCGCCCGTCGAGCAGAAAGTCCTCGTCACCGACAGCGAAGTCACCCACAGCGAACGTGCTCATGGCCTCACCCTCGCCCTCTGGCGGCGGCGCGGTCCATGGACAAAGATCGTTGCAGTTTGGACGTTAGGGAAAGGCCCGCGGCATGTACCACACCTGGATGCGCTACTTCACGCCCGGACCCGTCCACCACCGCCTCGGACTCGTCTGCCTCGGCGTCGGACTCCAGCACGGCACCCTGCCCACCGTCGGCCCGCGCACCCTCGACCACCACGTCGCCGTCGTCGTCTCCGCCGGCAGCGGCTGGTACCGGGGCGCCGACGGGCGCCGCACCACCGTCACCGCCCCCGCACTCCTCTGGCTCACCCCCGGCACCCCCCACCACTACGCCGCCGACCCCGGCACCGGCTGGGACGAGGCCTTCGTCGACTTCACCGGACCCGCCACCGCCACGTACACCGAACTCGGCTACATCGAGCCCGACCGGCCCGTCGTCCCCCTCTCCGACGCCGCCCCCGCCCGCGCCGCCATCGGCCGGATCGCCCGCGCCGCCCGACCCGGCAACCCCTTCCTCGAGGTCGAGACCGGCGCCGCCGTCCACGAGCTGCTCGTCGCCCTGCGCCGGGCCCGCGCCGACACCAACGCCGACGGCGACCCCGTCCTCACCGCCCTCGCCCGCGACGCCTTCCAGCCGCTGTCCGTCGCCGAGCACGCCGCCCGGCACGGCATGACCCCCGCCGAGCTGCGCAGCGCCGTCCGCCGCGCCGCCGGATGCAGCCCCAAGGACTACCTGCTCACCGTCCGCCTCGGCCGCGCCAAGGAGCTCCTCGCCGCCACCGAGCTGCCCGTCGCCGCCGTCGCCCGCCGCGTCGGCTACGACGACCCCGCCTACTTCTCCCGGCTCTTCACCCGCCGGGTCGGCACCGCGCCCATCCGCTTCCGGGAGCAGCAGGGGCGCTCCGTGCACGGCGGCTGGAGCACCAGCGTTCCGGATCCCGAACACCCGCCCACGATCCTCCCGCGATCCGTCTAAGCTCGCAGATCATGAGCGACACCAGCGGCACCAGTGACATCGACCCCTCCGTCCTCGCCGAGCTGACCCGGCTGCGCGAAAGCATCGACAACATCGACGCCGCGGTCGTGCACATGCTCGCCGAGCGCTTCAAGTGCACCCAGCAGGTCGGCGTCCTCAAGGCCGGACACCACCTCCCGCCCGCCGACCCCGCCCGCGAGGCCCGCCAGATCGCCCGGCTGCGGGAACTCGCCGCGAGCGCGAAACTGGACCCGGCCTTCGCGGAGAAACTCCTCAACTTCATCATCGCCGAGGTCATCCGGCACCACGAGACGATTGCGGACGGAGCACGCTGATGGCGCGCGTCACGGTCTTCACCCTCGGAGGCACCATCTCCGCCCGGGGCGGTGACGCCGCCCGCATGACCGGCCGGGAGGTCCTCGCCGAGCTCGGCGCCCCCGAGGACGTCGTCCTGCGGGACTTCCGCCGGGTCCCCAGCTCCACCCTCTCCTTCGAGGACCTCGCCGCCCTCGCGGACGAGGTCCGGGCGGCCGTCGCCGAAGGCTCCGGCGTGGTCGTGGTCCAGGGCACCGACACCCTGGAGGAGACCGCCTTCCTCCTCGACCTGCTCTGCAGCACCGAACAGGCACCGATCGCCGTCACCGGCGCGATGCGCCGCCCCGACCTGCCGGGCGCCGACGGCCCCGCCAACCTCGCCGCCGCCCTCGCGGTCGCCGCCGACCCGGGCTGCCGCGGCCTCGGCGTCCTGGTCGTCCTCGGCGACGAGATCCACGCGGCCCGCCTCGCCCGCAAGACCCACACCACCTCGATCACCACCTTCGCCTCGCCCGGCGCCGGCCCGCTCGGCACCGTCGTCGAGGGCGAACCCCGGATCCTTCTCCGCCCCGCCGTCACCGCCGCGGCCTGCACGCTGAAGCTCGACCCCTCGGTACGCGTCGCCCTGGTGACCCTCTCCCTCGGCGACCGAGGCGAACTCCTCGACGCCGTCGACGACCGCTTCCAGGGCCTCGTCGTCGCCGCGTTCGGCGGCGGACACGCCCCCGCGCCGCTCGTCGAGCCCCTCGCCGAGATCGCCCGGCGCATCCCGGTCGTCCTCGCCTCCCGCACCGGCGGCGGCGCCACCCTCACCGACACCTACCGCAGCCCCGGCTCCGAGCACGACCTGCTGCACCACGGACTGATCCCCGCCGGCCCGCTCGACCCCGCCAAGGCCCGGATCCTGCTCCACACCCTGATCTCCAGCGGCGCCGCGGGCCCGACCGGCTACGACCGGCCCCGTATCACCGCCGCCTTCGCCCACCTGAACGGCTCCGGCCTGGCCTGAGGTCCCGATACCCCCTGCCCGGGAACGGGGCGATCGGGCAGCATAGGGCCCATGTCCGTACTGACGCGCGACGAAGCGCAGACCCGTGCCCAGCTCCTCGACGTCCACCACTACCGCGTGGACCTCGACCTCACCACCGGCGACGAGACCTTCCGGTCACGCAGCCTCATCCGCTTCACGGCCCGCGCCGCGGGGGACACCTTCGTCGAGCTCAAGCCCGAGACGCTGCACTCCGCCCTCCTCGACGACGAGCCCCTCGACATCACCGCCCTCGACGGCAACCGGCTCCCGCTGAGCCTCACCGAGGGCGAGCACACCCTCCGCGTCAGCACCACCATGCGGTACTCCCGCACCGGTGAGGGCATGCACCGCTTCACCGACCCCACGGACGGCGAGTCGTACGTCTACACCCAGCTGTTCATGGAGGACGTCCAGCGCGTCTTCGCCGCCTTCGACCAGCCCGACCTGAAGGCCGTCTTCGAGGTGGGCGTCACCGCCCCCGAGGGCTGGACCGTCCTCTCCAACGGCATCACCGAGCAGCAGCCCGACGGCCGCTGGCAGGCCGCCCCCACCCCGCTGCTCTCCACCTACTTCGTCTGCGTCGCCGCCGGCCCCTTCCACAGCATCCGCACCGAGCACGCCGGCCTGCCCTTCGGCATCCACTGCCGCCGCTCGCTCGCCGCCCACCTCGACGCCGACGCCGACGAGATCCTCGCCGTCACCAAGGCCTGCTACGACCGGTACCACGAGAAGTTCGACGAGCCCTACCCGTTCGACTCGTACGACCAGGCCTTCGTCCCCGAGTTCAACGCCGGCGCCATGGAGAACCCCGGACTCGTCACCTTCCGCGACGAGTTCGTCTTCCGCTCCGCCGTCACCGTCACCGAGCGCCAGACCCGCGCCATGGTCATCGCCCACGAGATGGCCCACATGTGGTTCGGCGACCTCGTCACCCTCCGCTGGTGGGACGACATCTGGCTGAACGAGTCCTTCGCCGAGTACATGGGCTTCCAGACCGTCAACGAGGCCTGCTCCGACCTCTTCCCCGACACCTGGATCGACTTCGGCGTCACCCGCAAGGCCTGGGGTTACGAGGCGGACCAGCGCCCCTCCACCCACCCCGTCGCCCCCGACCCGGAAGCCGTCCCCGACACCGCCTCCGCCCTCCTCAACTTCGACGGCATCTCCTACGCCAAGGGCGCCTCCGCGCTCCGCCAGCTCGTCGCCTGGCTCGGCGAGAAGGACTTCCTCGCCGGCATCAACATCCACTTCAAGCGCCACAAGTTCGGCAACGCCACCCTCGCCGACTTCATCGACAACCTCGCCGCCGCCACCGACCGCGACGTCCACGCCTGGGCCGAGCAGTGGCTGCGCACGACGGGCGTCGACACGCTCACGTCCCGGCTGGAGGGCGAAGGCACCCACTGGCTGCTCCACGTCGACCGCGACGGCAGCCGCCCGCACCGGATCCAGGCCGGGATCTTCGACCGGCAGCCCGACGGCGAACTCGCCCTCCGCGAGCGCCGCGAGCTCGACGTCCCCCAGGAGGCGCCCGGCGAACTGACCGGCCCGCGCCCCGCCCTCGTCGTCCTCAACGACGGCGACCTCACCTACGCCAAGCTCCGCTTCGACGAGGTCTCCGAGGAATCCGCCCTGCGCGGCCTCTCCCGCATCCCCGACGCCCTCACCCGGGCCGTCGTCTGGAACGCGCTGCGCGACATGGTCCGCGACGGCGACCTCGCCCCCGCCGACTACCTGGAGGTCGCCCTCGCGCACCTGCCCGAGGAGACCGAACTCGCCCTCGTCCAGGGCGTCCTCGGCTTCGCGCGCACCCAGATCGCCGACCGGTACGTGCCGGAGGAGGAGCGCCCGGCCGCCCTCGCGAAGATCGGCGAGATCGCCCGCGCGCTGCTGCGCCGCACCGAGGACGGCGAGGAGCCCGGCCTGCGCCTCACCGCCGTCCGCGCCTGCGTCGACAGCGCCACCACCCCGGACAAGATCGCCTCCTGGCTCGGCGAGGGCACCGTCCACGGCGGACCCGAGCTCGACCCCGAGCTGCGCTGGCGGATCCTCGCCCGCCTGGCCGTCCTCGGCGCCACGGACGAGACCGTGATCGCCGCCGAGCTGGAGCGGGACCCGAGCGCCACCGGCCAGGAGGGTGCCGCCCGCTGCCGGGCCGGCCTCCCGACCCCGGAGGCGAAGGAGGCCGCCTGGGCGGCGATGTTCTCCTCCGACGACCTCTCCAACTACCTCTTCACCGCCACCGCCCAGGGCTTCTGGCAGCCCGAACAGGCCGAGCTCGTACGGGAGTACGTGCCGCGCTTCTACGAGGCGGCCGTCGCGCTCGGCGACCGCCGGGGCCCGGCGATGGCCGAGGCCGCGGGGCGCTACGCCTTCCCGTCGTACGCGATCGACGCGGACTCCCTGGCCCTGGGCGAGTCCCACCTCACGTCCGACACGATGATCCCGGCCCTCCACCGCAAGCTGGTCGACCAGCTCGACGACCTGCGCAGGGCGCTGGCGGTACGCGGCGCGTAGCTGCGAGGACGGCGCCCTGGAACCAGGGCGCCGTCCCTCGTTCGGGTCACAGGACCCGACTCCCCGGACAAACCCCGGCAAGCCGCGCCACCCTGTCGTCCATGCGTGCCGTACCCCCACCCCTCGCCGCCGACGTCTTCGCCCTGAGCCGGCTCCTGGGCACCGCCCTCGACGCTCTGAACGAAGGAGCGCAGGCCAGGGGCGGGCCGCTTCCGGCGGGAGGGCCGGAGGCCGTGGCGCGGCGGGTGCGGGAGGCGCTCGGGGAGCCGCTGCCGGAGACGGGCCGGGGAGCCGAGGAGGCGCTGCGCGCCCTCGTCCGGGTCCTGGCCGAGGGCGCCGCCGACCCGGCTGACCCCCTCTGCGCCGCCCATCTCCACACCCCGCCCCTAGCCCTCGCCGCCGCGGCCGATCTCGCCGCCTCCGCGCTGAACCCGTCCATGGACTCCTGGGACCAGGCGCCCGCGGCATCCGCCCTGGAGGCCGAGGTGACGGCGGCCCTGGCCGCCGAGGTGTTCCCCGCCGCGCGAGCGGCCGACGCGCTCGTCACCACCGGCGGCACCGAGTCCAACCAGCTCGCCCTGCTCCTCGCCCGGGAGCGGCACGGCAGCGTGACGACCGTCGCCGGCGCCGCCGCCCACCACTCCTTCCGCCGCGCCGCCTGGCTCCTCGGCCTGCCCGATCCGGTCGTCGTGCCCACCCCGAGCGGCACGATCGACCCGGAGGCCCTCCAGGACGTCCTGGCCCGCACCGAGGGGCCCGTGCTCGTCGCCGCCACCGCGGGCACCACCGACGAGGGCCTGATCGACCCGCTCCCGGAGCTCGCCGACGTCTGCGCCGGCGCCGACGCCGAGCTCCACGTCGACGCCGCGTACGGCGGCCCCGTCCTGTTCAGCCGCACGCACCGAAGGCTCCTCGACGGCCTCGACCGGGCCCGTACCGTCACCGTCGACCTGCACAAACTCGGCTGGCAGCCGGCCGCCGCAGGGCTCCTCGCCGTACGCGACGCCGACGACCTCGCCGTCCTCGGCCACACCGCCGACTACCTCAACGCCGACGACGACACCGAGGCCGGCCTCCCCGACCTCCTCGGCCGCTCCCTGCGCACCACCCGCCGCCCCGACGTCCTCAAGACCGCCGTCACCCTCCGGGCGTTCGGCCGCACGGGCCTCGGCGCCCTCGTCGACCGGTGCATGGACCTCGCCCAGGAGCTCGCCGACCTGGTGGAGAAGACCCCGGGCCTCGACCTCAAGGGCCGCCCCACCCTCACCACCGTCCTCTTCCGCCCCACCGGCGCCGACGACGAGACCGTCGCGGCGATCCGCCGCACCCTCCTCGCCGAGGGCCGCGCCGTCCTCGGCCGGGCCGCGGCCGACGGCCGTCTGTGGCTCAAGGCCACCCTGCTCAACCCCCACACCACCTCCGGCGACCTCGCAGACATCCTCACCCTCGTGGAAGGCAGCACGCACCGATGACCGGCAGCACCCCCCAGCAGGACCTCGACCAGCCCCACGACCTGGTGGGCGTCGGCATCGGCCCCTTCAACCTCTCGCTCGCCGCCCTCGCGCACGGCGTCCCCGGCGGTCTCGCCGCGACCTTCTACGAACAGCGGCCGGCCTTCCACTGGCACCCCGGGCTCCTCCTCGACGGCGCCACCCTCCAGGTCCCCTTCCTCGCCGACCTGGTGACCCTCGCCGACCCCGCGAGCCCCTGGACCTTCCTCAACTACCTGAAGAGCCGCGAGCGCCTCTTCCCCTTCTACTTCGCCGAGAAGTTCCACATCCAGCGCGCCGAGTACGACGCCTACTGCCGCTGGGTCAGCGAGCGGCTCCCCGGCCTCCACTTCGGGCACCAGGTCGACTCCGTCCGCTGGAACCCCGAGCGCCGCCTGTTCGAGGTCGACTTCACCCAGGTCGACCCGGAGGGCGAGGCCGAGGCCCTGGGCCGCGCCTACACCCGGAACGTCGTCCTGGGCGTCGGCACCGAGCCGTACGTCCCCGAGCCGCTCCGGCCGCTCGCCGACGCCCCCGGCGTGCCCGTCCTCCACTCGGCCGACTACCTCACCCACCGCGAGTCGCTGCTGCGCGCCGGGCACGTCACCGTCATCGGCTCCGGCCAGTCCGGCGCCGAGATCTTCCTCGACCTGCTCCGCGCCCGCCCCGCCGGGGCCGAGCGGATCCACTGGCTGGCCAGGACCGAGGCCTTCTCGCCCATGGAGTACTCCAAGCTCGGCCTGGAGCACTTCACCCCCGACTACACCCGCTACTTCCACGCCCTGCCCGAGCCCGTGCGCGGCGAACTCATGCCCCGCCAGTGGCAGTTGCACAAGGGCATCGACGCGGACACCATCGCCGCCATCCACGACGAGCTCTACCGCCGCACCCTGCACGGCGGCTGGCCCGACGCCGTCCTCACCCCCGGCGTCCGGGTCCGCACCGCAGGGCGGGTCGCCACCACCCAGGTCGAGCTGCACCTGGAGCACGTGCAGCAGTCCACCCGCTCCCGGCTCACCACCGACGCCGTCGTCCTCGCGACCGGCTACCGGGAGCGCCCGGTGGACCGGATGCTCGCCGGGCTCGACCCGTACCTGCGGCACGACTCGGCCGGGCGCGCGCGGATCGACGAGCGGTACCGCCTGGCCCTCGACCCGTCCGTCACCGGCTCCGTGTACGTCCAGAACGCCGAGCGCCACACCCACGGCGTCGGCGCCCCCGACCTGGGCCTCGCGGCCTGGCGCAGCGCGGTCATCCTCAACTCGGTCACCGGCAAGGAGTCGTACCCGCTGCCCCGCCGCACCGCCTTCACCACCTTCGGCCTGGACGCGCGAGAGGCGCCGAGCATCCCGGCCCAGGACCGGAAGCTGACGCCTCTCGTACAGCAGTAGGAACTAGAAGACCGGCACGCCGTCCCGGGTCAGCTTCCAGTCCACCGACGCGAAGGTGCCCGGGTCGACCGTCCCCTTCGCCTTCACCCAGCCGATGATCGTGTTGCGGATCTCGTCCGAGTTCGCCCACAGCTGCTGGGCCTTGGCGACGTGCGGGAACGCGCCGCCGCCGGAGGCGCGGTAGTTGTTGACCGCGAGGACGAACTGCGCGGCCGGGTCGAGCGGCTTGCCCTGGAAGGACAGGCCGTTGATCCGCTGCCCGACGGGCTTGGCGATGTCGATGTCGTACGTCAGACCCGACACGGCGTCGTAGTTGTAGTCGGGGGTGGCGTCCGCGTTGGTGAGCTTCGCGGTGTCGACGGGCGCACCCGCCGGGGTCTGGACGTAGTACTTCGCCGAGTACTCCAGGTAGTCCTTCAGCTGGGCGCCCGTGAGCAGTCGGGCCTCCAGGGTGTTCTCGAAGGGGTAGAGGCCGGCGGCGTCCTTGATGCTGATCTCGCCGGCCGGGATCCGGGCCGTGCGCGAGAAGCAGGAGGCCTGCGAGAGCACCGGCAGCCCGGCGTACGCGCCGCCCGCGAGGGCCGCCTTCACCGTCTCGGCCTGGACGACGTTGATCAGGTCGATGATCGGCTCGTCCTTCCACGGCGCGTCGGCCGTGGTCATGGCGGCGGTCGAGGTGCCGATGACCTGGTTGACGTACGCGACGACCTTCTTGTGCTCGTCCGCGAGCAGCCCGGTGATCTCCGGGTCCTCGGCGACCGTGTTGGAGTTGAGGACCTGCGCGCCGGCCTTCTCGACCACCCAGCGGCCCTTCTCCCACACCAGGTCGAAGTCGAAGAGGGTGAGGCGCTGGCCCCACTTCAGCGGCTCGGACAGGACGACGTCCTTGCCGGTCTCCTTGTTCTTCACCCGGTACTCGGGGATCTCGGTGTGCGCGTGGCCGACGAGGATCGCGTCGATGCCGGGCACCTGCTCGGCGACGAGCCCGGCGGCGTTCTCGATGTACGGGAGCTGGTCACCGTACGAGGAGGTGCCGGAGGAGCCGGAGTGCGCCGAGACGATCACGACGTCGGCGCCCATCGAGCGCAGCTTCGGCACCCACTTCGCGGCCTGCTCCTCCAGGCCGGGGAAGACCATCCTGCCGGTGACGTTCGCCTTGTCCCAGATGGCGATGCCCGGGTTGGTCAGGCCGAGGATCGCGACCTTGACGTCCCGGCCGTGCGGGGTGCGCAGGCAGTGCATGCTGTACGGGGCGAAGGCCGGGCGCAGCGTCTTGGCGTCGAGCGCGTTGGCGCCGAGCAGCGGGAAGTCGCACTGCTCCTCGAACTTGCGCAGCACCGGGATGCCGTAGTTGAACTCGTGGTTGCCGAGCGCGGCGGCGTCGTAGCCGATGGCGTTCATGGCCTGGGCCATCGGGTGGACGGGGCCGCCGGTCTGGGTGATCGGGTCGACCTTGGCGTAGTAGTAGGACAGCTGGGTGCCCTGGATGGTGTCGCCGGCGTCGATGAGGAGCGTGTTCTCCTCGCCCTTCGCCGCGCGGACCTGGTCGACCAGGGTGGAGATCTTGGCGAGGCCGACGTCGTTGTGCGCCTTGTCGTCGAACTCCTTGTCCGTGAAGTAGTCCCAGTTGAAGACGTTTCCGTGCAGGTCGGTGGTGCCCATCACGGTGAACGAGTACCGCTTGGCCGGCCGGGGGCGGGCTTCGTGGGCCTCGGCGGGGGCGGCGACGCCGGTGGTGAGGGCGGCTCCGGCTCCGACGGCGGCGGAGGCCTCCAAGAAGGCACGGCGGTTCAGCGGCATGTGGTTCTCCCCTTGATTCGGCGCCTGCCATGGCGCACAACGCGCGTAGATTCTGGCCTGGAACGCACTGTCGCAACAGACCTTTCGGGTTACGGAGTGGGAAAGTGTTCGGTATGACACACCCGCACCCCACCCCAGAGGCGCCCCAGGTGACGGTCCGCGGCGAGGGCCGCCTGGAGGTGGAGCCGGAACTGGCCAGGATCGGCGTGTCGGTACGCGCCAGGGGCACCGACCGGGCCTC
Organism: Streptomyces sp. NPDC002463; assembly: GCF_042889835.1. Taxonomy (NCBI): domain Bacteria; kingdom Bacillati; phylum Actinomycetota; class Actinomycetes; order Kitasatosporales; family Streptomycetaceae; genus Streptomyces; species Streptomyces sp. NPDC002463. The sequence goes on from NZ_JBIARL010000002.1 coordinate 399,095, forward strand.
GGTGCTCGCCGCCCTGACGAGCCGTAACGCCGAGGCGATCGCCCTGGTGAAGTCCTACGGGGAGGCCGTCGCCGCGCTGGAGACGGGCGCCCTGTCCGTCACCCCGGAGCCGGCCCGGCACGGCCGCGGCGAGCGGGTGCGCGGCTACCAGGGCTGGGTGCACCTGTCGGCCGAGCTGACCGACTTCACCGCGCTCGGCGAGCTCGTCACGCACCTCGCGGACCTGGAGTGGACCCGGGTGGACGGCCCCTGGTGGTCGCTGCGCCCGGACTCCCCGGCGCACGCGGAGTCGCGCCGGCAGGCCGTACGGGACGCGGTGCGCCGGGCGCGCGAGTACGCGGAGGCGCTCGGCACCTCCCTGGCGGCGCTGCTCGAACTCTCCGACACCGGACTCGCCCCCGGCATGCCGGCCCAGGCCGGCGGGATGCGCATGGCCTTCGCCGCGGAGTCGGTGGAGGCGCCCGCTCCGCTGGACCTGGAACCCCAGCGGCAGACGGTCACCGCGGAGGTCGCGGCGCGGTTCACGATGGCGCCGCCCGCACTCTGAGACGAACGGTTTTTCGGCCCCTAACCCGCTCATCGGAGCAACCCGCCGCACAGATTCAAGACTTGTCAACAACCTTTCATGGAAAGGTTGTTGGCTTGTCATGGTGGGCGCCTTCGCTACCCACTGGTAAGCCCTAGGCTCGCCTCATGCGCCGAGCGAAAATCGTTTGTACCCTTGGGCCCGCCACCGAAACATACGACCAGATCAAGGCGTTGATCGAGGCCGGAATGGACGTGGCCCGCTTCAACCTCAGCCACGGCAGCTACGCCGAACACGAGAAGCGCTACCAGCACGTGCGCGAGGCCGCCGACGAGACCGGCCGGAGCGTCGGAGTCCTGGCCGACCTTCAAGGCCCGAAGATCCGTCTCGGCCGCTTCCGCGAGGGTCCCGTACTCCTTGAACGCGGCGACGAGTTCACCATCACCGTCGAGCCGGCGGAGGGCGACCGCCACTGCTGCGGCACGACCTACTCCGGCCTCGCCGGGGACGTGACCGCCGGCGAGCGGATCCTCGTCGACGACGGCCGCGTCACCCTGGAGGTCACCTCCGTCGACGGCCCCCGCGTGCACACCCGGGTGATCGAGGGCGGCATGGTCTCCGACCACAAGGGCCTCAACCTGCCCGGCGTCGCCGTCTCCGTCCCGGCCCTCTCCGAGAAGGACATCGAGGACCTGCGCTGGGCGCTGCGCACCGGCGCCGACGTCATCGCCCTCTCCTTCGTCCGCAGCGCCCGCGACATCGACGACGTGCACCGGATCATGGACGAGGAGGGCCGCCGGCTCCCCGTCATCGCCAAGATCGAGAAGCCGCAGGCCGTCGAGAACATCGACGAGATCGTCGCCGCCTTCGACGGCATCATGGTCGCCCGCGGCGACCTGGGCGTCGAGATGCCCCTGGAGCAGGTGCCGATCGTCCAGAAGCGCGCGGTGAAGCTGGCCAAGCGCAACGCCAAGCCGGTCATCGTCGCCACCCAGATGCTCGACTCGATGATCGACAACTCCCGTCCCACGCGCGCCGAGGCGAGCGACGTGGCGAACGCGGTCATCGACGGCACCGACGCCGTGATGCTCTCCGGCGAGACCAGCGTCGGCCGCTTCCCGATCGAGACGGTCCGCACCATGAGCCGGATCGTCGAGGCCGCCGAGGAGGACGTCCTCGCCAAGGGGCTGCCCCCGCTGACCGAACGGAACAAGCCCCGCACCCAGGGCGGCGCCGTGGCCCGCGCGGCCGCCGAGATGGGCGACTTCCTGGGCGCCAGGTTCCTCGTGGCCTTCACGCAGTCCGGCGACACGGCCAAGCGGCTCTCCCGCTACCGCTCGCCGATCCCGCTGCTCGCCTTCACCCCGGACCCGGCGACCCGCTCCCAGCTCAACCTCACCTGGGGCGTCGAGACCTTCCTCGGCCCGTCGGTGGACTCCACGGACGCGATGGTGGCCCAGGTCGACGAGCAGCTGCTGAGGATCGGCCGCTGCCGGCCCGGCGACATCGTGGTCATCACGGCCGGCTCCCCGCCGGGCGTCGCGGGCTCCACGAACCTGGTCCGGGTGCATCACATCGGAGACCCGCTGAACTAGGGAGGCGGCGGGGACGGGGCCTTGATCGGCCTATTCGTCTCAGACCTTGGAATCAAAGGTAAAGTGCCCCGGGTGGGATTCGAACCCACGCTGTATGGTGTTTGAGACCACTGCCTCTTCCGCTGGGCTACCGGGGCATCCTTCGAAACGAAGGTCGGTGATCACCCGCCGTGTCCCTACCTTACAGGAGGTAGGTAGGCTCATGGGGAGCTGTATCCGCCTCGGAACGAGGCCATCGAACGAGGAGCCCGTGTGACCGCCCCCGAGTCGCCCCAGCCCGCCGACGACGCCGAGCCGTCGCACGTTCCGCCGCTGACGACCCGCGTCGTCATCGCCGAGGACGAGGCCCTCATCCGCCTCGACCTCAAAGAGATGCTGGAGGAAGAGGGCTACACGGTCGTCGGTGAGGCCGGTGACGGCGCCACGGCCGTCGAGCTCGCCCGCGAGCACCGCCCCGACCTCGTCATCCTCGACGTGAAGATGCCCGTCCTCGACGGCATCTCCGCCGCCGAGAAGATCGCCGGCGAGTCCATCGCCCCGGTCCTCATGCTCACCGCCTTCTCGCAGCGCGAGCTCGTCGAGCGGGCCCGGGACGCCGGCGCCATGGCGTACCTGGTGAAGCCGTTCAGCAAGAGCGACGTCGTGCCGGCCATCGAGATGGCCGTCTCCCGCTTCGCCGAGCTCCGCGCCCTGGAGAAGGAGGTCGCCGACCTCTCCCAGCGCCTGGAGACCCGCAAGCTCGTCGACCGCGCCAAGTCGATCCTGCAGACCCAGTACGGCCTGACGGAGCCGGCCGCGTTCCGCTGGATCCAGAAGACCTCGATGGACCGCCGCATGTCGATGCAGCAGGTCGCCGAGGCCGTCATCGAGGACGCCGAGGAGAAGAAGGCGGCGAAGGGCCAGTAGCCCTCGCACTCCGCACAGGAGGAGGCCCGCCCCACGACCTTGTGGGGCGGGCCTCCTCGTACTTGTGACGGGTCCTACTCCTCGCCGAGGTACGTCTTGCGGACGTCGTCGTTCACGAGCAGGTCGCGGCCGGTGCCGGACAGCTTCATCGTGCCGACCTCCAGGACGTACCCGTAGTCCGCGAGGGAGAGCGCGGCCTGCGCGTTCTGCTCGATGAGCAGGATCGTCATGCCCTCGGACTTCAGCGTCGCGATGGTCTCCATGATCTTCTGCATCATGATCGGGGAGAGGCCCATCGAGGGCTCGTCCAGCATCAGCAGCTTGGGGCGGGACATCAGGGCCCTGCCCATCGCCAGCATCTGCTGCTCACCGCCGGAGAGGGTGCCCGCGGCCTGCTTGCGGCGCTCGCCCAGGATCGGGAAGAGGTCGTAGGACTTCTGGATGTCCTGTTCGATCCCGTCCTTGTCCTTGCGGAGGAAGGCGCCGAGCCGGAGGTTCTCCTCGATGGTGAGCCGGGGGAAGATGTGCCGGCCCTCGGGGGAGTGCGCCAGGCCGAGCGACACCACCTTGTGGGCCGGGATGCTGCTGAGCGACTGGCCGTCGAAGGTGATCTTGCCGGACGACGGCTTGAGCAGACCGGAGAGGGTGCGCAGGGTCGTGGTCTTGCCGGCGCCGTTGGTGCCGATCAGGGCGACGACCTGGCCCGCCTCGACGGAGAAGGAGATGCCCTTGACGGCCTCGATCTTGCCGTAGGCGACCCTGAGGTCCTCGACCTCCAGAAGTGCGGTCACTTGGAGTCTCCTTCGGTGGTGCTGTCCGCGTCGGCGGCCGGAGCCTCGTCGGCGGGGGTGTCGTCGGCGGGAGCCTCGTCGGCCTCGGCCTCGGGAGCCTGGTCGGCCTCGGGGGCCTCGTCGGCAGGCGCCTCGTCGGCCTCGGCGGCGGGCTCTTCCGCCTCCTCGACCTCGGCCTCGGCGGCGGGCTCTTCCGCCTCCTCGACCTCGGCCTCGGCGGCGGCCTCTTCCGCCTCCTCGACCTCGGCCTCGGCGGCGGACCCGGCAGCCTGCTCCGCGGCCTCGACCTCGGCCGCCTCCTCCGCGCCGGGCGCGTCCTCGTACGGCGTGCCCAGGTACGCGGCCACGACGCGCTCGTCGCCCTGGACGACCTCGGCCGTGCCCTCGACGAGCTTCTCGCCCTGGACGAGGACGGCCACGCGGTCGCACAGCTTGAAGATGAACTTCATGTCGTGCTCGATGACCAGGACGGCGATGCCGCGGTCGCGGATCGCGAAGACGAGCTCCTCGGTGGTGCGGGTCTCGCTCTGGTTCATGCCGGCGGTCGGCTCGTCGAGCAGCAGCAGACCGGGCTCGCTGGCGAGCGCGCGGGCGATCTCCAGCTTGCGCTGCTCGCCGTACGGCAGGTTGCGCGCCAGGTGCTCCGCCTTGCCCGCGAGACCCACGAACTCCAGGAGTTCCATGGCGCGTTCGCGGGAGGCGGCCTCCGCCTTCTTGAAGCCGGGGCCGCGCAGCAGCGCGGACCACAGGCCCTCCTTGGTCCGGGTGTGCCGTCCGACGAGGACGTTCTCCAGGACCGTCATGTTGGAGAAGAGACGGATGTTCTGGAAGGTACGGGCGATGCCGGCCTGGGTGACCAGGTGCGGCTTCGGCGGCAGGACGGTCCCCTTGTAGCTGACCTGGCCCTCGGTCGGGACGTACAGACCGGTCAGGCAGTTGAAGAAGGTCGTCTTGCCGGCGCCGTTGGGGCCGATCAGGCCGACGATCTCGCCCTCGCGGACGGTCAGGTCGACCCCGCGCACGGCGGTCAGACCGCCGAAGCGCATCGTGACGCCGCTCGCCTCCAGGACCGGGGAGGCCTTCTTCGTACCGACAGCGGTGTCGATGGTGGTGGTCGTCATGGCTTTCACGCCCCTGCCTTCGCCGTGCCGACGCCCGCGTCCTCGGACTGCCGCTGCTCCGGCACGACCCGCTGGTCGTCGTCGTTCTCGTGGAATTCCAGCCGCGCCCGCTTGTTGGCGATGAGGCCCTCGGGACGGGTACGCATCAGCACGATCAGGGCGATGCCGAAGCCGAGCAGCTGGTAGTCCTGGAGGAACGACAGCTTGGCCGGGATGAGGAAGAGCAGCGCGGAGCCGACGATGGGACCGGAGATGGTTCCCATGCCGCCGAGGATGACGGCCGCGAGGAGGAACGCGGAGTTCGGCGGCACGGGGCCGGCGAAGACGTAGTTCTCGGGGACGACCGTGGTGTTGACGTGCGCCTGCACCGTACCCGCGAGGCCGGCGAGGCACGCGCCGAGGGCGAAGGCGACCAGCTTGACCCGGAAGCCGTTGATGCCCATCGCGGTGGCGGCGGTCTCGTCCTCGCGGATGGCGACCCAGGCGCGGCCGATGCGGCTGTTGCCGGCGCGGGAGAAGACGACCACGACCAGCGCCATGACGAGGATCATGAGCAGGTAGTAGTTGGCGTAGGCGCCGAGCTCGATGCCGAGCACGGTGTGCGACTCGCCGAAGTTGTACCCGAAGAACTCCAGCTGGGGGATGTTCGGGATGCCGTTCGGGCCGTTGGTGATCTGCGGGCCCGAGGTGCCGTCGAGGTTGCCCATGGCGATGCGGAAGATCTCACCGAAGCCGAGGGTCACGATGGCGAGGTAGTCGCCGCGCAGCCGCAGGGTCGGCGCGCCGATGACGACGCCGAAGACCAGCGAGGCGGCCATGCCGGTCAGCGCCGCCGCCCAGAAGGGGAACTGGATGCCGAACGCGGAGCTGGTGGCACCGGAGACGAGGGCCGCGGTGTACGCGCCGACGCCGAGGAAGGCGACGTAACCGAGGTCGAGGAGACCGGCGAGGCCGACGACGATGTTCAGGCCGAGGGCGACGGTCGCGAAGATCAGGATGTTGACCGCGATCAGCGTGTACGTGTCGCCGCTCTGCTGGAGGAACGGGAAGGCGATCGCCATGACGATGGCGGACGTGACCGTCACCTGCCGGTTGCGCGCGGTGATCGCGGAGAGCCTCCGGGTCAGCCCGGACTTGACCAGCGCGGTGGCGGAGAAGCCGACGATGATCAGGTACGCGATGAAGAGCTGCGGCTCCGAGTCGTCGGTGTCGATGCCGAAAGTGACGACGTACAGGCCGAGGGCGAAGACCGCGACGATGATCAGGATCTCGGCCCAGGACGGCAGCTGCTTGGCCGGGGCGGCCTTGCGCGTGTCGTCGGGCAGCAGGTACGAGGCGACGGCCGGGACGGCCGCGGCGAGGACGGCGACGCCGGCGCCGGGCTCCAGGTCCACCAGGGCGCCCAGCTCCACGATGATCGAGATCGCGGTGAAGAGGGTGGTGGCGAAGGTGCCGAGGGCGAGGATCCACACGGCCTTGCGGGCGCCGGCCGGCGTCAGCCAGCCGAGGCCCTTCACGCCGAGGGCGGAGAGTGCGTGCAGCCCGGTGAGGACCGCGCCGACCAGCGTGAGGAGCTGGAGCGGGGCGGGGTTGCCGTAGATCGTGAGGTTGCCGGGGAACGCGGTGGTCCACGTCCACGCGAGGAAGGTGCTCACGGCGGTGACGACGCTGCCGGCGACGGCCGTCCAGAGCAGCGCGGCCGGCTTCGGCGCGGCGGAGCCCTCGGTGGTGTTCTCGGTCTGGGTCTTGGTCTCGGTCATGGTGCTCACGCCCTGTCCGCGACGCGCTCGCCCAGCAGGCCCTGCGGCCGTACGAGGAGCACGAGGATGAGGAGGACGAAGGCCCACACGTTGGACCAGGCACCGCCGCCGAGCTGCTGCATGCCGGGGATGTCCTCGATGTAGGCGATCGAGAGGGACTCGGCGATGCCGAGGACGACGCCGCCGACCATGGCGCCGTAGATGTTGCCGATGCCGCCGAGGACGGCCGCGGTGAAGGCCTTGAGACCGAGGATGAAGCCCATCTCGAAGTTGATCTGGCCCTTGTCGACGCCGTAGGCGACGGCGGCCACGGCGGCGAACGCGGCACCGATGGCGAAGGCCATGACGATGATGCGGTCGGTGTTGATGCCCATCAGCTTCGCGGTGTCCGGGTCCTGCGCGGTGGCCTGCATGGCGCGGCCGCTGCGGCTCTTGGAGACGAAGAGGCCGAGGGCGAGCATGCACAGCGGTGCGAGGACGAGCACGAAGGCGTCGGAGCGCTGGATCGAGAGGCTCGAGGTGATCTGGAACGCCTCGCCCGGGAACTCGGGGAAGCTCACGGCCTTCTTGGCGTCCGGGTAGAACTGCCAGACCAGCTGCTGGAGCGCGATGGACAGACCGATCGCCGTGATGAGCGGGGCCAGTCGGGGCGCGTTGCGCAGTGGACGGTAGGCGAACCGCTCGGCGGCGGTCGCGACGGCCACGGAGGCTATCGCGCCACCGACGATCATGAGCGGTATCGCCACCAGCAGGGACGTGCCGCTCGGGAGAGCGGTGTAGGTGGTGAGGGCGCCGAAGCCCCCGATCATGAAGATCTCGCCGTGGGCGAAGTTGATGAGCTGAACGATGCCGTAGACCATGGTGTACCCGATGGCGATGAGGCCATAGAGGGCACCGAGGGCCAGGCCGTTGGCCAGCTGTTGCGGCAGTTCGTGCACCGCAGGCCTCCGATGAGCTTGTCGGATATGACTCCGCGCGAGGGCGCTGTTTGCGCCCTCGCGCGGCTTGGTTCAGATGGAGCGGGCTCCCTTACGGGCGCCGGTGGTGCAGGGGATTACTGGTTGAAGGTGTCGCTCTTGACGTCGACCCACTTGCCGCCCTCGACCTTGTAGACCGTGAGCTGCTTGTTGGTGGTGTCGCCGTACTCGTCGAAGGAGACCTTGCCGGTCACACCGTCGAAGGAGACCTTGCCCAGGGCCTCGGTGACCTTGGCGCGGGCGTCGGACGGCAGCTTGCCGCCGTTGGCCTGGACGACGGCCTTCACGGCCTGGATGATCGCCCAGCCGGCGTCGTAGGAGTAGCCGCCGTAGGCCGCGTACGGGTCCTTGTAGCCGCCCGCGTTGTAGTCCGCGATGAACTTCTTGGCGGTGTCGAGCTTCTCGACCGGGTAGCCGATCGAGGTGGCCAGGTCACCGTCGTTGGCCTCGGCGGAGGCGCTGATGAAGGCCGGGTCGTAGATGCCGTCGCCGCCCATGACGGGGATCTTGGCGCCGGTCTTCTTGACCTGGTCGGAGAGCAGACCGCCCTCGGGGTACTGGCCGCCGAAGTAGACGGAGTCGGCGCCGGAGGCCTTGACCTTGTCGGCGGTGGAGGAGAAGTCGGTCTCCTTCACGGTGACGTGGTCGGTGTCGACGACCTGGCCGCCGAGGCGCTTGAACTCGTCGGAGAAGATCGCCGCGAGGCCGGCACCGTAGGTCTGCTTGTCGTCGACGACGAAGACCTTCTTCTTGCCGGCGTCCTTGAAGAGGTACTGGGCGGCGAACTTGCCCTGGACCACGTCGGTGGCGGCGGTGCGGAAGTAGGTCTTGAAGGGGCGCTTGAACTCGCCCTTGCCCCAGTTGTCGCCCTGGCTGAGCGCCGGGTTGGTGTTGGCCGGGGAGACCTGGGCCAGGTTGGCGGAGGCGAAGACGCCCTGCATCTGCTGGGAGACGCCGGAGTTCAGCGGGCCGACCACGCCGAGGACGTCCTTGTTGCCGACGAGCTTGGTGGCGTTGGCCTGGCCGGAGGCCGGGACGGCCTGGTCGTCGAGGCCCTCGATCTTGAAGGTGACGCCAGGGACTTCCTTGTTCTTGTTGGCCGTCTGGACCGCCAGGTCCACGGAGTTCTTGATGCCCTGGCCGAGCGCCGAGAGGGAGCCGGTCAGCGGGGCGTCGACGCCGATGACGACGGTGACGTCGCCGCCACCGCTCGCGTTGTTGTCACTGCCACCCTTGTCGTCGCGCGAACCGCAGGCGGTGAGAGTGAGCGCTCCCGTGGTGAGCACGCTGGTGAGGATGAGCAAAGAACGGTGTCGCACGAAGAATCCTTTCCCTGGCGCGGCCCCCTCAAGCTGAGGCGGTGCCGTGAAGCTGTGTAGCTAGAGGTGCCGTTTTCGATGCCGGGCCGTACTGGGTCGAGCAGGCCGTGCAGTGGAAGCGCCCGGCGGCGCGGTGACTGGCCGTGACTCTAGGCGCAGGTGGGGAACGGCGGGGAGCGCCCAGGTCAGGATGTGACTGTCTTGTTATGCCGACGGGCGGAGACGGTGTGCACGCGGGGTGCAAACCCGGGCACAGCGGTCGGTAGTGCGGTGTTCGCATGCTGAGAATCCCCAGTTCCGCTAAGGGGCTTGAAGGGATCACGGTCCTGACGAACGACCCGTGAGGGTCTCCGGATATCGGACACCGCCCCATTCGTCAGCGGACGGAGAGCAGGGCGGGCGCCGATCCGGCCATTCCGCTCCCGAATGGCTTGGATGTCACGCAGGGTTACGGCGATCATGGCCGGGATCATTCGCCGGGGGAGGGTCCGGAGCTCCCGGGAGGGGTCGGGGCGGTGGTCCACTCGTCGGGCGGACGCCAGTTCTCCGAGCTTCCCGTCGCCCCGTTCGCCGCCTCGCAACGCCGTCGCGACTCCCGGTCGGCCAGCGCCTCGGCGGCCCTCCGTCCCGAGCGTCCGTCCTCGGCCCGGGCGGCCGCGAGCACCTCGTCGTGGATCTCGTACTGCTCGTTGGAGAGCCCCTTCTGCTCCCAGTCGAGTCCCGCCCACTTCGATCCCTTGAGCGCCTCCTTCACCCAGTACGACACCAGGTTCGCGCAGACGTCGGCGGGGGTGCTGGTCCGGGGTGCGGGCGACGGTGCGGGGCGAGGGTCCGGAGCGCGGCCGCAGCCGGCGGACAGGGTGAGCGCGCACCCGGCCAGGGCCGCCGCCAGGGCGGCCCCGGCCGACCGTGAACGGGCGCGTGTCACGGGAGTTGGACGAACGGCTTCAGGAAGTCGCGCGCGCCGGGAGTGTCCAGGCGGTACGTGACGTTCGTGGCGTAGCAGGGCGTGTCGCCGGTGATCGTGGTGGCGACGAGCGTCAGCTTCCCGTTCAGCGTCGCGAAGTTGGGGCCTCCCGAATCGCCGTAGCAGGCACCGCCGTTGCCCTGGGGTGCGGTCATCGCGAGCCGGACCCACGCGTCGTTGAGGGCGTTGAAGGAGACCGGCGCCTTCATGCGGACCCCGCCGCCCGGGTGGGTCTGGCCGCCCGGTCCGCGCGACGCCTCCTGCGTGCCGTATCCGGAGACGAGGAACGCCGTGGAGTTCAGCCCCTGCGGGCCGAGCGCGGCCAGCGCGCCCGCCTTCGGCAGTGTCGCCGGCGTGAAGGACCAGCGGGCCTTCACCGCCTTCTCCGGCAGTTCGATCACCGAGATGTCATGGGTGTCGGAGGCGGGGCCGGGGTAGGCGGGGTGGCTGTGGGCGGCGCCCTCGACGGCCACGCTCCGTGCAACGGCGCCGGGGTCGCCGGGGTGCTCGGCGGCCGCCCGGTCCAGGCCGGCCTGGACGTCCTGGTCGAGCGAGACGTAGAAGCGGACGTTCGCCGGCCAGTCCGTGGTGCAGTGGGCGGCCGTGAGGAAGGTGTCCGCGTCGATCATGGTGCCGGAGCAGACCCAGTCGACCCGGTCCGGCGTCGCCGGGTCGTCGTCGTTGTCCCAGGTCGCGACGAGCGCGCCGACCTCGGTGCGCTCGGGGGCGGGGGCCGCGTTGTACGAGTTGATGGCCGAGGACGGGATCGCGGTGGCGATCACTGCGGCGCAGGCGGCGGCGGTGACGGCGGTCATCGCGGTGGTGGTGCGTACGGCTGTCACGAAGAACCCCTCGATGGGTGAATGGATCAGGTGTTCTCCTGTGGGGGAGGCCGCCAGTGAAGCGGCTGCGACCGTGTGGGGCAAGAGGGGGCGGCGGCAGGGGAGTTGAGACGCGAACGGCGCGGTGCCGGACGGTCACCCGTCCCGCACCGCGCCGTCCGTACCGGCTCGGAGTCCGCTCGGTCGGCTCAGGCGCCGTCCGCCCGGCCCGCCGCCGGCAGGTTCCCCGCGTCCTTCGCGTCGATGTCGCGCAGCAGGCACGTCAGCCGCGCCGAGCACACCCGCTTGCCCTGCTCGTCGCTGATCACGATCTCGTACGTCGCGGTGGTCCGTCCGCGGTGGACCGGGGTCGCCACGCCGGTCACCAGACCGCTGCGCACCCCGCGGTGGTGGGTGCAGTTCAGGTCGACGCCGACGGCGATCTTCGAGACCCCGCCGTGCAGCATCGAGCCGACGGAGCCCAGCGTCTCGGCGAGCACCGCCGACGCCCCGCCGTGCAGCAGCCCGTACGGCTGGGTGTTGCCCTCGACCGGCATGGTGCCGACGACCCGCTCGGCCGAGGCCTCCACGATCTGGACGCCCATCCGGTTCCCGAGGTGTCCGGCCGAGAAGAGCGCCGGGAGGTCGACGCCCAGCGCCGCGTACTCGTCGATGACCTCCTGCGGGAACTTCACGTGCTGCTGCTCACCCATGGGCCCGGCTCCGTTCGTCTTCGTGCGGCTGCTTGTCGCGTTCAGGACGCCTGAGCAAACGCTTAGGCGGACTGTGATTGTTCCAGACGCACGATCACGGACTTGCTGGCGGGGGTGTTGCTGATGTCCGCCGTCGACTCCAGCGGGACCAGCACGTTCGTCTCCGGGTAGTAGGCGGCCGCGCACCCCCGGGACGTCGGGTAGTGCACCACCCGGAAGCCGGGCGCCCGCCGCTCCGTGCCGTCGGCCCACTCGCTCACCAGGTCCGCGTACTGCCCGTCGGCGAAGCCGAGCGCCGCCGCGTCCTGCGGGTGCACCAGGACGACCCGGCGGCCGCCCTTGATCCCCCGGTAGCGGTCGTCCAGACCGTAGATCGTGGTGTTGTACTGATCGTGCGAGCGGAGCGTCTGCAGCAGCAGCCGGCCCTCGGGCACCTTCGGGTACTCGACGGGGGCGGCCGTGAAGTTGGCCTTGCCGGTCTTCGTGGGGAAGCGGCGCTCGTCACGCGGGCCGTGCGGCAGCGCGAAACCGCCGGGGTTCGCCGCGAGACGGGCGTTGAAGTCCTCGAAACCGGGGACCACGCGCGCGATGCGGTCCCGGATCCGGGCGTAGTCCGCCTCGAACTCCTCCCAGGGCGTCGCCGATCCCCCGCCGAGCACGGCCCGGGCCATCCGCGCCACGATCGCCGGCTCGGACAGCAGGTGCGGGCTCGCCGGCGGCAGGTTGCCCCGGGAGGCGTGCACCAGGCTCATCGAGTCCTCGACCGTCACGAACTGCCGGCCGCTCTTCTGCGCGTCCTTGTCGGTGCGGCCGAGCGTCGGCAGGATCAGCGCGCGCGTGCCCGTCACCGCGTGCGAGCGGTTCAGCTTCGTCGAGACGTGCACGGTCAGGCGCGCGTTCCGCATGGCCGCCTCCGTCACCTCCGTGTCGGGCGTCGCCCCCACGAAGTTGCCGCCCATCGCGAAGAACACCTTCGCCTCGCCGTCGCGCAGCGCCTGGATCGAGCGCACCACGTCGAAGCCGTGGTGACGCGGCGAGACGATCCCGAACTCCTTGTCCAGGGCGTCGAGGAAGGCCGGTGCGGGGCGCTCGAAGATGCCCATCGTGCGGTCGCCCTGCACGTTCGAATGGCCGCGCACCGGGCACACGCCCGCGCCCGGCCGCCCGATGTTCCCGCGCAGCAGCAGGAAGTTGACCACCTCGCGGATGGTCGGCACGGAGTGCTTGTGCTGGGTGAGGCCCATCGCCCAGCAGACGATCGTCCGCTCCGAGGCGAGCACCATCTCCAGGGCCCGCTCGATCTCGGACCGGTCGAGGCCCGTCGCGGCGAGCGTCTCGTCCCAGTCGGCCGCCTTCGCCGCCGCTGCGAACTCCTCGTACCCGTGGGTGTGTTCGCGTACGAACTCCTCGTCGACCGCCCCGGCCGTCTCCAGGACCAGCTTGTTGAGCAGGCGGAAGAGGGCCTGGTCGCCGCCGATCCGGATCTGCAGGAAGAGGTCGGTGAGCGCCGCGCCCTTGAGCATGCCCTGCGGGGTCTGCGGGTTCTTGAAGCGCTCCAGGCCCGCCTCCGGCAGCGGGTTCACCGAGATGATCCGGGCGCCCGAGGCCTTCGCCTTCTCCAGGGCCGACAGCATCCGCGGATGGTTCGTCCCCGGGTTCTGCCCGGCGACGATGATCAGGTCCGCCCGGTGCAGGTCCTCCAGGGAGACGCTGCCCTTGCCGATGCCGATCGTCTCGGTCAGCGCCGAGCCCGAGGACTCGTGGCACATGTTGGAGCAGTCCGGCAGGTTGTTCGTGCCGAACTCGCGCGCGAAGAGCTGGAGCAGGAACGCCGCCTCGTTGCTCGTCCGCCCCGAGGTGTAGAAGAGCGCCTCGTCCGGGGAGGCCAGGGCCCGCAGCTCCTCCGCGATGATCGAGAACGCCCGCTCCCAGGTCACCGGCTCGTACCGCTCGCCGCCCTCGTCCAGGAGCATCGGCTGCGTGATCCGGCCCTGCTGGCCCAGCCAGTACCCGCTGCGGGTCGCCAGGTCCGCCACCGGGTGCGCCGCGAAGAACTCCGGGGTCACCCGGCGCAGCGTCGCCTCCTCGGCGACCGCCTTCGCGCCGTTCTCGCAGAACTCCGCCACATGCCGCTTGTCACCCTCGGGCCAGGCGCAGCCGGGACAGTCGAAGCCGTCCTTCTGATTGACCTTGAGCAGGGTCCGCGCGGTGCGCCGCAGCCCCATCTGCTCCTGCGCGATCCGCAGGGTGTGCCCGATGGCGGGCAGGCCCGCGGCGGCGTGCTGCGGCGGCGTGACCTGCGGTGCGTCCTGGACCGGGTCACCGGCCGGCGGCTTGCTGACCATCGCGCTCTCCCTTGAGCGGTAATCCTCTGGCGTACGTCTCCGATCCTGTCACGCGGCACCGACAACCCGGCACCCCGGCCGGTGTGGACGGGATTGTCAGCGGGCCGTGGCAGGATCGTCGTGTGGCCGAGACAGCATCGAAGAACCCCGCAGACACCCGCCCCCGCCTGCTCCTCATGGACGGGCACTCGCTCGCGTACCGGGCGTTCTTCGCGCTGCCCGCGGAGAACTTCACCACCGCGACCGGGCAGCCGACGAACGCGATCTACGGCTTCGCGTCGATGCTGGCGAACACGCTCCGCGACGAGGCACCCACCCACTTCGCGGTCGCGTTCGACGTGTCCCGGAAGACCTGGCGGTCCGAGGAGTTCCCGGAGTACAAGGCGAACCGCTCGAAGACCCCCGACGAGTTCAAGGGGCAGGTCGAGCTGATCGGCGAGCTCCTCGACGCGATGCACGCGCCGCGCTTCGCCGTCGACGGCTTCGAGGCCGACGACGTCATCGCGACCCTCGCCACCCAGGCCGAGGCCGAGGGCTTCGAGGTGCTCATCGTCACCGGCGACCGGGACTCCTTCCAGCTCGTCACCGACCACACCACCGTGCTCTACCCGACCAAGGGCGTCTCGGAGCTCACCCGCTTCACCCCGGAGAAGGTCCAGGAGAAGTACGGCCTGAGCCCCTCGCAGTACCCCGACTTCGCCGCCCTGCGCGGCGACCCGTCCGACAACCTCCCGGGCATCCCCGGCGTCGGCGAGAAGACCGCCGCCAAGTGGATCAACCAGTTCGGCTCCTTCGCCGAGCTCGTCGAGCGCGCCGAGGAGGTCAAGGGCAAGGCCGGGCAGAACTTCCGCGACCACCTGGAGTCGGTCAAGCTCAACCGCCGCCTGACCGAGATGGTCCGGGACGTCGAGCTGCCGAAGACCGTCACCGACCTCGCCCGCGAGCCGTACGACCGCGCGGCCGTCGCCCTCGTCCTCGACACCCTGGAGATCCGCAACCCCTCGCTCCGCGAGCGGCTCCTCGCCGTCGACCCGGGCAGCGCCGAGGAGGCCGCCCCGGCCCCCGCCGCGGGCGTCGAGCTCGACTTCACCGTCCTCGGCGCCGGCGAGCTCGCCCCCTGGCTCGCCGAGCACGCCGGCGAGCCCCTCGGCATCGCCACCGTCGACAGCTGGACCCTCGGCACGGGGAACGTCGGCGAGGTCGCCCTCGCCGCCGCCGGCGGAGCGGCCGCCTGGTTCGACCCCAGCGCGCTCGACGAGGCCGACGAGCAGGCCTGGGCCGCGTGGATCTCCGACCCCGAGCGGCCGAAGGTCATGCACAACGCCAAGGGCGCCATGCGGGTCTTCCCCGAGCACGGCTGGAGCATCGCGGGCGTCACCATGGACACCGCCCTCGCCGCCTACCTGGTCAAGCCCGGCCGGCGCTCCTTCGCCCTCGACGCCCTCACCGTCGAGTACCTCGGCCGCGAGCTCGCCCCGGCGGCGGCCGCCACCGACGGCCAGCTCGCCTTCGGCGCCGACGACACCGCCGAGGCCGAGGCCCTCATGAGCCAGGCGCGGGCCGTCCTCGACCTCGGCGGGGCCTTCGACGAGCGGCTCGCCGAGGTCGGCGCCCGCGAGCTCCTCCACGAGGTCGAGCTCCCCACCTCCGTCCTCCTCGCCCGCCTGGAGCGGCACGGCATCGCCGCCGACCGCGACCACCTGGAGGCCATGGAGCAGCAGTTCGCCGGCGCGGTGCAGCAGGCCGTGAAGGAGGCCCACGCCTCCGTCGGTCACGAGTTCAACCTCGGCTCGCCCAAGCAGCTCCAGGAGGTCTTCTTCGGCGAGCTGAACCTGCCGAAGACGAAGAAGACCAAGACCGGGTACACGACGGACGCCGACGCGCTCGCCTGGCTGGCCGGACAGACCGAGCACGAGCTCCCGGTGATCATGCTCCGCCACCGCGAGCAGGCCCGCCTGCGCTCGACGGTCGAGGGCCTGATCAAGACCGTCGCCGCGGACGGCCGCATCCACACCACCTTCAGCCAGACCGTCGCCGCGACCGGCCGCCTCTCCTCCACCGACCCGAACCTGCAGAACGTGCCGGTCCGGACGGACGAGGGCCGCGCCATCCGGCACGGCTTCGTCGTCGGAGAGGGCTTCGAGGCCCTCATGACCGCCGACTACAGCCAGATCGAGCTCCGCGTCATGGCCCACCTCTCCGAGGACGAGGGCCTCATCGAGGCCTTCACCTCCGGCGAGGACCTGCACACCACCGTCGCCTCCCAGGTCTTCGGCGTCGAGCGGTCCGCCGTCGACGCCGAGATGCGCCGCAAGATCAAGGCCATGTCGTACGGCCTGGCCTACGGCCTGTCGGCGTTCGGCCTCTCCCAGCAGCTGAACATCGACCCGGGCGAGGCGCGGGGCCTGATGGACACCTACTTCGAGCGCTTCGGCGGGGTACGGGACTACCTGCGCCGCGTCGTCGACGAGGCCCGTGCCACCGGGTACACCGAGACGATGCTCGGCCGCCGCCGCTACCTCCCGGACCTCAACAGCGACAACCGCCAGCGCCGCGAGGCCGCGGAGCGGATGGCGCTCAACGCCCCCATCCAGGGCACGGCCGCCGACATCGTCAAGGTCGCCATGCTGAACGTGGACCGCGCCCTCACCGACGCGGGCCTCGCCTCCCGGATGCTCCTCCAGGTCCACGACGAAATCGTCCTCGAACTCGCCCCCGGCGAGCGCGAACAGGTCGAGTCCCTGGTCCGCGAACAGATGTCAGCCGCCGCCGACCTCCGAGCCCCCCTGGACGTCTCGGTAGGCGTGGGCCCGAACTGGGACTCGGCGGCGCACTGACCGTTGTGGGCGGTGCCCACCCGCCGTGTGGGCAATCGTCCCGCTGGGCGATGGGGGTCCCCCTGCTCGAGCGAAGCCGAGAGCTCGGGGAGGGTGGGCACACGGGGCGGCGCCCCCAGCGGCGCCTCCGCGTTCCGCGCCCGGACCCGCACCCCGAGGACGATGCCCTCGCGGTGCGGGTCCCGCACCAGGCGGCGGACTGTGCGCCACTCGGACCAGTCAAGGCGCGCCCCCGCGCCCCCGCTCCCGAAACTGGGGAGCATGATCCCGCGCCGCCGCTCGGCCCTCCCCGCCTGGGCCCTCCTCACCGCCCTGCTCGGCGCCTCCGGCACCGCCTGGCCCTGGCCCGCCGAGGCACACCCGGCGCCCGCCCTCTGCACCTCGTCCCGCGAGCCGGCTCTCGCCGCCCGCCTGTCCCAGGACATCGCGACGGCGCTGAAGGGCCGCGAGGGAACGGTCTCCCTGGCGATCCACGACCCCGGGCGCGGACTGCGCTGCCGGCTGGCCGACACCCTGGCGTACGACTCCGCGAGCATCGCCAAGGTCCTGATCATGCAGGCCGTCCTCGGACGCGCGGAGGAGCTCGGCCGGGCGCCGACGCGCCTCGAGGCGCGTCGGCTGAAGGCGATGATCACCCGCTCGGACAACAAGGCCGCCACCGCACTGTGGCAGGGCCTGTCCCGCGCCCGGCTGAACAGGGTGCTGCGGGAGGCCGGAGCGCAGGACACCGTTCTCGGTCGCGGCAACTACTGGGGCCTCACCCGCACCACCGCACGCGACCAACTCGCCCTCCTCGCCGCGGTGTCACGGCGCACCGAGGCGCTGTCCCTGATGGGTCAGGTCGTCCACTCGCAGGCCTGGGGCGTCACCGCGGGCGCACCGCGCACGGTCAAGGTCCACCTCAAGAACGGCTGGTTGTCCCGGGCGACCCACGCGTGGCGCGTGCACAGCATCGGCATCGTGCGTCCGGTGGCGGCCCCCACGCCGGAAACGGGCACGAACACCACCACGGACCCCAGCAGGACCACGGACCCCGCCACGGACACGAGCGCAGACACGAGCGCGTACACAGGCGCAGACACCGGCACGGAAGACCCCGCCGTCGACTACCGGATCGCCCTCCTCAGCCACGACAACCCCACCATGAAGTACGGCGTCCGCACCCTGGAGAGCGTCGCCCTCGTCGTGCACCGCAGGCTCTCCGGCGGCGCGGCCGCCCGTGGCTACACCCCGCCGGAGAAGATCACCGAGATCCCGGACGGGAGCGTTCCCGCCGGGGCGCCGGATCCGGGGGCTCCCGGTGGACCGGCGCGGCCGGAGCCGTCCGGGCCCGCGACGATCGGAGGAGCCGCACCCCCGTCCCGTACAGCACGAGCCCGACGGCGAGCCCCGCGCCGGCGCCGAAGCAGGCCGTCGGGATGACGTCGAGGGGCGTCTCGATCCGGTTCCAGCCCCAGTACGCGGCCCAGCGCAGCACTCGGTGGGCGACCCCCGCGAGGACGCAGCCGCCGATCAGCACGGCGGCGAGGAGCCGGCCGCGCCGGCCGGGCATCACGGCCCCGGACGGCAGTTCCGCCTCCGGGGCACCGGAGCGCAGCGCCCGCGCCGTGCACCAGCCGAGGAGGCCGAGGGCCAGCGCCGAACCCCCGTACTGCGCGTAGAGATAGACCGGGAACCCGGCGACGATCTCGCCGAGGAGAGGGATCGCGCGGGTGCCCCAGCGGTCGAGGTGGGTGAAGGAGTCCCACACCACATGGGTCGTGGCGCCGATCATCGACGAGAGGCAGAACCATCCGGCGAGCGCGGCCGGGTGCCGCTCCCGCCACGGGCGGCCCCGGACGAGCCCGTACACCCGGCCGCGCCACCGGGCGGGCAGCAGTGCGACGAGCGGTTCGCGCACCGTCAGCCAGAGGGCCACGAGCGCGGCGGTGATCAGGACGTCGGCCGTGACGATCCCGACGGGGGAGTGGGTGACGTCCCCGAAGACCATCGCCCCCGGGAACGCGGTCGCGGCGAAGTAGGTCATGTCGGGCGAGAAGGACCCGGCGACGAGTGCGGACGCGACCAGAGGTCCGCGCGCGGTCCCGTCGCGGCGCAGGGCGGGCAGCACGGCGGCGGCGTGGCTCAGCGTGAACGGCAACGGGAGTTCCCCCAGGGCTCGGGTGGTGACGGCGGGCCGGAGTGCGTGGCCGACCGGAGTGCAAGAGGGCCGGGACGCTCCGGTCGGTTCCCCGACTCGCCTGGTCGGCAGGCGGCCAAGAGGTGACGAAACCGTGAAACACGGTCAGGGGCCGGTGTCCGGTGGTCCGGAGTTGGCATAGGGTCGCCTGAGGTCTCGCGCGGGGAGCGTGGGACCGCGTCGATGGGGAGGGGACGACGGATATGGCAGCGCACATCGGCCGCCGACTGCGCAGGGGAGCCACCAGTGGTGCGGTGGTGGCCGCGGCGGTCGCGGCGCTCGCCGCCTCACAGGCACCGGAGGCGACCACTCCGGCCGCGGACAACAGCGGCGGGGACCAGGCCGTCGGCGCCGGTGACTCGGCCTCGCCGTCCCCGGACGGCTCGGTGACGGGCAATTCCCCGTACTACACGGACCTGCCGCCGCTGAACACGCCCAACAAGCCCGGGGCGAGCACCAATCTGCCGGTGATCACCGGCCCCGCCGAGGCCGGCATACCCGCGTCCGTCTACGCCGCCTACAAGCGCGCCGAGCTGTCGATACGCTCGACCGACCCCGGCTGCAACCTGCCGTGGCAGGTGCTCGCCGGCATCGGCAAGGTGGAGTCCGGGCAGGCGCGCGGCGGCCGGGTCGACGCCAACGGCACCGCGTCCCCGCCGATCCTCGGCCCCGTGCTCGACGGCGTCGGCTTCGCCAGGATCACCGACACCGACGGCGGCGCCTTCGACGGCGACAAGGTCCACGACCGGGCCGTCGGCCCGATGCAGTTCATCCCGTCCACCTGGGCCACCTGGGGCCAGGACGCCAACAGCGACGGGAAGAAGGACCCGAACAACATCTACGACGCGGCGCAGGCCGCCGGCCTCTACCTCTGCGCGAACGACCGCAACCTCGCGCTCCAGGCCGACCTCGACCAGGCGATCCTCAGCTACAACCACTCCAGGGAGTATCTGAACACGGTCATGTCCTGGGTCGCCTTCTACCAGCGCGGCACCCACCAGGTCCCGGACGGCACGGGCGTGCTGCCGGGCTCGCGCAGCGACGGCGGCAACAGGGGCAACGGCCTCCACCCGGCCACCCCGCTCCCGACGGCCCCCACGACTCCGTCGCCGACCCCGGTCGCGCCGAAGCCGAAGCCCTCGGAGAACCGCCCCGTCACGCCCAAGCCGCCGACCGTCCCCGACAAGCCCCCGGTCACCCCGCCGGTGACGCCGCCCACCCTCCCGCCGGCGGCCCAGGTCGCACGGCTCGCGATCGTGGCCAACGAGGAGCTGACCGCGACCACCGGCAACGCCTTCGCCGGATCCCCGAGGGTCGCGGCGCTCGACGCCTCGGGCAAGCCGGTCTCCGGCGTGAGCGTCCGCTTCGAGATCTTCGGCACCACCGACACCCGCTTCGCCGGCGGCGGGACCACCGCCACCGTCACCACCGGCTCGACCGGCCTCGCCACCTCGCCCGTCCTCCGGGCCGGCGAGAAGACGGGCTCCTTCACCGTGAAGGCCACCGTCGTGGGCCGCACCCTGGACGCGGCCAAGTTCGCCGCGACCGTCACGGCGCGCACGGCGGACACCCTCGCGCGGGTCGCCGGCGACCCGCTGACGGCCGCGACCGGCACCTCCTTCGCCCAGGAGATCCAGGTGAAGGCCACCGACAAGGGCGCCCTCGCCCCCGGCGTGACCGTCACCGCGGTGATCGTCACCTCGAAGACGGACCCCAAGGAGAGCACCGAGGGCCCGTCCTTCAAGACCGCGGACGGCACCACGGTCCGTACCGTCACCCTGAAGACCGGGGCGAACGGACTGCTCACCTTCGCCTCCGGCGACCTCCTCGCGGGTGCCGAGGCGGGCACGTACTACCTCCAGCTGACCGCGCCGGGCGGCGGAACGACCTTCATCGACCTGACGGTCACCGCGCCCGCGACGACGGACCCGCAGCCGACCCCGGAGCCGACGCCCTCCGGCAGCGGCACGCCCGAGGCCACCCCCTCGCCCAGCACCTCCCCCTCGGCCTGACGGTCAGGGCCTCCGGGCCCCGCCCCTCCGCGCCGCGAGCCACCGCGCCGTCCCCCCGTCCGCACCGGGCGGGGGGACGGCGCTTCGCGTTACCCGGGTGCAACGTGTTCTCATCTCGCGGCCGCGTTGCTACGGTGCCCCCGCCCTGACGACCTATCAGATCGCACCCGGGAGGCCGACCATGCGCGCCCTCGTCGCCGCCGCCATCGGACTCGCCCCAGTCCTCCTCTTCGTCCTGCTCCTCTCCGTGGTCGATCTGCCGCCGGAAGGCCCCACCTCGCCCAAGCCCCTCCTGACCGCCGATCCCGGCGTCAAGAAGTAGGAGGCCGACCGTGCGCCGCCGAGCCAGCCTCGTCCTGCTCGCCCTCGCCGTCTTCTGCGCCGCGATGGCCCCGACCCTGCGCTGGTACGCCTTCCCGCGCCTGGCGAAGATCCCGGCCAACCAGTACCAGGAGACCGTCCTGGAGGCGCGGCCCGCGACCCTCCTCGACTACTCCACGCTCAAGGCCGAGAAGGTCGACAAGATCACGATCATCCAGACCCTCAAGGGCAACGTGGAGGAGTCGCGGCGCATCGAACGCGACGCCGGCCGCGACGTCGTCGTCTGGGACGCCCTCGCCTACGTCACCGGGCCCGACGGCAAGATGGTCTCCAAGGTCCCGGAGCGGTACGTCTTCGACGCCCACACCCAGGACCCCGTCCACGCCACCGGCGAATCGGTCGACGACGACCCGGTCCGGCGCGAGGGCATCGAGTTCAAGTTCCCCTTCCTGACCGAGAAGCGCGACTACCAGTACTTCGACGCCCAGACCCGCACCGCCGCCCCCATCCACTACAAGGGCACCCGCACCTTCCGCGGCATGGAGGTCTACTACTTCGAGCAGACCATCCCCTGGACCAAGGTCCCCATGCCCAAGGCCATGCCGGTCAAGGGCATCACCCCGAAGATCCTCGCCGACTCCGGCCTCACCCGCTGGTACACGACCAAGCGGATGTTCTGGATCGAGCCGGTCACCGGGGCCCCCGTCAACGGCGAGGAGATCCACAAGGAGGAGCTCCGCAACGCCAAGAAGCTGATGGGGCAGGACACCCTCACCGTCTTCGCGGGGCACGTGAAGATGCGCGAGGACTACCTCGAGAGCGTCGGCGCGATGGTCTCCTCCAACCGCCTGATGGTCCTCATGCTCGTCTCCTACGTCCCGTGGACCCTCACCTTCCTGGCACTGGCCCTCCTCGCCCTCTCCCTCTGGCTGGAGGCCCGCTCGCGGCGCCCCGAGCCCGAGCCGCCCGCCGCCCCGGCCCCGACCCCGGTCAGCGCTCCCCTCTGAGCCGCGCGCTGGTGTGCCGGGTCGGCACCGCGGCCGACGGATCCTCCGGCCACGGGTGCTTCGGGTACCGCCCCCGCAGCTCCGCCCGCACCGCGCGGTAGCCCTCCCGCCAGAACGACGCCAGGTCGGCCGTCACCGCGGCCGGCCGGCCGGCGGGGGAGAGGAGGTGGACGAGCACCGGGACCCCGGCCACCCGGGGCGTCTCGGCCAGCCCGAACATCTCCTGGAGCTTCACCGCGAGCACCGGCCGCTCACCCCCGTACTCGACCCGTATCCGCGAACCGCTCGGAACCTCGATCCGCTCCGGCGCCAGCTCGTCGAGGCGCACCGCCTCGCCCGACGCCCACGGCAGCAGCCGCCGCAGCGCCTCCCCGGCGTCGATCCGCCCCAGATCGGCCCGGCGCGACGCCCGGGACAGCTCCGGCTCCAGCCACTCCTCGGCCCGGTCGACCAGCGTCCCCTCCGACACGTCCGGCCAGAGCCCGCCCAGCTCCCGATGGAGGAAGGCGAGCCGCTCGCGCAGCTCCCCGGCCTCCTTGCGCCACCGCAGCAGCCCGAGCCCCTCGCGCCGCAGGCCGTCGAGAAGTGCCTCCCGCACGAGAGCCGGCTCGGCCCCCGCGCCCAGCGGGCGGACCGTCAGCTCGACCGCCCCCAGCCGGTCCACGGACCGCGCGGCCACGTCCCCGTCCTCCCAGCGCACCTCCTCGCCGGTGCTCCGCAGATGCCCCGCCGCCCGCCGCGCCATGGCCTCGTCCACCACGGCCGCGAGCCGCACCCGCGCCGTGGCGTCCCGCGCGGTACGGTCCGCCACCGCCACGGCGAGCCACGGACTGGACCGCAGCCGCGACCCCTCGGCCAACCGCGCCCCGCTCCCCGACACCATCAGATATCCACCCTGCTCCCGAGCCCTGGCCACCCGCTCGGGAAACGCCAGCGCGGTCACAAGGCCGGCCACGGCATCGTCGCCGCCCACGGGCCCGCTCCCGGCCCCGCTCCCGGCCCCGGCCCCAGCCGCGGCCCCGGCCGCGGCCCCGGCGCCGGCGCCGGCCTCGGACCCAGCCCCGGCCCGGCCCCCGGTACCCGCCGTCCCGCCCGCGCCCGCCACCTCCCCCGCCGACCGCTCCAGGCGCCGTGCCTCCGTCCTCCAGCGGGCGCCGTATCCGTCGGTGCCCTGGCGGGCCGTGCGCCAGGCCGCCGCCAGGTCGTCGCCGTAGTCGCGCGGCGGCTCCTCGCTGAGCAGGGCCACCACCTCCGCCGCCCGACGCACCCCGACCTCGGGCGCACCGTCCAGGAGCGCGCGCCCCAGCCGGGGGTGCAGCCCGAGCCGGGACATCCGTACCCCCCGCTCCGTGGCCCGGCCGTCCCCGTCCACCGCACCGATCGACCCGAGCACCGCGCGCGCCGCCGCCATCGCCCCCGCAGGCGGCGGGTCGAGCAGCGCGAGCCCCTCCGCCGCCGGGTCGCCCCAGCAGGCGGCCCGCAGCGCGAAGTCCGCCAGGTCGGCGATCCTGATCTCCGGCGAGGGGAACCGCGCCCGGCTGCCGTCCTCCGCCTCGGACCAGCAGCGGTAGACCACGCCGGGCTCCTCGCGGCCCGAGCGCCCCGCCCGCTGGGTCGCCGCCGCGGTCGACACCGGCACCGTCGCGAGGGAGCCGAGACCCCGCGCATGGTCCGTGCGGGGCTCCCGGGCGAGCCCCGAGTCCACCACGATCCGCACCCCCGGAACCGTCAGGCTCGACTCCGCCACCGACGTCGACAGCACCACCCGCCTCCGCCCGTCCGGCCCCGCACCCCGCAGCACCGCGTCCTGCACGGCGGCGGGAGCCCGACCGTGCAGCTGGAGCACCTCCGCGTCCACGCCGTCGAGCAGCCCCGCCGTCCGCGCGATCTCCCCCGTCCCCGGCAGGAAACAGAGGACGTCGCCCCGGTGCCGCTCCAGCGCGAGCCGGACCGTCGACGCCACGTGCCGCAGCAGGGCCGGGTCCACCCAGGTGCCGTGCGCGGGCCTGATCCCGGCCGGCGGCGCGGCGAACCTCACCGCGTACCCATGGCCCTCGCCCTTGCTCCGCACGATCGGCGCGGGCCCGCCGCCGTCCAGGACCGTGAGCAGCTCCGCCCACGCCTCGGCGTCGCTCGTCGCGGAGGCCGCGATCAGTTTCAGCTCCGGCCGCAGCGCCGCCCGGACGTCCACCAGGAAGGCCATGGCCGTGTCGGCGTCGAGATGCCGCTCGTGGCACTCGTCGAGCAGCACCACGTCCACGCCCGCCAGCTCCGGATCGCGCTGGAGCCGCTGGAGCAGGATGCCCGTGGTCACCACCTCGACCCGCGTCGCGGCACCGGTCCGCCGCTCACCGCGCACCGAGAAGCCGACCGTGCCACCTGCCTCCTCGCCGAGCAGCCAGGCCATCCGCCGGGCCGCCGCCCGCACCGCCATCCTCCGCGGCTCGGCCACCATCACCCGCCGCGCCGGCCCGTCCCCTATGAGCCCCGCCAGAGCCAGCGGCACCAGCGTCGTCTTGCCGGTGCCGGGAGGAGCGGACAGCACCGCCGTGCCGCGCTCCGCGAGCGCGGCGAGCAGCTCGGGGACGGCATGGCGGACGGGGAGACGGTCGAGAGCGTCGTTTCGGATCACGCACTCAGTCTCGTACGCGCGAGAAAAAAGAAGAGCCCCGTCATCCACAGGGCCCTTCATTAGTAGGACTGATCAGGGGGACTGGTCGTCCCGCTCGCAGACGAAGATCGCCGTCCCCGGGATCAGGTTCCCCCGCAGCGGGGACCAGCCGCCCCACTCCTGGCCGTTCCAGGCCGGCCACTCCGGCTCGATCAGGTCCACGAGCCGGAAGCCGCCGGCCACCACGTCCCGCACCCGGTCCCCGATGGTCCGGTGGTGCTCCACGTACACCGCCCGCCCCTGCTCGTCCTGCTCGACGTACGGCGTGCGGTCGAAGTAGGAGGCGGCGACCGAGAGGCCCTCGGGACCCGGCTCGTCCGGGAACGCCCAGCGGATCGGGTGCGTCACCGAGAACACCCAGCGGCCGCCCGGCCGCAGCACCCGGCGCACCTCGAGGAAGACCCGCACCGGGTCGGCGACGAACGGCACCGCCCCGTACGCCGAGCACGCCAGGTCGAAGGAGCCGTCCCGGAAGGGCAGGGCCCCCGCGTCCGCCTCCACCAGCGGCACCTCCCCGCCGATCCGGAGCGCGTGCTGGAGCTGCCGGTGCGAGAGGTCGAGGGCCACCGGCCGCGCCCCCTGGGCCGCCAGCCACCGCGAGCACTGTGCCGCGCCCGCGCCGATCTCCAGGACGTCGAGGCCCTTCAGCGAGGCGGCCGGTCCGAGGAGCCCGGCCTCCGCCTCGTCGAGGCCCTCGGGACCCCACACGAACCGGTCGTCGCCCAGGAAGGAGCCGTGCTCGCTCTGGTACTCGTCGGCGTTCCGGTCCCACCAGCCGCGGCTCGCCCGGCTGCTCTCCGCGTCCCCCGCGTCACGCCGGGTCGCCTCGGCCCCGTCGTCGTCCCCGTCGACCGCGTCTTCGTGTCCGTACTCTTGGTTCATCTCGCCCGCCGATGTAGTTTGCGCTCAGTGCCGGCGTGCGGCGGACCCCCGCCGTGGTGGCGCAAGAGGCATGACTGGTGCCGGAATTGCTCAGACCTGCCCCGGGTGCGCGCTTCGCGCATTGACCCTGTCCGGCCGCCCCCGTATGCTAAAGGTTGCGCTGCGGGCCTGCGCGCCTCAGACGGAGCAGGCCGCGCTCGTACCTGTTGTATGTCCCCTCGGTTCTCGAGGTTCCCTCCCGTTCGCGGAAGGGCGCTTCATTGGCTGTCCGGCTTCTTGGTGCGATACGGGCTCTCGGCGTAGCAGTACCTACGACTTTCTGTCCGTAACCGGAGCCCTTTCCCACATGACGAGCAGCACCGAGACCACCGCCACCAGCACCACCCCGCAGGTTGCGGTCAACGACATCGGTAACGAGGAAGCCTTCCTCGCCGCGATCGACGAGACGATCAAGTACTTCAACGACGGCGACATCGTCGACGGCGTCATCGTGAAGGTCGACCGGGACGAGGTCCTGCTCGACATCGGTTACAAGACCGAAGGTGTCATCCCGAGCCGCGAGCTCTCGATCAAGCACGACGTCGACCCGAACGAGGTCGTCAAGGTCGGCGACGAGATCGAGGCCCTGGTCCTCCAGAAGGAGGACAAGGAAGGCCGCCTGATCCTCTCGAAGAAGCGTGCCCAGTACGAGCGCGCCTGGGGCACCATCGAGAAGATCAAGGAAGAGGACGGCATCGTCACCGGTACCGTCATCGAGGTCGTCAAGGGTGGTCTCATCCTCGACATCGGCCTCCGCGGCTTCCTCCCGGCCTCCCTGGTCGAGATGCGTCGCGTCCGCGACCTCCAGCCCTACGTGGGCAAGGAGCTCGAGGCGAAGATCATCGAGCTGGACAAGAACCGCAACAACGTGGTCCTGTCCCGCCGCGCCTGGCTCGAGCAGACCCAGTCCGAGGTTCGCCAGACCTTCCTCACGACCCTCCAGAAGGGTCAGGTCCGCTCCGGCGTCGTGTCCTCGATCGTCAACTTCGGTGCCTTCGTGGACCTGGGTGGCGTCGACGGCCTCGTGCACGTCTCCGAGCTGTCCTGGAAGCACATCGACCACCCGTCCGAGGTTGTCGAGGTCGGCCAGGAGGTCACCGTCGAGGTTCTCGACGTCGACATGGACCGCGAGCGTGTCTCCCTGTCGCTGAAGGCGACGCAGGAGGACCCGTGGCAGCAGTTCGCCCGGACCCACCAGATCGGCCAGGTCGTCCCGGGTAAGGTCACCAAGCTGGTTCCGTTCGGTGCGTTCGTCCGCGTGGACGAGGGCATCGAGGGCCTGGTCCACATCTCCGAGCTGGCCGAGCGCCACGTGGAGATCCCGGAGCAGGTCGTCCAGGTCAACGACGAGATCTTCGTCAAGGTCATCGACATCGACCTCGAGCGTCGTCGCATCAGCCTCTCGCTGAAGCAGGCCAACGAGTCCTTCGGTGCCGACCCGGCCTCGGTCGAGTTCGACCCGACCCTGTACGGCATGGCCGCGTCCTACGACGACCAGGGCAACTACATCTACCCCGAGGGCTTCGACCCCGAGACCAACGACTGGCTCGAGGGCTACGAGGCTCAGCGCGAGGCCTGGGAGACCCAGTACGCCGAGGCGCAGGCTCGCTTCGAGCAGCACCAGGCTCAGGTCATCAAGTCCCGCGAGGCCGACGAGGCCGCCGCTGCCGAGGGCGCTGCCGCCCCGGCCGCCGGCAACGCCGGTGCGGGCATCTCGGGCGGTTCGTACTCCTCGGAGTCGGACGACAACTCCGGCGCCCTGGCGTCGGACGAGGCCCTCGCCGCCCTGCGCGAGAAGCTGGCCGGCGGCCAGAGCTGAACAGGCTCTCCGCTGAGCGCTAGCCGCTAGCGAATCGAGGCCCGCTCCCCTTCGGGGGAGCGGGCCTCGGTCGTTTCCGCGTTCGTTCCCCGGAAGATCGCGCGACCCGGGAATGGCCGTGCCGCGCCCGGCGTTTCCAGAGAGAACACGAGGAGGAGCGGTAATCGTGCTTGATCCCCAGGATTTGTACGAATGGGACGCGAAGGGCGTGGCCGTCGTCGACCTCGCCCTGGCGCAGGAGTCGGCCGGGCTGGTCATGCTGTACCACTTCGACGGCTACATCGACGCGGGCGAGACCGGTGAGCAGATCATCGACGGGCTGCTCGACACCCTCCCGCACCAGCTGGTGGCCCGCTTCGACCACGACCGGCTCGTGGACTACCGCGCCCGCCGCCCCCTGCTGACCTTCCGGCGCGACCGCTGGACCGCGTACGAGACGCCGTCCATCGAGGTCCGCCTCGTGCAGGACGCCACCGGGGCGCCCTTCCTCGTCCTCTCCGGCCCGGAGCCGGACGTGGAGTGGGAGCGCTTCGCCGTCGCCGTCCGGCAGATCGTCGAGCGCCTCGGGGTGCGCCTGGCCGTCAACTTCCACGGCATCCCCATGGGCGTGCCGCACACCCGCCCGGTCGGCCTCACCCCGCACGGCAGCCGCACCGACCTCATGCCGGGCCACCGCAGCCCCTTCGACGAGGCCCAGGTCCCCGGCAGCGCCGAGTCCCTCGTCGAGTACCGGCTCACCGAGGCCGGCCACGACACCCTCGGCGTCGCCGCCCATGTCCCGCACTACGTGGCCCGGTCCCCGTACCCGGACGCGGCCCTGACCGCCCTGGAGGCCGTCACCGCGGCCACCGGCCTCGTCCTCCCGGGCGTCGCCCACTCCCTGCGGACCGAGGCCCGCCGCACCCAGACCGAGATCGACCGCCAGATCGGCGAGGGCGACGAGGAGCTGGTCGCACTCGTGCAGGGCCTTGAGCACCAGTACGACGCGGCGGCCGGCGCCGAGACGCGCGGCAGCCTGGTCGCCGAGCCGGTCGACCTGCCGTCGGCCGACGAGCTGGGCCGTGAGTTCGAGCGCTTCCTCGCGGAGCGGGAGGGCGACTCCTAGCCCCGCCGGGCCAGGCCCTAAGCTGCCGCTCATGCTGAAGGTGGGCCTGACCGGCGGGATCGGCGCCGGCAAGAGCGAAGTGTCGCGGCTGCTCGTCTCGTACGGAGCCGTGCTGATCGACGCGGACCGGATCGCGCGCGAGGTCGTCGAGCCCGGGACCCCGGGCCTCGCGGCCGTCGTCGCGGCCTTCGGGGACGGCGTCCTCACCGAGGAGGGGACGCTCGACCGGCCCAAGCTCGGCTCCATCGTGTTCGCCGACGCCGACCGCCTGGCCACCCTCAACGCCATCGTGCATCCGCTGGTCGGGGCCCGGTCGGCGGAGCTGGAGAGCCGCGCGGGCGCCGGCGACGTCGTCGTCCACGACGTACCCCTGCTCACCGAGAACGGGCTCGCGCCGCTGTACGACCTCGTCGTGGTCGTGGACGCGGCCCCGGAGACCCAGCTCGACCGGCTCGTACGGCTCCGCGGCATGGCCGCGCCCGAGGCCGAGGCCCGGATGGCGGCCCAGGCCACGCGCGCGCAGCGGCTGGCCGTCGCCGACCTCGTGATCGACAACGACGGGCCGCTCGAAGCGCTCGAACCCCAGGTGCGGAAGGTCTGGGAGGACCTGGAGCGCCGCGCGAAGGCCGCCGCCGGGGAATAAGCGGCGGAATGCGGTCCCCTCGATCCGGTGTTCAACCACCGGATCGAGGGGAAGGATGCCATCGTGGCCGACAGCAACCCGGAAACGCACGTCATCGACTTCCGCGCCGCCGAGCACCTGCTGGCCGCGCGGGACCCTCGCGGGGCCGTGAAGCTGCTGGACTCGGTGATCGCCGCCCACCCCGAGAACACGGCCGCGCGCCTGCTGCGCGCCCGCGCGTTCTTCGCGGCGGCCCAGCTCCGTCCGGCGCAGCTGGAGTTCGAGCTGGTCCTGGAGCGCGAGCCGGACAACGCCTTCGCGCACTTCGCGCTGGCCCGCACCTTCGAGCGCGCCGGGAAGACCGCCCAGGCCACGCGCCACTTCCGCCTCGCCGCGGCGCTCGACCCGAAGCCGGAGTACCTCCAGGCGGCGGGCTTCGACACCCGGAACTGAGCGGGCGGGGCGTCAATGCCGCGGGCCGCCGTGATCGGGTTCGTACGGCGGGACGTTCCGGCCCGGCTGCCAGTGCGGGCCCTGGTGGAGGTGGTGCACCACCACCGCGAGGTCGACCGTGACCACCAGGAGCAGCACCCCGCAGGCAGCCGCCCAGCCGGGGCGCTCCAGCAGGGCGAACACGGTCGTGCCGAAGGCCGCCCAGAGCAGCCCCCACATGCTCAGCCAGAACCGCAGGCGCAGAGCGCTCCGCGCGTTCACCGGCTCGTTCCCGGTACGCATGACGGTCGCATCTCCCCTCGGACTCCCGAGGTCACTTCCAGCATGTACCCGGGGTGGGGGAAACGGAACGGCTGCCAGGAGGTACGGGCGGCTCAGTGGACGATGCTGTAGCTGCGCCAGGGCAGGGTGTCCGGGGCGATCCAGTTCGCGGAGTTGGTTGCCACGTAGGTGGAGTTCCCGCCCTTACAGTCGCGGGTCCGGTACATCATGATGTCGTTCAGGGAGTTGTTGTGGACCTTGGTCACGCCCGACGGGGCCAGGCGATGGCAGCCCTGCACCAAGGGGCTCGTCACGGTCACCACGAACTCGCGCTGCGTCTCGGACCTGATCGTACCCACGGCGGTGCGGCCGAGGCCCGAGCAGCCGGCGACGGCGACGGTGAGCAGCACGGCCCCGGTGGCGGTCGTGAGACGCCGGCGAACGGACATGGCGGATCCTCTTCTGTCGTGTCGTTTCAGGCCACCATGCCGCCCCCTGCGGCCGTCGGCATCCTGTGCTGGGCCGTCCGGGGGAACCGCCCGGAGCCCGTTGTCAGACCCCACCCGTAAGGTCGGAGGTCCGGTCGGGAGACGACGGACAGCGGAAGGAGAGCGGAGCCGTGGCACACACCTGGACGACCAACGCCGCCGTCTTCCTGCCGGCCGCCCTTCCCCGCGAAGGCCGGGTCGCCTTCTGGGCCCCCGACGGCGGCGCGCTCCCGGACCCTGAGGCGAGCGGAGCCCTGGAGACGAGCGGTGTCCTGGAGACGAGCGGTGCCGAGCGGATCGAGCTGACCGTGGCCCGGCGGCACGGCAGCGGCGCCCGGGGCCGCTCCGTGCCCGCCGTGACCCTGCCCGTCGAGGCCGCCCTGCCGCACCTCGTCGCGGCCCGTCACCACCCGGCCGCGCACCCCGCCACCGCCGGCTGGGGCGCCGCCGCCCTCCACGCCCTGCACCTGGCCGCGCGCGGGCGGATGCTGCCGGGGCTGACCGCCGACGACCTGGACGCCTGGCGCGCCGGACCCCTGGACGCCGAGGACATCGCCCATCTGCGGGCCGTCGCCGCCGCCCTGCCGTACGAGGGGTACGCGGTGCCGGTGCCGGGGCGCGGTCCGCTGCGGCTGCCCGAGCCCGAGGCCCTCGTGCGGGCCTTCCTCGACGCCGTCGCCGACGTCCTGCCCCGCACCCCGGCCGCCGCCCACGCGGTCGGGGCGCCGTTCGCGGCGCGCGCCCCGCAGCACCTGCCCCGGGCGCGTGCCTGGGCCGCCGAGGCGGCGGCCGGGATGGACGCCGGGGTGCGGGTCTCGCTCCGCCTCGACCTCTCGCCGTACGAACTCTTCGACAGCACGGACACCCCGGACGCCATGAGCAGTGCGGGGGAGGGCGGGGAGCGGCACGCCGCCGCCGCGCTCCTCCAGATCCACAGCCTCGCCGACCCCACCCTCGTCATCGACGCCGCGGACCTGTGGGCGGGGGACGGCGAGCACTTCGGGCCCCGCGCCCGGATCGACGCCGTGCTCGCCCTGCGCCGGGCCGCCCGCGTCTGGCCCCCGCTCTCCCGGCTCCTGGAGCGGGACGTGCCCGACGTCCTCGCCGTCACCGAGGACGAGCTGTACGAACTGCTCG
Source organism: Streptomyces sp. NPDC002463 (assembly GCF_042889835.1). Classification (NCBI taxonomy): domain Bacteria; kingdom Bacillati; phylum Actinomycetota; class Actinomycetes; order Kitasatosporales; family Streptomycetaceae; genus Streptomyces; species Streptomyces sp. NPDC002463. Next base: position 430,769 of record NZ_JBIARL010000002.1, read on the forward strand.
GCCCGGCCGCGGCCCGGCTCGCCGACGCCGGCGTCGCCCTCCACTGGCCGCGCGAACTCGCCCGCTCGCTCAGCGCCTCCGCCGTCGTCCGCCCCGCCCACGCCGCGCCCGGCTCCGCCACCGACGGCACCTCCTTCTTCGACAGCGAGGAGCTCCTGCGGTTCAACTGGCAGCTGGCCCTCGACGGCGATCCGCTCACCGAGCGCGAGATGGACCTCCTGGCCGAGGCCCACCGGCCGATCGTGCGCCTCCGCGACCAGTGGGTCGTCGTCGACCCCGCGCTCGTCCGCAAGGCCCGCAAGCGCGAACTCGGCCTGCTCGAACCGGTCGACGCCCTCGCCGCCGCGCTCACCGGCACCGCCGAGGTGGACGGCGAGTCCGTCCCCGCCGTCCCCGTCGGGGCCCTCGCCGCGCTCCGCGACCGGCTCCTTGCCGGCCCCGAGGACGTGCAGGCCCCGCCCGGCCTCACCGCCACCCTGCGCGACTACCAGCTCCGCGGCCTCGCCTGGCTGGACCTGATGACCTCCCTCGGCCTCGGCGGCTGCCTCGCCGACGACATGGGACTCGGCAAGACCGTCACCCTCATCGCCCTCCACCTGCGCCGCGCCCGCCGTGCCCCCACCCTCGTCGTCTGTCCGGCCTCCCTCCTCGGCAACTGGCAGCGGGAAGTACGGAGGTTCGCCCCCGATGTGCCCGTCCGGCGCTTCCACGGCACGGACCGGGACCTCGACGGCACCGAGGGCGGCTTCGTCCTCACCACCTACGGCACCCTGCGCACCAGCGCCGCCCGGCTGGCCGAGCGGGAGTGGGGGATGGTCGTCGCCGACGAGGCGCAGCACGTCAAGAACCCGTTCTCCGCGACCGCTAAGGCGCTCCGCGAGATCCCCGCGCCCGCCAGGGTCGCCCTCACCGGCACCCCCGTGGAGAACAACCTCTCCGAGCTCTGGGCGCTCCTCGACTGGACCACCCCCGGGCTCCTCGGCCCGCTCAAGGCCTTCCGCTCCCGGCACGCGCGGGCCGTGGAGAACCACGAGGAGATCGAGCACGAGGAGGCCGTCGAGCGGCTCGCCCGGCTCGTGCGGCCCTTCCTTCTGCGCCGCCGCAAGTCCGACCCCGGCATCGTCCCCGAGCTCCCGCCGAAGACGGAGTCCGACCATCCCGTCGCCCTCACCCGGGAGCAGGCCTCGCTCTACGAGGCGGTCGTCCGCGAGACCATGACGCGGATCGAGGGAGCCGAGGGCATGGCCCGCCGCGGCCTCGTCATGAGCCTGCTCACCTCCCTCAAGCAGATCTGCAACCACCCCGCGCAGTACCTCAAGGAGCAGGCCCCGCGCGGCAGCGGCACCGCCCGGCTCGCCGGCCGCTCCGGGAAGCTCGCCCTGCTCGACGAGCTCCTCGACACGATCCTCGCGGAGGACGGGTCGGTGCTCGTCTTCACCCAGTACGTGTCGATGGCGCGGCTCCTCGCCGACCACCTGGCCGCGCGCGGCATCCCCGCCCAACTCCTGCACGGCGGCACCCCGGTGGCCGAGCGGGAGCGGATGGTCGACCGCTTCCAGGCCGGAGAGGTCCCCGTCTTCCTGCTCTCCCTGAAGGCCGCCGGCACAGGCCTCAACCTCACCCGGGCCGGCCATGTCGTGCACTACGACCGCTGGTGGAACCCGGCCGTCGAGGAGCAGGCCACCGACCGGGCCTACCGCATCGGGCAGACCCAGCCGGTGCAGGTCCACCGGCTCGTCGCCGAGGGCACCGTCGAGGACCGCATCGCCGAGATGCTCCGCGCCAAACGGGCCCTGGCCGACGCCGTCCTCGGCTCCGGCGAGGCCGCCCTCACCGAACTCACCGACCGGGAGCTCGCCGACCTGGTGTCCCTCAGGAGGCCCTCGTGAACCACGCCAGGGGCGCGCGGGGCGCTCGGGGCGCCGCCCCCCGCCACGACGACCGCCGCCGCACCTTCCCGCAGCTCGCTCCGCGCTCGGCCCCCGACGGCCGGTTCGCCGCCACCTGGTGGGGGAACGCCTGGGTCACGGCCCTGGAGAACACCGCCCTCGACCCGGCCCGGCTCGCGCGCGGCAAGGCGTACGCGGGGCGCGGCCACGTCGACGCGATCACGGTCACCCCCGGCCGGGTCGTCGCCTACGTCCACGGCACCCGGCCCCGCCCGTACCGCACCGAGATCAGGATGCGGACCCTCGGCGACGACGGCTGGGAGCGGTTCCTCGACGAGGCCGCCGCCCGCCCCGAGCACATCGCCGCCCTCCTCGACAAGGACGTGCCGCACGCCCTGGAGGCGGTCACCGGACTGCTGCCCGCACCGGGCGACCTCGTCCCCGACTGCTCCTGCCCGGACGACGGTTACCCCTGCAAGCACGCCGCCGCCCTCTGCTACCAGGCCGCCCGCCTTCTCGACGAGGACCCGTTCGTCCTCTTCCTGATGCGCGGCCGCGGCGAGCAGGAGCTCCTCGCCGAGCTGACCCGGCGCAACGCCGCCCAGGCCGCCGCCGAGACGGGTGCGGCCGCCCCGCCGATGCCCACGGTCCCCGCGCGCACCGCGCTCGACGCGGCCACCGGGCCCGGGCTCCCGCCGCTGCCGCCCGAGCTGCCCGTCCCGGACCGGCCCGGCCGCCCGGCGGTCTTCCCGCCGGACCCCGACGCCCCTGATCCGCTCGCCCTCGACCTCCTCGCCACCGAAGCGGCCGCCCGCGCCCACGTCTTCCTCGCCACGGGCCACGACCCGGTCGCCGCCCTCACCCCCTGGCAGGACGCGGTCCGGCTGGCCGCCGCGCACCCCGGCTCCGGACTCACCGCCTCGTCGCGCGCGCTCTACCGCGACCTGGCGTACGCCCTGGACCGCACCTCCACGGACCTCGCCCGCGCCGTCGCCGCCTGGCGCCAGGGCGGCGCCGCGGGCCTCTCCGTCCTCGAGGAGCCCTGGGACCCGCCGGCCGGTCCGTTCGACCGGGCCAGACCCGCGCTGCTCGCCGCCGACTTCCCCGCCTTCCGGCCCTGGCGCAACCGGCTCTCGGGGGAGTCCCTCCAGCTCCGGCTCGGCCGGGACGGCCTCTGGTACGGGTACGAGTCGGACGCCGGCCGCGAGGACTGGTGGCCGCGCGGCGCCCCGGACCCGGACCCGGTGGGCGCCCTCACCGATCTCCTGGGCCGCTGAAGGGCGTTGGAGAGCGAGGAAGTGCGAGGAACGGAGTCGAGAGGCGCCGGCGGGCGTCGACCGGGGTTGACCCGGCACTCGAACGGATTCCCACTCGATGGGGTGAAACCCGTCAACGGCCGGATCCGGCACGCACGTTTGTCGCGTTGATTCCGGTACGGGCACTTGCCCGTGTACACCTCCGGAAGGCAGGAAGCCATGAGGCAGATTCGCCGAAGTGGTCTGGCCACACTGTTGGTCACGGGCGGCGCGCTCGCCCTCTCGGCGGGCGCCGCGCACGCCGACGCCGGCGCCCAGGGCGCCGCGGTCGGTTCGCCGGGAGTCGGTTCCGGCAACACGATTCAGCTGCCGGTGCACGTGCCGGTCAACGCCTGCGGCAACACGGTCAGCGTCGTCGGGCTGCTCAACCCGGCCTTCGGCAACAGCTGCGCCAACCGCTCCGCCGAGCGCGAGACCGGGGGCTACGGGGACGAGAGCGGCGGCGTCCGCTCCCACAAGGACCAGCCCGCCACCCCGCGCGGCGGCGAGCAGGCCGGCGGCTCCCAGAGCGGCTCCCACGGCGGCTCCTCGCACGGCGGCTCCTCCAACGGCGGCGGGGCCACCGCCGAGACCCACGCCGGAGGATCCCCCGGCGTGCTCTCCGGGAACGGCCTCCAGCTGCCCGTCGACCTCCCCGCGAACGTCAGCGGGAACTCGGTCAACGTGGTGGGCATCCTCAACCCGGTCTTCGGCAACACCTCGGTGAACGGCCCGGCCAAGCCCCAGCAGCCGATCGAGACGCCGACGCCGCGCCCGCAGACCCCCGTGCGGAACGTGCCGGTGCCGCAGGCCGAGACCGTGACCCCCGCCGCCCCGGCCCCCGCGCCGCAGGGCGAGGCGGGCACGGCCTCGCTGGCCAGCACGGGTTCGGCCGCCATGGGCTACACCGGTGCCGCGAGCGCCGCACTGCTCCTCGGCGGCGCCGTGCTGTACCGCCGTGGACGCCGCACCGGCGACCAGGCCTGAGGACCGGGCCCCGGCGGCCGGTCGACGTGGGCCGACGCCCGAGCCGTCAGCCGCGTTCCCGGCCGCCGGAGGCCCCGACGTCCTGGCGCCAGGTCCGGAGCACCGCCTCGATGGCGGGCGCGATCCTCGTCCGGGCCTGGTGCCGGGGGATCCCCTGCATCAGCAGGGAGTCGTACGGCGTGTCGACATGCCGTACGGAGGCTCGTACCGCGGCGGTGACCGCGCCGCGGTCGAGCGAGCGGCCCGCGGCCGTGCGCCCCACCCGTCCGCTGCCCTTCGCCGAGGCGTGGACGGCGATCTCCGTGGCCCGGTCCACCGGGCAGGACGGGAAGAGCCGCAGGATCTCCGCCAGGAGGACCGTGGTGATCTCGGCGTCGAGGGCCGCCCGCCGCACCGCGTCCCGGGCCCGTCGCGCGGCCCGCGCGTCGGCGTCCGCCAGGCAGGCCCGTTCCGCCTCGGCGAGGGCGGCCTCCTCGACGAGCAGGCCCTGACGCTCGTACCGCGTACGGCGCCGGTTGTGCCGTACGACCACGGCCCAGAGCGTGCTGGACTCCCGGGCGCGGCGGGTGAGCGCCGTGTCGCCCCGGCGGAGGAAGACCAGATGTCCGAGGTCGGCGCAGTCCAGACAGACCGGCGCGTTGAACTCGACGATCATCCGTTCCAGCGGCCCCCGGTGGCATTCCGAGCAGCGGCGGCGCCGGAGCGGCTCGACGACGACGGGCGCGACGAGGTCCACGGCGGGTCCCCGCTCAGCGGACGCCGGGCGCGGCGGCGGCGATGAACACGGCGAGCGCCTCCTTGGCCTGCTCGGAGCGGAGGGCGCGGTCCGCCTCGTCGACGGCCTCGTGCATGCAGTGGGACTCCACGAAGGCCGTCTCGGCGAGGCGCCGGATCTCCGGGTCGTCGCAGACCAACTGGACGCGGAAGAGGGCCTGTCGGGCGGCGGTGCGCTGCCGGTAGGAGGCGTGGCGGGACTCCTCCGCCTCCTCCGAGCCCGGATGCGAACGGGCCCGGAACCAGCGGTCGTTCTGGCTGTGCCGGTAGTCGACGACCGCGCCCGCGAAGGCGCTGTACGTCTCGATCCGCTCCTGACGGAGCTGTTCGCCGCGGGCGAGCGCGGCCGTGCGCTCGGTGGCCCGCGCCTGGAACCAGTGCGTGAAGACCACGCCCAGCAGCGTTCCCGCCACGGCTATCAGCGCCGCATCCATGACCGGCCGCCCTCCCGTTTCCCTCAGCCGTCAGAGGCCTTCAGACCCGTAGATCATGACAGCACAGGGGGCCGGACGTCACTGCCGGTAGCCGCTCAGGAAGCGGCCGATGCGGCTGACGGCGGCGTCGAGGTCGTCGGCGTACGGCAGGGTCAGGATGCGGAAGTGGTCCGGCCGCGGCCAGTTGAAGCCGGTGCCCTGGACGACCTGGATCTTCTCCCGGAGCAGCAGGTCGAGGACGAACTTCTCGTCGTCGTGGATCCTGTGCACGGCGGGGTCGAGGCGCGGGAAGGCGTAGAGCGCGCCCTTCGGCTTCACGCAGGAGACGCCGGGGATCTCGTTGAGCTTCTCCCAGGCCCGGTCGCGCTGCTCGCGCAGCCTGCCGCCCGGGGCGCACAGCTCATGGATCGACTGCCGGCCGCCGAGCGCGGCCTGGATGGCGTACTGGGCGGGAGCGTTGGGGCAGAGCCGCATGGAGGCCAGCATCGTGAGGCCCTCCAGGTAGTTCTTCGCGTGCTGCTTGGGGCCGGTGACGACCAGCCAGCCGGAGCGGAAGCCCGCGACCCGGTAGGTCTTGGAGAGGCCGCCGAAGGTGAGGACGACCACGTCGGGGGCGAGGGAGGCGGCCGGGTAGTGGACGGCCTCGTCGTAGACGATCTGGTCGTAGATCTCGTCGGCGAAGACCATGAGGTTGTGGCGGCGGGCGAGGTCGAGGATGCCCTCGACGATCTCCTTCGGATAGACCGCGCCGGTGGGGTTGTTGGGGTTGATGACGACGACGGCCCGGGTCCGGTCGGTGATCTTCGACGCCATGTCGTCGAGGTCCGGGTACCAGTCGGCCGACTCGTCGCACAGGTAGTGCACGGGCTTTCCGCCGGCGAGCGTCACGACCGCGGTCCACAACGGGTAGTCGGGGGCCGGGATCAGGACCTCGTCGCCGTCTTCCAGGAGGGCCTGGGTGGCCATCGAGATGAGTTCGGAGACGCCGTTGCCGAGGTAGATGTCGTCGACGTCGACGTCCGGCAGGCCCATCGACTGGTAGCGCTGGGCGACGGCGCGGCGGGCGGAGAGGATGCCGCGGGAGTCGGTGTAGCCGTGGGCCTTGGGGAGCATCCGGATCATGTCCTGGACGATCTCCTCGGGCGCCTCGAAGCCGAAGAGCGCGGGGTTGCCGGTGTTGAGGCGCAGGACGCTGTGGCCCGCCTCCTCCAGGGCGTTGGCCTGCTCGATGACCGGGCCGCGGATCTCGTAGCAGACCTCGCTCAGCTTGCTCGACTGCCGGAACTCCATGTGCCGACCTCCCCAGAAGTGTTGATGCTTGGTTTTACCAAGTTCGAGCTTGGAAAGTCCAACAACATGTCTAGACTGCGTCGCATGCCACGTCAGCCACGCCGCCGCAGCTACGACCAGCACTGCGCCGCCGCGCGCGCCCTCGACCTCGTCGGCGACCGCTGGACCCTGCTCGTCGTCCGCGAACTCCTCGCCGGGCCGCGCCGCTACACCGACCTCCACGCCGACCTGCCCGGCGTCAGCACCGACATGCTCGCCGGCCGCCTCAAGGACATGGAGGGCGCCGAGCTCGTCACCCGGCGCCGACTGCCCCCGCCCGCCTCGGCGTACGTGTACGAACTCACCCCGCGCGGAAGGGACCTGCTGCCCGTCCTGCGCACCCTCGCCGCCTGGGGCGCGCCCGAGCTCGGGGAGCCGCGGCCCACCGACGCCGTCCGCGCCCACTGGTACGCGATCCCGCTGCTCGGGGTGCTCGCGGAGCTCGGCGCGGGGGTCGTCCAGGTGACCCTCGACGAAGGTGAGTTCCACGTACGGATCGGGGCCGACGGGAGCGTGTCCCACGGCGACGGCGGGGTGGACGCCCCCGACGCCCGCCTGCGGACCGATGCGTCGACCTGCCGGGCCCTCGCCACGGGGGAACTGACGCTGGACGAGGCGGTGGCGTCGGGCCGCGCCGCGCTGGAACGGGCCGCAGCGGTGGTCGCGCGGGCCTGAGGTCAGGTCACGACTGCGCTGCCAGCGCCCTCGCCAGGCGGTCGCGGGCAGCGGTCTGGGCCGCGATGCGCGCGTCGATCAGGGCGAGGCGCTCGCGGGCGATCTCCAGGGCGCGGGCGGACGGCGGGACCGCCGAGACGTCGCCGTCGAGGCAGGTGCGGAACGCCGACACGTCGTCGAGCGTGAGCCCCGCGTCGAGGAGGTACCGGATGTTGGACACCCGCGCGACGGCGATCTCCTCGTACACCCGGTACCCGTTGGCCGCGCGGACCGACGCGATCAGCCCCGCCTGCTCGTAGTGCCGCAGCGCGCGGGCCGACACCCCGGTCCGCCGGGCCAGTTCACCGATGCGCAAGGACGCCACCTCCCCGCGCAGTCGTATCACGACACCAGCGCGCCCCCGTCGACGGGCAGGACGGTGCCGGTCAGGAAGGCGGCGTCCGGAGCGGCGAGCGCGGTGATCGCCCAGGCGACCTCCTCGGGCCTGCCGACCCGTCCCAGCGGGGTGTGCGCGAGCTGCCACGCCCGCACCGCCTTCCGCTGCTCGGGGGTGAGGCCCATGTGCTCCGCGATCGGGGTCTCGATCGCCCCGGGCGCGACCGCGACGACCCGGACGCCGGCCGGCGCGAGCTCCACCGCCCAGCAGCGGGTCAGCGTCTCCAGGGCGCTCTTGGTCGCCGGATAGAAGGAGTTGGCCGGCCAGCCGCGCTGGCCGATCGTCGTCGTCACGTTCACCACCACGCCCCGGGACTCCCGGAGCGCGGGCACGGCCGCCTGGGTGAGCAGGACCGGGGCGACGAGGTTCGTCTCCAGGAGCGGGGCGATCACGGAGCGGTCGAGGGTGCCCAGCGGGCCGCCCGCGGAGATCCCGGCGTTGTTGACGAGGACGTCGAGCCGGCCGTGGGCCGTCAGCGAGGCACGGACGATCTGCTCGGCCGCGCCCTCCGCCGTGATGTCCGCGGCGAACGGGTGGATGCCCGGGTGCCCCTCGGCGGTCTCCCGCAGCGGCTCCTCCCGGCGGCCGACGGCGACGACCGTCGCCCCCTGCGCGGCGAAGGAGCGCGCGGTGGCCCGGCCGATGCCGGTGCCCGCGCCGGTGACGACGACGACCCTGGTGGGTGTGGTGGTGTCCATGGCGCCGATGCTCGAACCCTGACGCCAGTGACAAGGTCAAGCCCGGCTCACCGCTCGGGGCTGAGGAACTCCAGCCGGTTGCCGTGGCAGTCGGCGACGTAGAAGCGACGGTGGCCCGGGAAGTCGTCGTCCCACGTCACCTCGACCCCCTGGCCGGTCAGCCGCCCGGCCAGGCCGTCCAGGTCGGCGACCAGGATGCCCGGGTGCCCCTTGCGGGCCGGCCGGAAGTCCTCCTCGACGCCCAGATGGATCTCCAGCGCGTCCGAGCGGACCCACAGGCCGCCGCGCGCCGCGAGGACCGGAGGCTTCCGGATCTCGGTCATGCCGAGCACGTCCACGTAGAATCGGCGACACACCTCCTCCTCGCCCGGCGGCAGGGACAGCTGCACGTGGTGCAGCCCGAGGCCGAAGGGCGTCGTCGTCGCCGTGGTCTCGTAGGGCAGGGGTTCCTGACGCCGGCTCATGGGGAAGCGAGTCCTCTCCTCCGCGGGGTGCCGTGCGGTCGCGCGGCCAGGTCACCGTAATGCCGGGGGTGTCGGCCGGTACACGTCAGGGGCGGCGACGGGCAGGATGAGCGGGATGCGATACGAGGCGATCACCTGGGACCGACTGGCGGATGAACTCGCCGGCCACCTCGACGCGTCCCCCGCCGCCGCGGGGGACGACTGGCTCAAGGTGGGCATCGACGGGCCGCCCGCCGCGCCCGGCGGCGAACTCGCCGGACTCCTCGCCGAGGCGCTGCGCACGCGCGGGCGGGCGGTCCAGGTCGTGGGGACCGGCGGCTTCCTGCGGCCGGCGTCCCTCCGGTACGAGTACGGGAAGCAGGACCCCGACGCGTACTACAGCGGGTGGACCGACACCGGGGCCCTGTGGCGGGAGGTCTTCGGGCCGCTGGACCCCGGAGGCACCGGGCGGGTGCTGCCCGACCTGTGGGACCCGGTCAGGGACCGCGCGACCCGCAGCCCGTACGTCACGCTGCCACCGCGCGGCGTGCTCGTGCTGCACGGCCCCTTCCTGCTCGGCCACTGGTTCCCCTTCGACCTCACCGTGCACCTGCGCCTCTCGCCCGGCGCGCTCGCCCGGCGCACGGAGGAGCCCTGGACCCTGCCCGCCTTCGCCCGGTACGAGACGGAGGTCGGCCCCACGGACTCGGCGGACGCCGTCGTACGCGCCGACGACCCGCGGCACCCGGCCTGGACGGGCTTCCGGGCGTAGCCCGGGGTCGCAGGGCCGCCCGGCCCTACGGCGCCGTCCGAGCCCCGGCCGCCGCTCCTGGACCGTCGGGCCCTGCGACCCCGCCCGGCCCTACGGCCCCCATCCGAGTCCCGGCCGCCGGCCGCGGGCGGTCCGGCCTGAGACCCCGCCCGGCTTCAGGGGCGTCCCGCTCTACGGCCCGTCCGGATTCACGGCCCCGTTCGATCCGCCGGTCTCCCTCCCACCACCGTGACCGCTTCCGCGCCCGCGCGGCAGCCCGCCTCCGCGGCACGCACCGGGTCCGCGCCGGCCAGTCGCGCCGCCAGGAACGCCCCCGTGAACGCGTCGCCCGCGCCCGTCGAGTCCACCGGCCGCACCGGGGGCGCCGAAACCCGTGCCGTGACCGTCCCGCCCTCGGCGACCAGTGCGCCCCCGGCCCCGAGGGTGACCACGACCAGCGGGAAGCGTCGGCTCAACTCCTCGGCGGCCGCATCTGGTTCGCCGCACAGGGTGAGCGAGCAGGCCTCGTCGGCGTTGGGCAGCAGCGTCTCGGCGCCCTCCGCCGCCGCGAGGAACCGGTCCGCCCCCAGCTCCGCCAGGAAGCCCGCCGAAGCCGGGTCCACGCTCACCGGGACCCCCGCGTCCCGCGCGTCCCGCAGCGCCCGGCAGGCCGTCCCGCGGCTCGGCGCGGCGAAGAACAGATATCCCGAGAGGTGCAGCCGGGCCACGCCGTCGAGCAGTCCCGCGGACCAGTCGGCGGGGGAGAGGCGCAGCGCGGCGCCGCTGTCCGTCAGGAAGGTGCGCTCCGCCGAGCCGTCCACGAGCGCGATCACCGTGGCCGTCGCCGCGTCCGGGTCCTGGACGAGCAGCGGTCGCACGCCCGCCCCGCGCAGCGCCCGCTCGTGCCAGCCGGCCGCGTCCGTCCCCACCCGGCCGAGCAGCCGCACCTCACCCGCGCCCGAACGCGCGGCCCAGCAGGCCGCGTTGGCCCCGGCGCCGCCCGGCAGGGTCCGGATCTCCGCCGCCGTGTCCGTGGCGGGGGAGAGCGGGGTCCGGTGCCGGGCGACGACGTCCGTGACCACGTCCCCGACGACGAGCAGCGCGCCCCCGGCCCGGCTCACCGGCCGTCTGCGCCGGCCGCCGGAGCACGGTGCGACCCGGGGCCGCGCGAACCCGGCTCCAGGGCCGCCGCACCGCCGGACCCTCTCCCCGACGCGTACGCGCCCGCGATGGCCGCCGCGAGCCGCACATTGCCGCGTACCGCCGCGAGGTTGGCCTCCAGGGACGCTCCCTCCGTGTGCACCATCAGGTATTCGAGGAGGAACGGCGTCACCGCCTGCCCGGTGATCCCCTTCTCCTTCGCCGCCGCCAGGCCCCCCGCGAGCACCCGGTCGTGCAGCGCGGGATCCAACTGCTCGGCCTCCGGCACCGGGTTGGCCACGACCAGCGCGGCCCGGGGGCCGGCCAGGCCGTCCTGCGCCCGTATCACCCCCGCCACCTCCTCCGGGGTGCGCAGGGTCCAGTCGACCGGCTCGCCCGAGGAGGAGAGGTAGAAGCCGGGGAAGTGCTCCGTGCCGTACCCGACGACCGTCACCCCCAGGGTCTCCAGGCGCTGGAGCGTCGCGGGCACGTCGAGGATCGACTTGACCCCGGCGCACACCACGGTGATCCCGACCCGGGCGAGCAGCCGCAGGTCGGCGGACTCGTCCTGCGTCTCGCGCCACTCGCGGTGCACGCCGCCGAGCCCGCCCGTCGCGAACACCCGTATGCCGGCCGCGTCCGCCAGCCAGGCCGTCGCCGAGACGGTCGTCGCCCCGGTCGCGCCGGTCGCCAGGGCCGGGGCCAGGTCGCGGTGGCCCAGCTTCCGCACCGACGGGTCCTCGGCGATCCGGGTCAGGGCCGCCTCGTCGAGCCCGACTCTGGCCGTGCCGTCGATCACCGCGATCGTGGCGGGGACGGCGCCCCCGGCCCGTACCGACTCCTCCAGTTCCGCCGCGACGGCGAGGTTGCGCGGGCGGGGCAGGCCGTGGGCGATGAGCGTCGATTCCAGCGCGACGACGGGCCGGCCCTCGTGGAGCGCCTCCCGTACCTCTTCGGACACCTGTGTGGACATGCTCCATTCCTTGGCGCGATCACCGGCCCCGCAAACCTCGTCGGCGAGCTCCTGCCACCCGCCGGGAGGTGCCTGCGGAATCCGTGACGGGGGGCCGCACGGGAGCGGCGGGGACGGCCGCGGCACCCTTGGGGCGCTGGGGCGGAGGCCCTGTGCGGATTCCGTCGCCGTCGCGAGTTCTCGCCATCGTGCCTGGTGGGGGCTGAAACGGAGGCTGTTGTTCCATCCAGTCCCGACCTTGGAGGCCCTTCAGGGCCCCGCTACAGTCACCGCCCATGACCACTCATGACCTCCCCTCCTTCGCCGTGCACATCCCCGACGCGGAGCTCGAAGTCGAGCCCCTCGACCCCTCCCAGATCGTCTCCGGCACGCCCGAGGTGACGGGCAAGGTGCTGTGGGAGTCGGCCGACGGCAAGCAGCTGCGCGGCATCTGGCAGATCACGCCCGGCGTCGTCACCGACACCGAGGCCAACGAGCTCTTCGTGGTGGTCTCCGGGCGTGCGACCGTCGCCGTCGAGGGTGGGGACACTCTGGAGATCGGCCCCGGTGACGCGTGCGTGCTGCGGGAGGGCGACCGGACGACCTGGACCGTGCACGAGACCCTGCGCAAGGCGTACCACATCAGCCTCTGAGGGCCCTCCCGGCCTCTGAACTCCGGTCGGGGGACGGGGAGTCGGGAGTCTGGTAGGAAACCTTCCTGTCCGCTATCCTCCCGGGCAGCGGCTCGGCGCGGCGCCCCACCCGAGGGGCGTGACGCGCTCAGCGAGAGCTCTGACCCGGCCGCCGAGCACCACCCCGCCGTGTGGCGCCCGAATCGCCACCCGGCCGGTCGCCCGTGTCCGTCCCCCACGGCACGGGCGCCCCGGCCCGCACTTCCGCGGCCGGTCCGTGGTGCGCCGCACCGGTGTCCAGCTCTCGCCACCCCTCAGGCCAGGGAGCCCGGGTATGCGCCTGTTCGCCTCCGCCCCACCTCGCCGCACCACCGACCGTCTGCCCCTCGTCCTCGCCGCCGTGCTGCTGCTCGTCGGCGGACTCCTGCTCGCCCTCCCGGACCGGGCCGGAGCCGCCGCCGACACCCTGATCTCCCAGGGCAGGCCGGCCACGTCCTCCTCCGTCGAGGACAGCACCTTCGGCCCGGAAAAGGCCTTCGACGGCAACGCCACCACCCGCTGGGCCAGCGCCGAAGGCTCCGACCCGCAGTGGATCCGCGTCGACCTCGGCCCCTCGGCCACCGTCTCCCGCGTCAAGCTCGTCTGGGAGGCCGCCTACGCCAAGGCCTACCGCGTCGAGATCTCCGCCGACGGCACCACCTGGACCCGGCTCGCCACCGAGACCGCGGGCAACGGCGGCACCGACGACTGGACCGGACTCACCGGCACCGGCCGCCACCTGCGCGTCTACGGGACCGCGCGCGGCACCTCGTACGGCTACTCGCTCTACACCGTGGAGGTCTACGGCACCACCTCCACCACACCCCCGCCCACCGGCGCCTTCACCGTCGTCGCGGCCGGCGACATCGCCGCCCAGTGCACCGCCTCCAGCAGCTCCTGCGCCCACCCGAAGACCGCCGCGCTCGCCCAGCGGATCGCGCCGTCCTTCTACCTGACGATGGGCGACAACCAGTACGACGACGCCCGTCTCTCGGACTTCCGGAACTACTACGACAAGACCTGGGGCGCCTTCAAGGCGCAGACCCGGCCCGTGCCCGGCAACCACGAGTCCTACGACCCCGCCGGCGCGTTCTCCGGCTACAAGTCGTACTTCGGCGCCATCGCCTACCCCCAGGGCAAGCCCTACTACAGCTACGACCAGGGCAACTGGCACTTCGTCGCCCTCGACTCCAACACCTTCGACGACGCCGCGCAGATCCAGTGGCTCAAGGACGACCTCGCGCGGAACACCAAGGGCTGCGTCGCCGCCTACTTCCACCACCCGCTGTACTCCTCCGGCGGCCACGGCAACGACCCCGTCTCCAGGCCCGTCTGGCAGATCCTCTACGCGGCCAAGGCCGACCTCGTCCTCAACGGGCACGACCACCACTACGAGCGCTTCGCCCCACAGGACCCGAACGGGCGGGCCACCGCCGACGGCATCGTCGAGATCGTCGGCGGCATGGGCGGCGCCGAGCCCTACGACATCGAGACCGTCCAGCCCAACAGCCAGAAGCGGATCAGCGGCACGTACGGCGTCCTGAAGCTGGACCTCACCGACACCGCCTACACCTGGCAGTACGTCGGCACCGACGACCAGGTCAAGGACTCCGGCCCGACCTACACCTGCCACTGATGTACCTCGCGACCACCGGTCGCCGCGACGCGCCGCCCCGTCCCGCAGGGACCCGGCGGCGCGTCCCCGGCACCGTCCTCGCCCTCGGCGCCGTCAGCCTCGTCACCGACGTCTCCTCGGAGATGGTGACCGCCGTCCTGCCGCTCTACCTGGTCCTCGGACTCGGCCTCTCCCCGCTCCAGTTCGGCCTCCTCGACGGCCTCACCACCGGAGCCACCGCACTCGCACGGCTCCTCGGCGGCGCCGGCGCCGACCGGGGCGGCCGCCACAAACAGGTCGCCGGACTCGGCTACGCACTCTCCGCCTGCTCCCGGCTCGGCCTCCTCCTCGCCGGCGGGGCTCCCGGCTGGATCGCGGGCGCCCTCGCCGCCGACCGGCTCGGCAAGGGCGTCCGCACCGCCCCGCGCGACGCGCTCATCACCCTGCACAGCCCGCCCGAGGACCTCGGCCGCGCCTTCGGCGTCCACCGCGCCATGGACACCACCGGCGCCCTCCTCGGCCCCCTCGCCGCCTTCGCCCTGCTGTGGGCGACGGCCGACGCGTACGACGCCGTCTTCGCCGTCAGCGCATGTACCGGGGCCTTCGGCGTCCTGCTGTGGCTGCTCTTCGTCCCGGGGCGGAGCGCAGGCCACGGGCGGCTCCGAGACTCCGGGCGGCCGCGCGCCCCGGAGGTGCCGCGGGACCCCGAGGGGCTGCCGGGCGCCCGGCGGGAGGCCCCGGCCGCGGCGGCACGCGCGCGTGGCGGGCTCCTCGCCGTCCCGCGCTCGCCCGCGTACCGCCGGATCGTGCTCGTCGCCGTCCTCCTCGGCGCCGCCACCGTCGGCGACTCCTTCCTCTACCTGCTGCTCCAGCGGCGGCTCGACCTCGACGCCCCCTGGTTCCCGTTCCTGCCGCTCGGCGCCGCCGCCGTCTATCTGCTGCTCGCCGTCCCGGCCGGCCGCCTCGCCGACCGCTTCGGGCGCCGCCGGCCGCTCCTGTACGGGCACGGGGCCCTGCTCCTCGCCTACGGACTGCTCCTGGCCCCCGTGCCGGGCCCGGCGGCCCTCGTCGGCGTCCTCGGGCTGCTCGGGATCTTCTACGCCGCCACCGACGGCGTCCTGATGGCCCTCACCGGACCGTTCCTCGCCGAGGGACGGCAGGCCGGCGGCCTCGCGGTCGTCCAGACCGCGCAGGCCCTCGCCCGGCTCGGCGCCGCCGTCGGCTTCGGCGCCCTCTGGACGGCGAGCGGGCCGGAGACGGCCCTCGTCACGGCGCTCCTGGCCCTCGCGGCGGCCCTGGGCTGCGCCGCCCGTCTGCTGCCGTCCGGGCCGACCCCCGAAGGGACCACGACATGAACACCACCGCCTCCACGCGCGCGCGTGCGGCGATCCTCGTCCTCGCCCTGCTGCTGCTCGGCGGCGGAGCCACCGCCTACACGCTGCGGGCCGCCGAGGGACGGGCCTCGACCACCGGCACCGCCGAACCCGGCTTCACCCTCGACGGCGGCACCGGGGCGCTGTACGTCCGGGACAGCGCGAGCGGGCGCGTCGCGCGCGTGGACCCGGCCGCGCCCGGCGGCCGGGTGGCGGGCGGACCCTCCTGCGACCGCTTCCACGCGGCCGGTTCCACCGCCCTCTGCCTCCAGCGGCGGCCGGGCGTACCGGCCCGCTCGTACGTCCTCGTGCTCGACGGGCGGCTCCGCGAGGTCCGCCGCATCGCCCTGCCCGGCATCCCCAGCCGGGCCAGGGTCTCCGCCTCCGGGCACATGCTGTCCTGGACGATGTTCGCCACCGGCGACTCGTACGCGCGCTCGGCCTTCTCCACCCGCACGTCGATCCTCGACCTGCGCACCGGCTACCTGGTGAAGAGCATCGAGCAGATCCCGCTGACCCTCGACGGCCGCCGCCACCACGCCCCCGACGTCAACTACTGGGGCGTCAGCTTCGCCGCCGACGACAACCGCTTCTACGCCACCGTCTCCACGGGCGGCCGCACGCACCTCGTCGAGGGCGACATGCGGAACTGGTCCGCCCGCACCCTGCGGGAGAACGTCGAATGTCCCTCGCTCTCTCCGGACGGCACCCGGATCGCCTTCAAGAAGCGGGTGTCCGACGGCCCGCGCGAGCCATGGCGGCTGTACGTGTACGACCTCCGCAGCGGACGCGAGCACCCGGTCGCCGAGCGGCGCGGCATCGACGACCAGGCGCTGTGGACGGACCAGAGGACCCTCGCGTACGGATACGGGGGAGCGGTCTGGTCGGTGCCCGCCGACGGCACGGGCGCCCCGCGGCGGCTGGCCGGCGGGGCATCCTCCCCGGCAGTGCCGCGGTGAGGCGGCCACGGCCCGGAGCGGTCCGCTCAGGCCTTGCGGACGACGCCCCGCAGCGCGAGCGCCGCCATCGGCAGCAGCAGGCACGCGGCGATCGCGTTCAGCGGTCCGTAGCCCGCCTGCGAGACGATCAGGCCCGCCATGAGGCCGCCGACCCCGGCGGCGGTGTTCATGACGAAGTCGGAGAGTCCCTGGACGGCGGCGCGCGCGGCCTGCGGCACCGAGTCGGTGAGCAGCGCCGAACCGGACACGAGCCCCGCCGACCAGCCCAGACCGAGGATGAACAGGCCCAGGGCGGTGCGGCCGTGGGACGGTCCGGCGGTGCCCGCCACGAGCGCGGCCGTACCGATGAGACCCACCGCGAGCCCGATCACCGCGAGCCGGCCGAGCCGGTCGGACAGCCAGCCCATGACCGGCGAGAAGGCGTACATGCCCGTGATGTGACCGCTGATCACGAGGCCGATCAGCTGGATGTCCGCGCCGTGATGGGTGAGCGCCACCGGTGTCATCGACATGATCGACACCATGGCGGTGTGCGAGCCGGCGATGGTGACCAGGGCGAGCCGGGCCCGCGGTGACTTCCGTACGGCGTCCATCCCGGCCCGCAGCGAGCGGCCCTCCGCCGCCTCGCCCGGTCCGGAGTCCGCCAGCGCGCGGGCGGTGAGCAGCGGGTCAGGGCGCAGCAGCACGGCCACCACGGCGGCCGCGAGGACGAAGACGCCGGCGGCCCAGACGAACGGGCCCGCGGTGGCGGGGATGCCGAGGCCCGAGACGCTCTTCCCGGCGGGCGCGGCGACGTTCGGGCCGAGCACCGCGCCGATCGTGGTCGCCCACACCACCGTGGAGATGGCCCGGGCCCTGCGGTCCGGTTCGGCGAGGTCGGCGGCGGCGAAGCGGGCCGCCAGGTTCGCCGAGGACCCGGCACCGAAGCCGACCAGGCCGACGAGCAGGACGGGGAAGCTGTCGACGACCGCCCCGAGCACCACCACACCGGCGCCGACCGCCGCGACGAGGTACGCGAGGAGGAGCCCCGTCCGGCGCCCGCGCGAGGCCATCAGCGTGGCCAGCGGCATGGCGACCAGTGCGGAGCCGGCCACCGACGCCGTCGAGGCGAGACCGGACAGGGCCTCGGTGCCGCTCACGTCCCTCGCCAGGACGGCGGCGAGGGCGAAGCCGATGGCGATGCCGAGGCCTCCCAGGATCTGGGTGGCGATCAGCGCGGCCTGGACGCGCCGTCGGAGCGCCGGAAGCTCGGCGGGGGTGACGGGAGCGGTCGTCCCGCCGGGTATCTCGTCGGGCACGGTGGCGTCAGGGGCACTGGGGCTGTGGGTCACTTACGTGAGTGTGCCAGCCGTCCCAACCGATGGGAACGCCACCTCTCGCCCGACGGTCCCGGGACGCTCAGAACAGCGGAGCCGGCAGCACGCCCTCCAGCGCGAGGAGCTGCCGCTTCGTCTCCAGACCGCCCCCGAAGCCGCCGAGCCCGCCGTCGCTCTCCACCACCCGGTGGCAGGGCACGACCACCGGCAGCGGATTGGCGCCCATCGCCGCCCCGACCGCCTGCGCCGCCCCCGGCTGTCCCACACGTCTCGCCAGCTCCCCGTACCCCACGACCGTGCCGTACGGGACGCCCGCCGCCAGCTCGCGCAGCACCTGCCGGTTGAAGCCGGTCGTCAGGCTCCAGTCCAGCGGCAGGTCGAGGTCGTCCGGCTCGCCCGCGAAGTACCGGTCGAGCCGGCGTATCGCCTCCGCGAGCCGGCCCGAGCCACACTCCACGAGCTCCGCGCCGAGCTGCCCCGCGAGCCGGTCGAGCATCCGCTCCCGCCGAGCCGCGTCGGCGTGGAACTCGACCCGCACGAGCCCCCGCCCGGTCGCGGCGAGGAGGAGCGGCCCGATGGCGCTCTCCACGACCGTCCACTCCACCGTGGCGGCCCGCTCCCGGCGGTCCGGTCCCGCTTCCGCCCCCGTGTCGATGTCCATGCCGCCCACCGTACGACCCACCACCGACAAGCCGGTCCGGAACGGCACCCGACAACCCGGTCCGGAACGGTCACCCGGATCACGGACCGGTCTCGCTCCGGTCTCGCGAGCGGAAATTCCCCGGTCACGTGGTCGCCGGGCCCCCGGCGCGCCATAATCTCGCCCCGGTAGTACTACCCAGCGGTACCGACTGTTTTCGGACGACGTTGCACCAGGGGTGGAGGGCACACGCTCATGCAGGGCACGGTCGACGGATTCAGCTACGGGCTCGTCACGCCGGTGGCCGCCTTTCTCATGGCCTGCCTCGGCGGCGCCCTCGGTCTGAGGTGCACCACCAGATCGCTCCGGCACGACGACACCTTCAAGGCGGGCTGGCTCGCCCTCGGCGCCACCTCGATCGGCACCGGCATCTGGACGATGCACTTCATCGCGATGATGGGCTTCTCCGTCACGCAGGCGCCCATCAACTACGACCGTCCCATCACCTTCGCCAGCCTGGGCGTCGCCGTCCTCATGGTCGGCATCGGCATCTTCATCGTCGGCTACCGCGGGGCGACCGCCCTCACGCTGGTCACCGGCGGCACGATCACCGGCCTCGGCGTCGCCACCATGCACTACCTCGGCATGGCCGGTATGCGCTTCCAGGGCCGGATCGAGTACGACACGCTCACCGTGGCGCTCTCCGTGGTCATCGCCGTCGTGGCCGCCACGGCGGCCCTCTGGGCGGCCGTCTCCGTGCATGGATTTCTGGCCAGCCTCGGCGCGAGCCTGGTGATGGGCGTCGCCGTGAGTGGTATGCACTACACCGCCATGGCCGCCGTCAGCGTCCACCTGCACGGCGCCGGGGCGACCGGCGGCTCCGGCGACACCGCGACCTCGCTCCTGCTGCCCATGCTGATCGGCCCGGCGGTCTTCCTGATCCTGGCCGCCGTCGTCGTCATGTTCGACCCGCTGCTCGTGATGGGCGACCCGGACTGGCAGCGGCCCGCCCGTACCCCGCACCGCCCCGGCGTGCCCGCCCCGCGCCACGTCCCGTCCTACTACGGCGAGCCCGCCAACTGGACCGCGCGCCCCGCCGGCCGGACCGTCGGACGGGCCGCCCGCAGGACCGTCCCGCGCGGCGGGCACCGCTCCCAGGACTGGTGACGGGACACCTCGCGACCGGGCGGTGAGCCGATCACCGCCCGAGTGTCAGTGCCGGGTCGTACGGTGGTTGCATGCGGCCCGTTTCCAAGATCGAACGTTCGGTGGCACCCTTCGAGGTCGTCAGCGAGTACAAGCCCAGCGGCGACCAGCCGACCGCCATCGCCGACCTCGAGCGGCGCATCCGCGCGGGCGAGAAGGACGTCGTCCTCCTCGGCGCCACCGGCACCGGCAAGTCGGCGACCACCGCGTGGATGATCGAGAAGCTCCAGCGCCCCACCCTGGTGATGGCGCCGAACAAGACGCTGGCCGCCCAGCTGGCCAACGAGTTCCGCGAGCTCCTGCCGAACAACGCGGTGGAGTACTTCGTCTCGTACTACGACTACTACCAGCCCGAGGCGTACGTCCCGCAGTCGGACACGTACATCGAGAAGGACTCCTCGATCAACGAGGAGGTGGAGCGGCTCCGCCACTCCGCGACGAACTCCCTGCTCACCCGCCGGGACGTCGTCGTGGTCGCCTCCGTCTCCTGCATCTACGGCCTGGGCACGCCCCAGGAGTACGTGGACCGGATGGTCCCGCTCAAGGTCGGCGAGGAGATCGACCGCGACCAGCTGCTGCGCCGCTTCGTCGACATCCAGTACACCCGGAACGACCTGGCGTTCACCCGCGGCACCTTCCGGGTGCGCGGCGACACCATCGAGATCTTCCCGGTCTACGAGGAGCTGGCCGTCCGCATCGAGATGTTCGGCGACGAGATCGAGGCCCTCTCCACCCTCCACCCGCTCACCGGCGAGGTCATCAGCGAGGACCGCGAGCTGTACGTCTTCCCCGCCAGCCACTACGTCGCGGGCCCCGAGCGCATGGAGCGGGCGATCAACGACATCGAGCGCGAGCTGGAGGGCCGCCTCGCCGAACTCGACAAGCAGGGCAAGCACCTGGAGTCCCAGCGCCTGCGCATGCGCACCACGTACGACATCGAGATGATGCGGCAGATCGGCTCCTGCTCCGGCATCGAGAACTACTCGATGCACTTCGACGGCCGCGACCCCGGCTCCGCGCCCAACACCCTCCTCGACTACTTCCCCGAGGACTTCCTCCTCGTCATCGACGAGTCGCACGTCACCGTGCCGCAGATCGGCGCCATGTACGAGGGCGACGCCTCCCGCAAGCGGACCCTGGTCGACCACGGCTTCCGGCTCCCGTCCGCCCTCGACAACCGCCCGCTGAAGTGGGAGGAGTTCCAGGAGCGGATCGGCCAGACCGTCTACCTCTCCGCCACCCCCGGGACGTACGAACTCTCGCGCGGCGACGGCTTCGTCGAGCAGATCATCCGCCCCACCGGACTCGTCGACCCCGAGGTCGTCGTCAAGCCCACCGAGGGCCAGATCGACGACCTCGTCCACGAGATCCGGCTGCGCGCCGAGCGCGACGAGCGGGTCCTCGTCACCACCCTCACCAAGAAGATGGCCGAGGACCTCACCGACTACTTCCTGGAGCTCGGCATCCAGGTGCGCTACCTGCACAGCGACGTCGACACCCTGCGCCGCATCGAGCTCCTCCGCGAGCTGCGGGCCGGCGAGTACGACGTCCTCGTCGGCATCAACCTCCTCCGGGAGGGCCTCGACCTGCCCGAGGTGTCCCTGGTCGCCATCCTCGACGCCGACAAGCAGGGCTTCCTGCGCTCCGGGACCTCCCTCATCCAGACGATCGGCCGCGCCGCGCGCAACGTGTCGGGCCAGGTCCACATGTACGCCGACAAGATCACCCCGGCGATGGAGCAGGCCATCGACGAGACCAACCGGCGCCGCGAGAAGCAGATCGCGTACAACACGGAGCACGGCATCGACCCGCAGCCGCTCCGCAAGAAGATCAACGACATCGTCGCGACCATCGCGCGCGAGGAGATCGACACCGAGGAACTGCTCGGCACCGGCTACCGGCAGGCGAAGGAGGGCAAGGGCGCGAAGGCCCCCGTGCCCTCGCTCGCCGCGCACGGGCCCACGGCCCGCGGCAAGGGCGGCAAGGCCGGCTCCACCGTCGAACTCGGCGACCGGCCCGCGACCGAACTGGCCGCGATCATCGAGGAGATGACCGACCGGATGCGCGCGGCGGCGGCGGAGCTGCAGTTCGAGGTGGCGGCCCGGCTCCGCGACGAAGTGGGCGAGCTGAAGAAGGAGTTGCGCCAGATGAAGGAGGCGGGACTCGCCTGACCGGCGAGGGTCGACGGGCGGTCCGGTGTGTTGCAAGACCGACACAAAACCGGACCGCGCCGCCGCGGTGTCGGTGCCGCTGCGTAGGGTGCTCGACAACCGCACGCACCGGACAGCGGGCGCGGGGAACGCTAACGAGAGGGGCAACGCGTGTCGGTCAACATGACCAAGGGCCAGGCCATCAGCCTGGAGAAGCGGGGCGGAGGCAGCCTCAGCCAGGTGCGGATGGGCCTCGGCTGGCAGGCGGCGCCGCGCCGCGGTCTCTTCGGCTCGCGCACCCGGGAGATCGACCTGGACGCCTCGGCCGTCCTCTTCGCCGAGAAGCAGCCGGTCGACGTGGTCTTCTTCCGTCACCTGGTCAGCGACGACGGCTCGGTCAAGCACACCGGCGACAACCTCGTCGGCGGCGCGGGCCAGGGCGGCGACGACGAGGCGATCCTCGTGGACCTGGAGCGGGTGCCGGTCCACATCGACCAGATCGTCTTCACGGTGAACTCCTTCACCGGCCAGACCTTCCAGGAGGTGCAGAACGCCTTCTGCCGGATCGTCGACGAGACGAACGGGCAGGAGCTCGCGCGCTACACCCTCGACGGCGGCGGCAACTACACCGCGCAGATCATGGCGAAGGTGCACCGGGTCGGCTCCGGATGGCAGATGACGGCCCTGGGCAACCCGGCCAACGGGCGCACCTTCCAGGACCTGATGCCCGCGATCCTGCCGCACCTGTAGAAGGTCCAGGCACGGCACACCCACAGCTCCCGGAGGCGGCAGGCCACCGGGAGCTGTCCGCATGATCCGCACCCGCGTGACCCGCACCCGCGTGATCCGCATCCGTTGATTCCGCGCATGGAAACACCCGAGGGGACAGAGACGATGACGGCCGAGCTGGTCCGGGGACAGAACCACCCCCTGCCCGAGACCCGACTGGAGATCCGCGTGTCGGCCGGTCATCCCGTCCTCGCCGGAGCCGCGTTCGGCGACGAGCAGGGCCGGGTCGCGGGCACGGAGTGGATCGCCCACCCCGGCGCACCCTCCCTCCCCGGTGTCGACGTGCCCGCCCGGATCGCCGCCGACCACCGCCTCGCCGTCGACCTGGACGCGGTCCCCGGCGCCGTCCACCGCGTCTCGGTCCTCCTCGCGCTGACCGGCCCGGCCGCCCGCTTCGGCGCCCTCGCCGCCCCGTTCGTCGCGGTCGCCGGCCTCGACGGCACCGAGATCGCCGGCTACACCATCACCGGCCTCGACACGGAGTCCGCCGTCGTCGCCCTGGAGCTCTACCGCCGCCAGGGCGCCTGGAAGGTCCGCGCCATGGGCCAGGGGTACGAGGGCGGGCTCGCCGCCCTCCTCGGCGACCAGGGCCTGGAGCGCCCCGCCGATCTCGCCGCCACGATCCTGGCGACGGTTGCCCGGGACTCCGCCCCCGCCGCCCCGTCGCACGTCCCCGAGCCGGAGCGCGTGCTCCACACCGCGCCGCCCACCGCCCCGGACCCGGCACCGGCGCCGCCGCCTCCCACCCCCGCGACGGGCACCGGCACGGGCGGTCCCATCGACTACTCCCACCCCGGGCGCCGGACGGCCTCCGCCCAGGCCTCCGCCCCCGCCTCCGAGCCGCGGCAGGCCCCGCCCGTGCCGGTCGCCGGGGACGCCTCGGGCTGGTCGATGGACGAGCGGCTCTACAACCAGGTGTGGGGCATGTTCGAGGACCTGGCCCGCACCGCCGCCGCCTACCGCAGCGCCTGCGACTTCGCGGAGTCCCGGCTCGACCGGGAGCTCGACGAGACGCTCACCGACTACCGCTCCCGGGCCGGCGGCGCGAACGACGCCGCGCGTGCCGCCGCCCGCGCCCGGCACGACGAGCTCGTGGAGCGCGCCCGGGAGGTGCTCGACCGGGACCTCGCCCAGCTCGCCGCCGAGTCCGAGGTCGTCGAGCCGGCGCTGCCCATCGCCTACGCCCGCTGGGACAACCCCGTCTGGCACGCCTACCGGGTCCCGGCCGAGGAGCCGATGGCCGTCCGCCTCGGCGACCTCCACCTCCCCGAGCGCACCGACCTGCGGATCCCCATGCTCGTCCGGCTGCCCCTCGAGCGCGGCCTGTGGGTGGACTCCGGCCGCGGCCACTCCGAGGCGGCCGGGCTCCTCGACGAGGCCGAGCTGCGGCGGCTCGCCCTGGACTGCGCGGTGGCGCACGCGGCGCGGCTCCTCGCGGCGCACCCGGCCGGGGAGTTCACCGTCCATCTGATCGACCCGGCGGGCGCGGGTGCCGCGGCCCTCGCGCCCCTCGTGGAGACGGGCGCGGCCGCCCCGCCCGCCCGGGGCGCGGCCGGGGTCTCGGCGGCCCTTGAGCAGCTCACGGAGCGGGTCGACCTGCTCCAGATGGCGCTGCGGAGCGGGGCGACGGACGCGCTGCCGCCCGGTCTGGACACGGCCCGGCAGCTGCTGATCGTGCACGACTTCCCGCACGGCTTCGACGACCGGGCGGTCACCCGGCTGCGGTACCTCGCCGACGAGGGTCCCTCGGTCGGTGTGCACCTGCTGATGGTCGCGGCCCGGGAGGACGCGGCCGCGTACGGGCCGCTGCTCGACCCGCTGTGGCGCTCGCTGCTGCGCCTCACCCCCGTGCCCGACGACCACCTGGCCGATCCGTGGGTGGGTCACGCCTGGTCGTACGAGCCGCCGCTCGTCCCGCCGGGCAGTTCGATCCTGCGCCAGGTCCTGACACAGGTGGCGTCCGCTCGCCATGGGAAGCAGGCCTGACCTGGCCCCTTGGGTCTTCTTTACCCATCCCTTTACCTTCTCTTGGTCTTTCGGGTACTCTTCTTCCTGCGGAGGGGAGTACTCCCCATTGCGCGGCGCACCCGTCAGTACGGACGGATCGACATCGATCCGATCCCGGGGCGTCGGCCCGGCGCGGCCCGTCCGCCGCCCGGGTGGAAGAGACCTCCGGCAGCGAACGACGCTGATCAAGTAGCCGTACGACGCCGGAGGCGCAGTGGACGTTTCAATGACCCTGTGGGTACTGACCATCCTCGGTCTGGGTGCCCTCATCGGTGCCGACTTCCTCATCGGGCGCAAGCCCCATGACGTGTCGGTCAAGGAAGCAGGAATCTGGACGGTCGTCTGGATCGTGCTTGCCGGGCTCTTCGGCCTCGGCCTGTTCGTGTTCGGCAACGGCCAGGCGGCCGGTGAGTTCTTCGCGGGCTACATCACCGAGAAGTCGCTCAGCGTCGACAACCTCTTCGTCTTCGTCCTGATCATGGCGAAGTTCGCGGTCCCGTCCCACCTCCAGCAGCGGGTGCTGCTCGTGGGCGTGCTGATCGCCCTGGTGCTCCGCGCGGTCTTCATCGCCGCCGGCGCCGCGATCATCGCGAGCTTCTCCTGGGTCTTCTACCTCTTCGGCGCGTTCCTGATCTACACCGCCTGGAAGCTCATCCAGGAGGCGCGCTCCGACGAGGAGGAGGACGAGGTCCCGGAGAACCGCGTCCTCAAGACCGTCCAGAAGAAGTTCGGCGTCGCCGACCGGTACCACGGCACCAAGCTCTTCATCCGTGAGAACGGCAAGCGGGTGCTGACGCCGTTGATGGTCGTCATGATCGCCATCGGCACCACCGACGTCCTCTTCGCCCTCGACTCCATCCCGGCGATCTTCGGCCTCACCCAGGACCCGTACATCGTCTTCACCGCCAACGCCTTCGCCCTCATGGGCCTGCGGCAGCTGTACTTCCTGATCGGCGGCCTGCTCAAGAAGCTGGTCCACCTCAGCTACGGCCTGTCGGTGATCCTCGGCTTCATCGGCGTCAAGCTCGTGCTGCACGCCCTGCACGAGTCCGGGGTGCACGTCCCCGAGATCTCCATCCCGTTCTCGCTCGCGGTCATCGGCGGTGTCCTGGTCATCACCACGGTCACCAGCCTGATCGCCTCCAGGAAGCAGGAGCAGCGCGCGGCGGCCGAGGCCCCGGCCGCTTCCGAGGACGCTCCGAAGGACAGCGTCGAGGCCTGACGCACCCACCGCACACACCGACGGCCGACCGGGTCCACCCCGGTCGGCCGTCGCTGTTTCGTCGGGAAGGAACCGCTCAGACCGCGGCGGGCTCGGGCGCCGGACGCCCGGCGCGGTCCGGGAGGGTCTCCGGGAGGAGCGCGAAGCAGCCGAGGCTCACCAGGGCGAGCAGTGTCAGGTAGGCCGCGACGCCCCAGGGCGGGCCGGAGCCGCCGTCGGAGAGGGCGGTCGCGACGACGGGCGTCAGCGCGCCGCCCAGGACGCCCGCCAGGTTGTAGCCGACGGCCGCGCCGGTGCAGCGGACGCGGGGCTCGTACAGCTCCGGGAGGTACGCGGCGATCACCGCGAACATGGTGATGAAGGCCAGCAGCGAGCCCAGGAAGCCGAGGAACATCAGCAGCGGCCGCGCCGTGTGCAGCAGCGCCACCATCGGGAACGTCCACAGCGCGGAGGCCGCGCACCCCGCCAGACAGAGCGGCCGGCGGCCCCAGCGGTCGCCGAGCAGGGCCACGAGCGGGGTGAGCGCGCCCATGACCGCCACCGCCGCCATGACACAGCTCAGCATCATCGTGCTGCTCACCCCGAGCCGCTCGGTGCCGTACGCCAGTGCCCAGGTCGAGACCGAGTAGAAGACGGCGTACCCCACCGCGAGCGCCCCGGCCGTCAGGAGCACGAGCCGCCAGTGGTCGCGGACGACCTCCGCGAGCGGAGCGCCCGCGCGCCGCCCGGACGCGGACAGCTCCTCGAACTGCGGGGTCTCCGCGAGCGAGGACCGCAGCAGCAGGCCGCCGGCCGCGAGCAGCCCCGCCGCCCAGAACGGCACCCGCCAGCCCCAGGCGCGGAACTCGGCGTCGCTCAGCCCCGCGGTGAGCGCCAGCATCACCCCGTTCGCGAGGAGGAAGCCGATCGACGGGCCGATCTGCGGGAAGCTCGACCACAGCGCGCGCCGGTGCGCGGGGGCGTGCTCGGCGGTGAGCAGGACCGCCCCGCCCCACTCGCCGCCCAGGCCGAGACCCTGCAGGAAGCGGAGGGTGAGGAGCAGTGCCGGGGCGGCGATGCCGAGCGTCGCGTACGTCGGGACGAAGCCGACCGCGACCGTGGCGCAGCCGGTCAGGAGCAGCGAGGCGAAGAGGACCGGCCGCCGGCCGTACCGGTCGCCGACGTGCCCGAAGAGCATCGACCCGAGCGGACGGGCGAGGAAGCCCGCGGCGAAGGTGCCGAACGCGGCGAGGGTCCCGGCCAGGGGCGAGAACGTGGGGAAGAAGAGCGGCCCCAGGACGAGGGCGGCGGCGGTCCCGTAGACGAAGAAGTCGAAGAACTCGATGGCGGTGCCGACGAGCGAGGCGGCGGCGAGCCGGATCATCGAGGGCGGCCGGGACGGCGACGGAGGGTGACTTTGGCGCATGTCGCGCCAACTACCCCGCCGCCGTCCGGGTTACGGGGGCGTACGGAGGTGCGCAGCTCCGGGGCCGCGCGCCCGGCGTCACCAGCCGCGCTCGCGCCATTCCGCGAGGTGCGGGCGCTCGTCACCGAGGGTGGTGTCACGGCCGTGGCCGGGGTAGATCCAGGACTCGTCGGGCAGGACCGCGAAGAGCTTGGTCTCCACGTCGTGGAGCAGGCTCGCGAAGGCCTCCGGGTCCTTCCACGTGTTGCCGACGCCGCCGGGGAAGAGGCAGTCGCCGGTGAAGACGTGGGGGTGGCCGTGCGGGTCGTCGTAGATCAGGGCGATCGAGCCCGGCGTGTGCCCGACGAGGCGGCGCGCGGTCAGCTCGACCCGGCCCACCCGGATCGTGTCGCCGTCCTCCACCAGCTCGTCGGTCCCGACCGGGATGCCCTCCGCGTCGTACGCGCCCGCGTACGTCCGGGCGCCGGTCGCGGCGACGACCTCCGCGAGCGCCTGCCAGTGGTCGCCGTGCCGGTGCGTGGTGACGACGGCCGTGATGCCGTCGTCACCGATCAGCGTGAGCAGCGTCGAGGCCTCGTTCGCCGCGTCGATCAGCAGCTGCTCGCCGGTGGCCCGGCAGCGCAGCAGATACGCGTTGTTGTCCATCGGACCGACCGCGACCTTCGAGATCATCAGGTCCGTGAGCTCGTGCACGTCCGCCGCGCCGCCGACCTTCACCACTCCGCTGTACGTCATGGCCTCAGACTAGCCCCGGGGAGTGACGGCGGCGCCTACAGCGGGGGCAGTTCCGGCAGGGAGCCGCCCTCGGTCTTCAGGGCGGAGCCGTCGCGGCGGCCGGCGAGCCAGCCGAGGAGCTCGGCGGGGGAGCCGCTCACGGTGACGGCGGAGCCCTCCGCGGAGCCGGTGGTCCAGCTGCCCGAGCCGTCCTCGGCCAGGACCCGGGTCGGCGGGACGGACGCGTTGCCGGTGAACCGTTCCGCCAGGAAGTCGATCTCCCGCTGGACGAACTCCTCCGGCAGGTCCTCCAGCTCGTAGCCGACGCCCAGGTCGACGTGGTGCAGGGCCACCTCGACCCAGCGGCGGAAGGGGATCCGGGAGGCGCTGTCGGTGACCCCGTTGCGGAGCTCGACCGTGCGGTTCCAGTCGGCGGGCTCGTCGCCGGCGGCCTGGAAGCGGTCGGCGGTCTCGCGCAGGTCGGCGAGGTGGACGTCGAGCGGGCGGTCGGCGTCGCGCTCGATGTCGGCGTCCCGGGTGGCGGCGTCGGCGTACATGGGACGGCCCTGGAGGACGTTCACCAGAGCGTCGGCGTTGCGGGACACGTGGGCGAGGACGTGGCCGCGGGTCCAGCCGGGAAGCCGTGACGGCTCGGCCGTCGCGGCGTTGTCCCAGGAGGCGACCGCGGCGATCAGCCGGTCGGTCGCTTCGCGTACGGAAGCAAGGTCGAGTTCGTGGTCGATCATGGCGCCGACCCTAGGGGGTGCCGTGCCGGTCGGGCCAGAGCCGATCGCGCCCGACCGTCAACGCACCCCCGGCGCCGCCACTCGTTCGGGTGAAGAGGTCTCCACGCGGCCGGAAATCGAATGTGCGTGCTATAGGCTCGACGGAAGCATCCGGCATCCTTGGTTGTTGGGTGTGTCAGGACATCCGCTCTCTCAAGAAAGGTGCGGACCGGCGTGGCCGACCGTCTCATCGTCCGTGGCGCTCGCGAGCACAACCTCAAGAACGTCTCGCTCGACCTCCCGCGTGACTCCCTCATCGTCTTCACCGGGCTCTCGGGGTCGGGCAAGTCCTCCCTCGCGTTCGACACGATCTTCGCCGAGGGGCAGCGCCGGTACGTCGAGTCGCTCTCCTCGTACGCCAGGCAGTTCCTCGGACAGATGGACAAGCCGGACGTCGACTTCATCGAGGGCCTCTCGCCCGCCGTCTCCATCGACCAGAAGTCGACCTCGCGCAACCCGCGCTCGACGGTCGGCACCATCACCGAGGTCTACGACTACCTCCGCCTGCTCTTCGCCCGCATCGGCAAGCCGCACTGTCCCGAGTGCCGCCGCCCCATCTCCCGCCAGTCGCCGCAGGCCATCGTCGACAAGGTCCTGGAGCTCCCCGAGGGCAGCCGCTTCCAGGTGCTCTCCCCGCTCGTGCGCGAGCGCAAGGGCGAGTTCGTCGACCTCTTCGCCGACCTCCAGACGAAGGGCTACAGCCGCGCCCGGGTCGACGGGCAGACCATCCAGCTCAGCGAGCCGCCGACGCTGAAGAAGCAGGAGAAGCACACGATCGAGGTGGTCGTCGACCGCCTCACCGTGAAGGACAGCGCCAAGCGCCGGCTCACCGACTCCGTCGAGACCGCGCTCGGACTCTCCGGCGGCATGGTCGTGCTCGACTTCGTGGACCTCGCGGAGGACGACCCCGAGCGCGAGAAGATGTACTCGGAGCACCTCTACTGCCCGTACGACGACCTGTCCTTCGAGGAGTTGGAGCCCCGCTCCTTCTCCTTCAACTCGCCCTTCGGCGCCTGCCCGGACTGCACCGGCATCGGCACCCGCATGGAGGTCGACCCGGAGCTGATCGTCCCCGACGAGGAGAAGTCCCTCGACGAGGGCGCCATCCACCCCTGGTCGCACGGCCACACCAAGGAGTACTTCGGCCGGCTCATCGGCGGTCTCTCCCAGGCCCTCGGCTTCCGCACGGACATCCCGTACGCCGGGCTGCCGCAGCGCGCCAAGAAGGCCCTGATGCACGGCCACAAGACCCAGGTCGAGGTCCGCTACCGCAACCGGTACGGGCGCGAGCGGGCGTACACCACCCCGGCCTTCGAAGGCGCCGTCTCCTTCGTCAAGCGGCGCCACACCGAGGCCGAGAGCGACTCCAGCCGCGAGCGCTTCGAGGGCTACATGCGCGAGGTGCCCTGCCCCACCTGCGAGGGCACCCGCCTCAAGCCGATCGTCCTCGCGGTCACGGTCATGGACCGGTCCATCGCCGAGGTCTCCGCGATGTCCATCAGCGACTGCGCCGAGTTCCTCTCCCGGCTCACGCTCAACGCCCGCGACAAGAAGATCGCCGAGCGGGTCCTCAAGGAGGTCAACGAGCGGCTCCGCTTCCTCGTCGACGTCGGCCTCGACTACCTCTCCCTCAACCGGGCGGCCGGCACGCTCTCCGGCGGAGAGGCCCAGCGCATCCGGCTCGCCACCCAGATCGGCTCCGGCCTGGTCGGCGTGCTCTACGTGCTCGACGAGCCGTCCATCGGCCTCCACCAGCGCGACAACCACCGCCTGATCGAGACCCTCGTCCGGCTCCGGGACATGGGCAACACGCTCATCGTCGTCGAGCACGACGAGGACACGATCAAGGTCGCCGACTGGGTCGTCGACATCGGCCCCGGCGCCGGCGAGCACGGCGGAAAGGTCGTCCACTCCGGCTCCCTGAAGGAGCTCCTCGCCAACGAGGAGTCGATGACCGGGCAGTACCTGTCCGGCCGCCGGTCGATCACCACCCCGGACATCCGCCGCCCGGTCGACCCCGGACGCCGGCTCACGGTGCACGGCGCCCGCGAGAACAACCTGCGGGACATCGACGTCTCCTTCCCGCTGGGCGTCCTCACCGCCGTCACCGGCGTCTCGGGCTCCGGCAAGTCGACCCTGGTCAACGACATCCTCTACACCCACCTGGCGCGCGAGCTGAACGGCGCCAAGTCGGTGCCCGGACGGCACACGCGCGTGGACGGCGACGACCTCGTCGACAAGGTCGTGCACGTCGACCAGTCGCCGATCGGCCGCACCCCGCGGTCGAACCCGGCGACGTACACCGGCGTCTTCGACCACGTCCGCAAGCTCTTCGCCGAGACGATGGAGGCCAAGGTCCGGGGCTACCTGCCCGGCCGCTTCTCCTTCAACGTCAAGGGCGGCCGCTGCGAGAACTGCTCCGGCGACGGCACGATCAAGATCGAGATGAACTTCCTCCCGGACGTCTACGTCCCGTGCGAGGTCTGCCACGGCGACCGGTACAACCGGGAGACCCTGGAGGTCCACTACAAGGGCAAGTCCATCGCCGAAGTCCTGAACATGCCGATCGAGGAGGCCCTCGACTTCTTCGAGGCCGTCCCGACCATCGCCCGCCACCTGCGCACGCTCAACGAGGTCGGCCTCGGGTACGTCCGGCTCGGCCAGTCCGCGCCGACGCTCTCCGGTGGCGAGGCGCAGCGCGTCAAGCTCGCCTCCGAGCTCCAGAAGCGCTCGACGGGCCGCACGGTCTACGTCCTCGACGAGCCGACCACCGGTCTGCACTTCGAGGACATCTCGAAGCTGATCAAGGTCCTGTCCGGCCTGGTCGACAAGGGCAACTCGGTGATCGTCATCGAGCACAACCTCGATGTCATCAAGACCGCGGACTGGGTCATCGACATGGGCCCCGAGGGCGGCAGCGGCGGCGGCCTGGTGATCGCCGAGGGCACGCCGGAGGAGGTCGCCTCGGTCCCCGAGAGTCACACCGGCAAGTTCCTCAGGGACATCCTCGACACCGACCGGATCAGTGACGCGGGCGGGAAGATCCCGGCGGCGCGCGGGGCGAGGAAGACGGCGGCGAAGGCTCCGGCCAAGGCCGCCGCGAAGAAGGCGGCCACCGCGACCAAGGCGACCGCGACCAAGGCCACCGCCAAGAAGGCGACGGCCAGGACGCGCAAGGCGTGACGGCCGGCCACGTGCAGTGACGGAGGCGGGGTCCCGGCCGGGGCCCCGCCTTTCACGTCAGGCCCGGGCGACGGCCTCCAGACGGGCGCCGGTATCGTCGGTTCGGTCACCCCTGGGGTGTCTTGTCCCCGATCTCACCGTGGAGCGTTCATGTCCGGCCAGTCCAGCCGCCGCACCGTACTGAAAGGCGCGGCCCTCGCCGGAGCCGCCGGGCTGGGCGTCGCCGCCTGCTCCACCGACTCCAAGCTCGGCCACGCCGAGACGCCGACCCCGACCGCGCCCGTCCCGCTCGGCGCCCCGGACGAGGTGCCGGTCGGCGGCTCCAAGCTCTACCGCGAGCAGCGGCTCGTGGTGAGCTGCCCGGCCAAGGGCCAGTACAAGGCCTTCAGCGCCCAGTGCACCCACGCCGGCTGCGTCCTCGACAAGGTCGAGGACAACGAGGGCAACTGCCCCTGCCACGGCAGCCGCTTCGACGTGACGACCGGCAAGGCGGTCCAGGGCCCCGCCACCGTCCCGCTGCCTGAGGTCCCGATCCGCGTCGAGAACGGCAAGCTGGTGGCCGGCCCCCAGGCCTGAGCCGCGGGACTCACGCCCAGTCCCAGTCGATCCCCAGGATCCCCGGGCGTACCCCCTGCTCCACGAGGTGCACCGTGCGGTGCCGGCCGCTCAGGGTCAGCTCCGCACGGCCGCCCCGCGGCGCGCCCGCCGAGGCCTGCGCGAACCTCCGGCACCGCACCGGGAGCGCCGCCTCGTCGAAGCGGACCTGGAGCGCGTACAGCCCGCCCGCGAAGCTGAACCCGCGCACGTACTCCCCGCTCGGACCCGCCGTACCGTCCTCGAAGCCGTACGAGAACAGGTACGTGTCCCCGGCCCGCAGCCGCGCGTCGAAGAGCAGCTCCGCGACCAGCACGCCCGTCCCCGCGTGCCACCGCACCCGCCCCGTCCGGCAGTTCTCCACCGCCCGCACCTCCACCCGGGACGGGTCGCAGCCGGGGTCGCCGTGGTGGATGGCGAGGTAGCGGTCCACGCCGTCCCGGTGCGCCCGCACCACATGCTGCGACTCGCGCCCCACCAGCTCCCGCGCCGCCCCGATCCGTACCCGCTCGTGGTGCCCCACCGTGTGCAGCCCGCCGTCCGCCGGGGACTCGAGCTCCGCGAGCAGCTCCTCGACCGAGCCCGAGGCCTCCACCAGTGAGCGGTACGAGCGGGCCGCCGGGCGCTCCACCTCGGAGCGGGCGGCCGCGTCCCCCGTCAGGAGCCGCAGCAGCGAGTTCCCCGGCAGCTGGAGTACGTCCTCCAGGGCCCGGACGGCCTTCAGGGACTCCGGCCGCTGCGGACGCCTGGCGCCCTGCTGCCAGTAGCTCAGACTCGTCACCCCGACCCTGACGCCCCGGTGGGCCAGATGGTGCTGGACCCGCTGGAGCGGCAGCCCGCGCACGGCCAGCGCGGTGCGCAGCGCCAGATGGAAGGGGCCGGTCTGCAGCAGCTGCGTCAGATCCGCCTCGGTGTGGCTCACGAGGACTCCTCGGTGAACGTTCACGACGGGGGCGCGGACCGTCGCGCCGCGAGGGGTGGGCGGGCTGGTGGGCCGTGGGAGTCCGTTCACACCCGGGTCACACCGTTCACAGTCCGATGTCACCCCGCATTGAAGCGTGTTGACCCGATCCGGACAACGGAAGATGCTCCTGACCAGCGTCCGGACGCGCTCCTCCACCCCCCTCATCCCCAGCTCCTGGGAGGAACGCGATGCGCAGAAGAAAGCCCAACCTCGCGGTGCTTGCCGCGGCCGCCCTCTTCCTCGTCCCCGCCACTTCGGCGTCCGCCGCGCCCGCGCCTGCCGGTGAAGGCGTCTCCGTCCTGGCCTCCAAGCGCCTGGACATCACCATGCAGGCCCAGCAGAAGAGCAACTGGTGCTGGGCGGGGAGCGGCAACACCATCGCCACCTGGTACGGGCGGAACTACAGCCAGAACCAGTTCTGCAACGCCGCCTTCAACCGTCAGCAGGGCTACGACTGCCCCAACTGGCAGGCCACGCTCGGCAACGTCCAGACCGGACTGAGCTGGGCCGGCATCAGCCCCGGCTCGTACGTCGACGGCTGGCTGCGCTACCCCACCGTCCAGACCGAGATCAACGCGAACCGGCCCATCGAGACGCGGATCCAATGGTCGAGCGGCGGCGGCCACATGCACGTGATCTACGGCTACGACGACGCGAACAGCTGGGTCTACTGGGGCGACCCCTGGCCCTCCAGCGACCGCTACAACTGGGCCTCCCACGCCTGGTACGTCAACAACGGGTCCTTCTCCTGGACCCACTCGCTCTACCGGATCGGGGCGTGACGACGATGAACGCACGAGCCACGGCCGCGGGTCTCCTCGCCGCGGCGGCCCTTGTCGCCCTCGGGGCGGTCCCGGCGGGCGCCGCCGAGCGCCCGCCGTCCGCGCCGACCCCCGAGCGGGCCGCCTCCGCGCCGGGGACGCTGGACACCCTGGCCCGGTTCTTCGCCCGCGACGGGGCCCTCGCCCGTACCGCGGCCGCGCCGCGCGTCGACGGCGCCTCCGTTCCCGTGCGCGTCCTCTCCCCGGACTTCGTCGCCGGGAAGCCCGGCGCTCCCGTCGCCCGCGTCGAGTTCCGCGCCAGCAGGGCCGTGGCGTCGGACGGGCAGAAGGCCTCGCTGTGGACCGTGAAGCAGCCGGGCGGCGGCTGGCAGGTGGTCAACATCGCCACCGGCGACGACGAGATCCGCTACGCCGAACTCGGCCACGGCTTCGTCTTCCGCGAGCCGCAGATCGACGCGTGGTACGTCCTTCGGGGCGCGAAGGTGCTGCCGCTGGACGAGGACGCGGTACGGGCCGTCGGGCGGGGCGGGACGAGCCTCGCGGCCTATCGGGAGCGGGTGGTACGGGCGTACGGCGACAAGCTGCCGGGGTCGGCGTATGCGCGGCGGGGGGTGGCGGGGGGTTACGACGAGCCGGCGCCCGCGCCCCGGGAGACGCCGGCGGTCGCGGCGCTGGGCGCTGGTGCGGGGCTCCTTCTCGCCCTGACGGCCACGGTGACGCTGCGCCGCCGACGCGGAGCCGGACGCCCCTGAGCCACCGCCGCCCGTTGTGGGCCCGGCCCCCGCCCGTTGTGGGCATGCGTTCCGCCGGGGCGGAACGGGTGGGCACAACGGAACGGCGCCCTTGCCGGCGCCAGAGGCCCCCGAGCCCGGACCCGCACCTGACGTGCGCCGCACTCGTGGTGCGGGTCCAGGCCCGGAACGCGGAGGCGCCGCTGAGGGCGCCGTCCCGTGTGCCCACCCTCCCCCGAGCTCTCGGCTTCGCTCGAGCAGGGGCCCCCTCGCCCCAGCGGGACGATTGCCCACACGGAGGTGGGCACCGCCCCACCGGGCGCGGGCCACACGGGGGTGGCGGGCACCGCCCTGCCAGGCGCAGCGCTCACGCGCGGGCCCGTACCGCGGGGCGCCGGGTCCGTCAGCGGGCCAGGTAGCCGCCGTCCACCGGGAGGATCGCCCCCGTGATGAACGACGCCTCGTCCGACGCCAGGAACAGGATCGCCGACGCCACCTCCTCCGGTGTGCCGAAGCGGCCCATGGGGTGGGCGCGGACGATCTCCGTGAGGTATTCCGGGCCGCCCGGCTCCACGCGCGCCGCGGCGACGCGTTCGGTCTCGATGGTGCCGGGGGCGACCGCGTTGACGCGGATGCCGTGCTCCGCCCACTCCACCGCCAGGTGCTTCGTCAGGCCGGTCGCGACGAACTTCGCCGGGCCGTACACCGCCTGCCTCGCCTGGCCGGCCAGGCCGGAGATCGACGAGGTGCACACGATGGCCCCGCCGCCCGAGACGAGCATGGCCTCGATCGCGTACTTGCAGGTCAGGAACATGCCGCGGCCGTCGACGGCCATCACCTGGTCGAAGTCCGCGGCCTCCGCCTCGGTGACGGAGAGCAGCGGGATCACTCCCGCGTTCGCCACCAGGACGTCCAGCCACCCGAAGCGTTCCACAGCCGTGTCGATCATCCGGCGGGCGTCCTGTTCGACGGAGACGTCGCCGACCACCGGGATCACCCCCGGGAGCGTCGCGAGGCGGTCGCCGTCCACGTCCGCCGCCACCACCCGCGCCCCCTCCCTGAGGAAGCGCTCCGCCGTCGCCCGCCCGATTCCGCTCGCCGCGCCGGTGATCACGCACACCCGGTCCGCCAGCCGTCCTGAAGTGTCCTGAGCCATGTCCGGCCAACGAGCGCGCCCGCTCTGAGTGTCGGTCCCCGCCAGTAGGGTGGGGAGCATGGCAGACCCCTCCAGCTACCGCCCCAAGCCGGGGCAGATCCCCGACTCCCCGGGGGTCTACAAGTTCCGCGACGAGCACCGCCGGGTGATCTACGTGGGGAAGGCGAAGTCCCTGCGTCAGCGGCTGGCGAACTACTTCCAGCCGCTCACGAGCCTGCACCCGCGCACGGCCACCATGGTGACGACGGCCGCGTCCGTGGAGTGGACCGTGGTGTCCACCGAGGTCGAGGCGCTGCAGCTGGAGTACTCCTGGATCAAGGAGTTCGATCCCCGGTTCAACGTGAAGTACCGGGACGACAAGAGTTATCCGTACCTCGCCGTCACCATGAACGAGGAGTTTCCGCGCGTCCAGGTCATGCGCGGGCACAAGAAGAAGGGCGTGCGCTACTTCGGGCCGTACGCGCACGCGTGGGCGATCCGCGAGACCGTCGACCTGATGCTGCGGGTGTTCCCGGTGAGGACCTGCTCGGCGGGCGTCTTCCGGAACGCCGCGTCGGCCGGGCGACCCTGCCTGCTCGGCTACATCGGGAAGTGCTCCGCGCCCTGCGTCGGCCGGGTCACGCCGGAGGAGCACCGCGAACTGGCCGACGACTTCTGCGACTTCATGGCCGGCCGCACCGGCACGTACATCCGCCGGCTCGAGAAGCAGATGATGATCGCGGCCGAGGACATGGAGTACGAGAAGGCCGCCCGGCTCCGTGACGACATAGAGGCCCTGCGCCGGGCCATGGAGAAGAGCGCCGTCGTCCTCGCCGACGCCACCGACGCCGACCTGATCGCCCTCGCCGAGGACGAGCTGGAGGCCGCCGTCCAGATCTTCCACGTGCGCGGCGGACGCGTCCGCGGCCAGCGCGGCTGGGTCACGGACAAGGTCGAGGCCGTCGGCACGGCGGGGCTCGTGGAGCACGCGCTCCAGCAGCTGTACGGCGAGGAGAGCGGCGACACGGTCCCCAAGGAGGTCCTGGTCCCCGCGCTCCCCGAGGACGCGGAGTCCGTCTCCGCCTGGCTGTCCGGCCGCCGCGGGTCCCTCGTCTCGCTGCGCGTCCCGCAGCGCGGCGACAAGAAGGACCTGATGGAGACGGTCGCGCGCAACGCGCAGCAGGCGCTCGTGCTGCACAAGACCAAGCGCGCCAGCGACCTGACCACCCGCTCCCGGGCCCTGGAGGAGATCGCCGAGGCCCTGGACCTGGACTCGGCGCCGCTGCGCATCGAGTGCTTCGACATCTCGCACCTCCAGGGCGAGGACGTCGTCGCGTCCATGGTCGTCTTCGAGGACGGGCTGCCCCGCAAGAGCGAGTACCGCCGCTTCCAGATCAAGGGTCGTGTCGGAGACACGCAAATCTGGCACGGCGAGGGCCAGGACGACGTCCGGTCCATGCACGAGGTGATCAGCCGCCGCTTCACGCGCTACCTCGCCGAGAAGGAGAAGACCGGCGAATGGGTGGACGGCGAGGTCCCCGCCGAGACCCCCGAGGACGACGGGCGGCCCAGGCGGTTCGCGTACCCGCCGCAGCTCGTCGTCGTCGACGGCGGGCAGCCGCAGGTCGCCGCCGCCCGCCGTGCCCTCGACGAGCTCGGCATCGACGACGTCGCGGTCTGCGGCCTCGCCAAGCGCCTGGAGGAGGTCTGGCTGCCCGGCGACGACGACCCGGTGGTGCTGCCCCGCTCCAGCGAGGGCCTCTATCTGCTCCAGCGGGTGCGTGACACGGCTCACGACTTCGCCATCCGCTACCAGCGGTCCAAGCGGACGAAACGCATCCGGACCAGCCCTCTCGACGCCGTCCCCGGCCTCGGGGAGACGCGCAAGCAGGCCTTGATCAAGCATTTCGGCTCGGTGAAGCGGCTGAAGCAGGCGACAATCGAGCAGATCTGTGAGGTCCCCGGCTTCGGCCGGAAGACCGCGGAGGCGGTCGCCGTGGCCCTGGCCCAGGCGGCCCCCGCCGCACCCGCCGTGAACACGGCCACAGGAGAGATCATGGAAGACGACGGGGGCACCACCGCATGACCGAGCGCCACACGCACGACGAGCACGACCGAGAAGACGGAGCAGGACACGTGAGTACGGGCACGAAGGAGACCCCCGGCGACAACGGCGCCGAGGCGGCCATTCCCGAGCTGGTGATCATCTCCGGCATGTCCGGAGCCGGCCGGTCCACCGCGGCGAAGTGTCTGGAGGACCTCGGCTGGTTCGTCGTCGACAACCTGCCGCCCGCGCTGATCCCCACCATGGTGGAGCTCGGCGCCCGCTCCCAGGGCAACGTCGCCCGGATCGCCGTCGTCGTGGACGTCCGCGGCCGGCAGTTCTTCGACAACCTCAGGGAGTCCCTCGCCGACCTGGACGCCAAGCAGGTCACCCGCCGGATCGTCTTCCTCGAGTCCTCCGACGAGGCCCTCGTCCGGCGCTTCGAGTCGGTCCGCAGGCCGCACCCCCTCCAGGGCGACGGCCGCATCACCGACGGCATCGCCGCCGAGCGCGACCTGCTGCGCGAGCTGCGCGGCGACGCCGACCTGGTGATCGACACCTCCAGCCTCAACGTGCACGAGCTGCGCGCCAAGATGGACGCCCAGTTCGCCGGCGACGAGGAGCCCGAGCTCCGGGCCACCGTGATGTCCTTCGGCTTCAAGTACGGCCTGCCGGTCGACGCCGACCTCGTCGTCGACATGCGCTTCCTGCCGAACCCGCACTGGGTCCCCGAGCTGCGCCCCTTCACCGGCCTCAACGAGGAGGTGTCGAACTACGTCTACAACCAGCCCGGCGCCAAGGAGTTCCTCGACCGCTACACGGAGCTCCTCCAGCTGATCGCCGCGGGCTACCGCCGTGAGGGCAAGCGGTACGTGACCATCGCCGTGGGCTGCACCGGCGGCAAGCACCGCTCCGTGGCCACCGCCGAGCGCCTCGCCGCCCGCCTCGCCGCCGAAGGCGTCGAGACCGTCGTCGTCCACCGGGACATGGGGCGCGAGTGAAGCCGTACCGTCGGCGTACCTCCACCCTCTCGGTGCGGCGTACGCTCCGCAGGCGCGGCGCCCAGCCCAAGGTGGTCGCGCTCGGCGGCGGCATGGGCCTGTCGGCCTCCCTCGCCGCGCTCCGCCGGATCACCGGCGACCTCACCGCCGTCGTCACCGTCGCCGACGACGGGGGCTCCAGCGGCCGGCTCCGGGAGGAGCTCGGCGTGCTGCCCCCGGGCGACCTGCGCAAGGCGCTCGCCGCCCTGTGCGGCGACGACGACTGGGGCCAGACCTGGGCCCGGGTCATCCAGCACCGCTTCCAGTCCAAGGGCGAGATGGGCGGCCACGCCGTCGGCAACCTGCTGATCGTCGCCCTCTGGGAGCAGCTCGGCGACCCCGTGCAGGCCCTCGACCTGGTCGGCCGGCTGCTCGGCGCCCAGGGCCGGGTGCTGCCCATGTCCGCCGTGCCCCTGGAGCTCCAGGCCCTGGTCAGGGGCCACGACCCGGAGCGTCCCGACGACGTGGACACCGTCCGCGGTCAGGCGACCGTGGCGCTCACGCCCGGCGAGGTGCAGTCCGTGCACCTCGTGCCGAACGACCCGCCGGCCGTGCCCGAGGCGGTCGCGGCGGTCCTGGACGCGGACTGGGTGGTGCTCGGTCCCGGCTCCTGGTTCTCCTCGGTGATCCCGCACCTGCTGGTCCCCGAGCTCCTCGACGCCCTGGCCGAGACGAAGGCCCGGAAGGTGCTCTCGCTGAACCTCGCGCCGCAGCCCGGAGAAACCGAGGGCTTCTCCCCGCAGCGTCATTTGGAGGTTTTGGGACGACACGCCCCTAAACTCGCCCTGGACGTGGTGCTGGCCGACGAGGCCGCCGTGCCCGACCGCGACTCCCTCGCCGATGCCGCCAAGCGGCTCGGCGCCGCGGTCGAGCTGGCGCCGGTGGCCCGGCCCGACGGCTCCGCGAAGCATGACCCGGAGCTGTTGGCCGCCGCGTACGACCGTATTTTTCGGATGCATGGAAGGATCGGCCCATGGCGATGACGGCAGCGGTGAAGGACGAGATCTCCCGGCTTCCCGTCACCCGGACCTGCTGCAGGAAGGCAGAGGTCTCGTCGATCCTGCGGTTCGCGGGCGGGCTGCACCTGGTGAGCGGCCGCATCGTGATCGAGGCGGAGCTCGACACCGCGATGGCGGCCCGCCGCCTCAAGCGGGACATCCTGGAGATCTTCGGGCACAGCTCGGAGCTGATCGTGATGGCCCCCGGCGGGCTGCGGCGCGGCTCGCGCTTCGTGGTGCGGGTGGTGGCCGGAGGCGACCAGCTGGCCCGGCAGACGGGTCTCGTGGACGGCCGCGGCCGCCCCATCCGCGGCCTGCCGCCGCAGGTGGTCTCCGGGGCCACCTGTGACGCCGAGGCGGCCTGGCGCGGCGCGTTCCTCGCGCACGGCTCGCTGACCGAGCCCGGCCGCT
This sequence comes from Streptomyces sp. NPDC002463, assembly GCF_042889835.1. NCBI lineage: Bacteria > Bacillati > Actinomycetota > Actinomycetes > Kitasatosporales > Streptomycetaceae > Streptomyces > Streptomyces sp. NPDC002463. The sequence goes on from NZ_JBIARL010000002.1 coordinate 471,306, forward strand.
CCTCCTCCCTGGAGGTGACCTGCCCGGGTCCGGAGGCGGCCCTCGCCCTGGTCGGCGCGGCCCGCCGGCTCTCCATCGCGGCGAAGGCCCGCGAGGTACGGGGCGTGGACCGGGTCGTCGTCCGCGACGGCGACGCGATCGGCGCCCTCCTCACCCGGCTCGGCGCGCACGAGTCGGTGCTGGCCTGGGAGGAGCGGCGGATGCGGCGCGAGGTCCGCGCCACCGCCAACCGCCTGGCCAACTTCGACGACGCCAACCTGCGCCGCTCGGCCCGCGCGGCCGTCGCCGCCGGGGCCCGGGTGCAGCGCGCCCTGGAGATCCTCGGCGAGGAGGTGCCCGAGCACCTCGCCGCGGCCGGCCGGCTCCGCATGGAGCACAAGCAGGCCTCCCTGGAGGAGCTGGGCGCGCTCGCCGACCCGCCGCTGACCAAGGACGCGGTGGCCGGCCGGATCCGCCGGCTCCTCGCGATGGCCGACAAGCGGGCGCAGGACCTGGGCATCCCCGGGACCGAGTCCAACCTGACGGAGGAGCTCGACGACAGCCTGGTCGGCTGAGCCGTACGGGCGACCCCGTACGGAACCCCGAACTCCGCGCTGCCGGTGCCTTTCTGAGGCACCGGCAGCTTTTTCGTACACCCCGCGAGGCACCCTTGACAGTGCCATGAGCGCCCAAGAGCCTGGCGTCTGTTCACCTTCGTGACTGACAACAGCAAGGGGGGCTCATGAGACGCAGAGCGAGATCGATCCTCGCCGCGGCTTCACTGCTGATCGCGGGAGTGGCGGCGGCACCCGTCGCCGGAGCACAGCCGAACGACCGGGACGGCGGCGACGCCCTGTCCGTGTGGCGCGCCCAGGTCACCAAGGAGCAGGTCCCGCTGCTCCTCGACGCCGGTGCCGACGCCCATGAACTCACCGAGCAGGTCCCGGCGAAGGGCTCCGCGACCGTCGAGCTCTTCCTCACCGGCCGGCAGGCCGGGCGGCTGCGCGGCCAGGGCGTCGAGATCGCCGAGCACAACCTCACCGCCCAGGCCGAGAAGCGGGTCGCCGCCGCCGGGGACGGCGTCTTCCGTCCGTACGGCGGCCCGAACGGCCTCAAGCAGGAGATCCTGGACACCGCGCGGGCCAACCCCGGCCTGACCAAGGTCGTCTCCATCGGCAAGACCCTCAAGGGCCAGGACATCCTCGCCCTCAAGCTGACCAAGGGCGCGCGCAAGGCCAAGGACGGCTCGAAGCCCGCCACGCTGTACATGTCCAACCAGCACGCGCGCGAGTGGATCACCCCCGAGATGACCCGGCGGCTGATGCACTACTACCTCGACGGCTACGGCAAGGACCCCCGGGTCACGAGGATCGTCGACTCCACCGAGCTGTGGTTCGTGCTCTCCGCCAACCCGGACGGCTACGACTACACGCACGCCGACCCCGCCAACCGCCAGTGGCGGAAGAACCTCCGCGACAACGACGGCGACGGGAAGATCGGCCCCGGCGACGGCGTCGACCTCAACCGCAACTTCGCCTACAAGTGGGGCTACGACGACGAGGGTTCGTCCCCCGACCCCACCGACGAGACCTTCCGCGGCAAGGGCCCCATGTCGGAGCCCGAGACGAGGGCCCTCGACGCCTTCCAGAAGCGCATCGGCTTCGCGTACGGCATCAACTACCACTCCGCCGCCCAGCTCCTGCTGTACGGCGTCGGCTGGCAGGTCGCCACCGACACCCCCGACGACGTGGCCCTGAAGGCCCTCGCCGGCACCCCGCAGAAGTCCGCCGTGCCCGGCTACCGCCCGCAGGTCTCCTCCGAGCTGTACATCACCAACGGCGAGGCGGACGGACACGCCGCCAACGTCAACGGGATGCAGATGTTCACCCCGGAGATGTCGACCTGCGCCACCGCCTCCCGCGTCGACCCGAACGACGCGTGGAACCCGGCCGACTGCGCCTCCGTCTTCACCTTCCCGGACGACGAGAAGCTGATCCAGGCCGAGTTCGCCAAGAACATCCCCTTCGCGCTCGCCGTCGCCGAGACCACCGCCCACCCGGACCGGCCCGTCTCCCCGGTCGGCATCGACGCCCCCGACCTCACCCCGAAGACCTTCACCACCTCCTACGCCCGCGGCCAGGAGCAGGAGGTCGCCGTCACCGCCCGCAAGTCGCTGCGCGGCAAGACCCTCAAGTACCGCGTCAACGGCGGCCGCACCCACAGCGAGGAGCTCGACGCCTGGAAGGGCGGCGAGACCTACGGCGGCAAGGACAACCTCTACTTCGACGAGTACCGCGCCGAGGTCGAGGGAACCCGGCCCGGCGACTCCGTCGAGGTCTGGTTCACCGCCCGCACCCGCGAGGGCCGCGCCACCTCCTCCGCCCCCTTCACGTACAAGGTGGCCGAGCGTCCCCGCGGCGACGTGCTCGTCCTCGCCGACGAGGGCGGCAGCACGCCCGCCCGGCACGCCGCGGAGTACGTGAAGGCGCTCGCCGACAACGGCCGCAAGGCCGCCGTCTGGGACGTCGCCACCCAGGGCGCCCCGGACGCCCTCGGCGTGCTCTCCCACTTCCGCACCGTCGTCTGGTACACCGGCGCCGAGCGCCCCACCGGCGCAGCCGAGCTCGCCGTCCGCGCCTACCTCAACGAGGGCGGCAAGCTGATCAACGCCGGTGAGAAGTCCGGCGGCCTCACCGAGGTCGGCCTCGCCGAGACCAACGACTTCGCCCAGTACTACCTCGGCGCCTACCGCCGCGCGGGCCTCAAGAACCCGCCCGCCTTCGCCGGCAGCGGCGCCTTCGCGGGCGTCGGCGCGACGCTCGGCGCCGCCGCGGACAACCCCCTGGACAACGCGGGCGCGTACACCGTCACCTCGGACACGCTGAAGCCGGACCGGTTCCCGCAGTTCGCGAGCAGCGCCTCCGCAGGTGACTACCCGGGCATCCGCACCCCCTTCGAGCCCGCCGAGGGATCGAGCTTCGCGGCCGTCAAGCACACCGACGACACCTGGGCCCGGCTCGCCAGGACCGTCGACCTCACCGGCGTCGCCGCCGGGGCGAACCCGCGCCTGGACTTCCAGGTCAGCTACGACACCGAGCCCGGCTACGACAACCTCGTCGTCGAGGCCCACACCGTCGGCCAGGACGACTGGACGACCCTGCCCGACACCAACGGCGGCACCTCCACGCAGCCCCCGGCCGACTGCGGCGAGGGCTTCTACGTCCGCGGCCACCCCTTCCTCGCCCACTACCTCACCGTCGGCGAGGACGGCTGCGCGCCCACCGGCACCACCGGCGCCTGGAACGCCTTCACCGGCCCCTCCAACGGCTGGCGGCAGGCCTCCGTCGACCTGGGCGCCTGGGCCGGCAAGAAGGTCGAGCTCGCGATCTCGTACGTCTCCGACCCCGGTACGGGAGAGATGGGCGCCTTCGTCGACGACACCCGGCTCGTCACCGGGACCACCACCGAGGCGGAGGGCTTCGAGACCTCCCTCGGAGCCTGGTCCACACCCGGCGCCCCGGCCGGAAGCCCCGGCAACGCCTCCGACTGGACGCGCTCCGCGGCGCTCTTCCACTCCCAGGCGGCGGTCACCACCCGCGACACCGTCCTCCTCGGCTACGGCCTGGAGCACGTGCCCGGCGAGGCGGACCGCGCACGGGTCGTCGGGCGTGCCCTCGCGGTGCTCCGGCGCTGACGGAGAGTAGCGGGGACAAAGGTCCCAAGGCGGCCCGTACCCGTTGGTAGGGGCGGGCCGTCGGCCGTTTTCCCTCACTTTCCGGGCTCGCCCGGATGCGCAGGATGTCCCCCGCCGACGAACGGGGAGGTAGGGTCGTAAGCGGTCGGGGACATCCCAAAGAACACAAATCTCGCCGGCGTCGAGAACTCCGGCGTAGCAGACGAGGAGATCGGTTCGTGACGATCCGCGTAGGCATCAACGGCTTTGGCCGCATCGGCCGGAACTATTTCCGAGCGCTCCTTGAGCAGGGTGCCGACATCGAGATCGTGGCTGTCAACGACCTCGGTGACACCGCGACCACCGCGCACCTGCTGAAGTACGACACCATCCTGGGTCGCCTCAAGGCCGAGGTGACCCACACCGCCGACACCATCACCGTCGACGGCCACACCATCAAGGTGCTGTCCGAGCGCGACCCGGCCGACATCCCCTGGGGCGACCTGGGCGTCGACATCGTCATCGAGTCGACCGGCATCTTCACGAAGAAGGCCGACGCCGCGAAGCACATCGCCGGCGGCGCCAAGAAGGTGCTCATCTCGGCTCCGGCCACCGACGAGGACATCACCATCGTCATGGGCGTCAACCAGGACAAGTACGACCCGGCGCAGCACCATGTCATCTCGAACGCGTCCTGCACCACCAACTGCGTCGCGCCGATGGCCAAGGTGCTCGACGAGAGCTTCGGCATCGTCAAGGGCCTCATGACCACGGTCCACGCGTACACCAACGACCAGCGCATCCTGGACTTCCCGCACAAGGACCTGCGCCGCGCCCGCGCCGCCGCGGAGAACATCATCCCGACCACGACGGGTGCCGCCAAGGCCACCGCCCTGGTCCTCCCGCAGCTCAAGGGCAAGCTCGACGGCATCGCCATGCGCGTCCCGGTGCCGACCGGCTCCGCGACCGACCTGGTCGTCACCCTCGACCGCGAGGTCACCAAGGACGAGGTCAACGCCGCGTTCAAGAAGGCCTCCGACGACGGCGACCTCAAGGGCATCCTGTTCTACACCGAGGACCCGATCGTCTCCTCGGACATCGTCAGCGACCCGGCGTCCTGCACCTTCGACGCCTCCCTGACAATGGTCCAGGAAGGCAACACGGTGAAGATCCTCGGCTGGTACGACAACGAGTGGGGCTACTCCAACCGTCTCGTCGACCTGACCGTCTTCGTCGGCGGCCGGCTCTAAGCTCTAGGGTTCAGGGCAGGCTTTCGATGTGAGCAGGGCTCGGGCAGCGCAATGCCGCGCTGTGCGAGCCCTGTTTGTGTGCTCCACCCCGTACCAAGGAGTCTGTTAACAGATGAAGACGATCGACGAGCTTCTCCGCGAGGGCGTCGAAGGAAAGCGCGTGTTCGTCCGCGCCGACCTCAACGTGCCGCTCGACGGCACCACCATCACCGACGACGGCCGCATCCGCGCCGTCGTCCCCACGGTCAAGGCGCTTGCCGACGCCGGCGCCCGCGTCGTGGTCGCCTCGCACCTGGGCCGCCCGAAGGGCGCCCCGGACCCGGCCTTCTCCCTCGCCCCGGCCGCCGCCCGCCTCGGCGAGCTGCTCGGCGCCGACGTGGCCTTCGCGACCGACACGGTCGGCGACTCCGCCACCGCGACGGTCGCCGGGCTCGCCGACGGCCGGGTGGCCGTCGTCGAGAACCTCCGCTTCAACGCCGGCGAGACCTCGAAGGACGACGCCGAGCGCGGCGCCTTCGCGGACCAGCTGGCCGCCCTCGCCGACATCTACGTCGGCGACGGCTTCGGCGCCGTGCACCGCAAGCACGCCTCGGTCTTCGACCTCCCGGCCCGCCTCCCGCACTACGCCGGCCACCTCATCGCCACCGAGGTCGGCGTCCTGAAGAAGCTCACCGAGGACGTCCAGCGGCCGTACGCGGTCGTGCTCGGCGGCTCCAAGGTCTCCGACAAGCTCGGCGTGATCGACCACCTCCTGGAGAAGGCCGACCGCATCCTCGTCGGCGGCGGCATGGTCTTCACCTTCCTCAAGGCCCAGGGCCACGAGGTCGGCAGCTCGCTGCTCCAGGAGGACCAGATCCCGGTGGTCCAGGAGTACCTGGAGCGCGGGAAGGCCCGCGGCGTGGAGTTCGTGCTCCCCGTCGACGTCCTGGTCGCGCCGGAGTTCCCCGACATGAAGACCAAGGCCCCGGCCCACCCGGAGAACGTCGCCGCGGACGCCATGCCGGCCGGCCAGATGGGTCTGGACATCGGTCCCGAGACCCGTAAGCTCTACGCCTCGAAGCTCGCCGACGCCGCCACCGTCTTCTGGAACGGCCCGATGGGCGTCTTCGAGCACCCGGACTACGCCGAGGGCACCAAGGCTGTTGCCCAGGCTCTCGTCGACTCCCCGGCCTTCACGGTCGTCGGCGGTGGCGACTCCGCCGCGGCCGTCCGCATCCTGGGCTTCGACGAGAAGGCATTCGGACACATTTCGACCGGCGGCGGCGCCTCCCTCGAGTACCTCGAGGGCAAGACGCTTCCCGGCCTCGCCGCACTGGAGGACTGACCGCTTTATGAGCAGCACCCGCACCCCGCTGATGGCGGGCAACTGGAAGATGAACCTCAACCACCTCGAGGCCATCGCCCACGTCCAGAAGCTCGCCTTCGCCCTGAACGACAAGGACTACGACGCCTGCGAGGTCGCCGTCCTGGTCCCCTTCACCGACCTGCGGTCCGTCCAGACCCTGGTCGACGGCGACAAGCTCAAGATCAAGTACGGCGCCCAGGACATCTCGGAGCACGACTCCGGCGCCTACACCGGCGAGATCTCGGGCCTCATGCTGTCCAAGCTGAAGTGCGCCTACGTCGCCGTCGGCCACTCCGAGCGCCGCCAGTACCACGCCGAGAACGACGAGGTCTGCAACGCCAAGGTGAAGGCCGCCTTCAAGCACGGCGTGACCCCGATCCTCTGCGTCGGCGAGGGCCTCGACGTCCGCAAGGCGGGCAACCAGGTCGAGTACACCCTGGCCCAGATCGACGGCGGCCTGAAGGACGTCCCGGCCGAGCAGGCCGAGACCGTCGTGATCGCGTACGAGCCGGTGTGGGCCATCGGCACCGGCGAGGTCGCCACCCCCGACGACGCCCAGGAGGTCTGCGGGGCGATCCGCGGCCGCCTCGCGGAGCTGTACTCGCAGGAGCTGGCCGACAAGGTCCGCATCCAGTACGGCGGCTCGGTCAAGGCCGGCAACGTCGCCGCGATCATGGCGCAGCCGGACGTCGACGGCGCCCTGGTGGGCGGCGCGGCGCTGGACGCCGACGAGTTCGTCAAGATCGTGCGCTTCCGCGACCAGTGAGTATGCGGTAGCGGAGTTACGTCGTACCCTTGCGGGGGTCGGGCAGGTGCCCGGCCCCCGTCCGTATAAGTCCGAGGAAGTTGGTCCAGCCGTGGTTATGGGGTTCTCGATCGCCCTGATCATCTTCAGCGCGCTGCTGATGCTGCTCGTGCTGATGCACAAGGGGAAGGGCGGCGGCCTCTCCGACATGTTCGGTGGCGGCATGCAGTCCTCCGTGGGCGGCTCCTCGGTCGCCGAGCGGAACCTGGACCGGATCACGGTCGTGGTCGGTCTGTGCTGGTTCTCCTGCATTGTGGTACTTGGTCTGCTGATGAAGTTGGACCGGTAACTCCAATCACTGGACGCGCGTTGGGCCTTACGTAGACTGGGGCATCTTCGAGCACCATCACGCAGGGAGTTACGACCGTGGCAAGTGGCAACGCGATCCGGGGAAGCCGGGTCGGAGCGGGGCCGATGGGGGAGGCCGAGCGGGGCGAGTCGGCACCGCGCCTCCGCATCTCCTTCTGGTGCTCGAACGGGCACGAGACGCAGCCGAGCTTCGCCAGCGACGCGGCGGTCCCGGATACCTGGGACTGCCCGCGCTGCGGCTTCCCGGCAGGTCAGGACCGGGACAACCCGCCGGACCCGCCGCGCACGGAGCCGTACAAGACCCACCTCGCCTATGTGCGTGAGCGCCGCAGCGACGCGGACGGCGAGGCCATCCTCGCCGAGGCGCTGGCCAAGCTGCGCGGCGAGATCTGAAGCGTGGTGTGACGGTGTGACGAACGGGCCCTGCCCGCGAACCTGGTTCGCGGGCAGGGCCCGTTCGGCGTTCGCGCCCGCCTTCGCGTCGACCGTTCCCCAGATCAATTAGGTTGGGGGGTGCAGCGGGGCAGACAAGCAGTATTGAGAAGAAGTGGGCGATGTCCGAGATGACCAGCGAAGGCCGTACCAGGCTCAACCGGCTGCCCGAGTGGGCGGCCCTCGGCAAGCACCGTGAGCAGCTGGGCGAGACCCATCTGCGTGAACTGTTCTCCGCCGACCCGGAGCGGGGCACCGGCTACACCCTGCGCGTCGGCGACCTCTATCTGGACTACTCCAAGCACCTCGTCACCGACGAGACGCTGACCCTGCTGCGCGAACTGGCCGCCGTCACCGGCGTCGCCGAGCTCCGCGACGCCATGTTCCGCGGCGACAAGATCAACACCACCGAGGACCGGGCGGTCCTCCACACCGCGCTGCGCGCCCCCCGCGAGGCCGTCATCGAGGTCGACGGCGAGAACGTCGTCCCCGCCGTGCACGCCGTCCTCGACAAGATGGCGGCCTTCTCCGACAAGGTCCGCGCGGGCGAGTGGACCGGCCACACCGGACGGCCCGTCAAGAACATCGTCAACATCGGCATCGGCGGCTCCGACCTCGGCCCCGCCATGGCCTACGAGGTCCTGCGCTCCTACACCCAGCGGGACCTGACGTTCCGTTTCGTCTCCAACGTCGACGGCGCCGACCTCCACGAGGCCGTCCGCGACCTCGACCCCGCCGAGACGCTGTTCATCGTCGCCTCGAAGACCTTCACCACCATCGAGACGATCACCAACGCCACCTCCGCGCGGAACTGGCTCCTCACCGAGCTGCGCGCCGGCCAGGAGGCCGTCGCCAAGCACTTCGTGGCCCTCTCGACCAACGCGGAGAAGGTCGAGGAGTTCGGCATCGACACCGCGAACATGTTCGGGTTCTGGGACTGGGTCGGCGGCCGCTACTCGTACGACTCCGCCATCGGCCTCTCCCTGATGATCGCCATCGGCCCGGAGCGCTTCCGCGAGATGCTCGACGGCTTCCACCTCGTCGACGAGCACTTCCGCACCGCCGCGCCCGAGGAGAACGCGCCGCTGCTGCTCGGCCTCCTCGGCGTCTGGTACGGCGCCTTCTTCGACGCCCAGTCGCACGCCGTCCTGCCGTACTCCCACTACCTGTCGAAGTTCACCGCCTACCTCCAGCAGCTCGACATGGAGTCCAACGGCAAGTCGGTGGACCGCCAGGGCAACCGGGTCGACTGGCAGACCGGACCCGTCGTCTGGGGCACCCCCGGCACCAACGGGCAGCACGCCTACTACCAGTTGATCCACCAGGGCACCAAGGTCATCCCCGCCGACTTCATCGGCTTCGCCCGACCCGTCGACGACCTGCTGCCCGGGCTCGTCGCCCAGCACGACCTGCTCATGGCCAACTTCTTCGCCCAGACCCAGGCGCTCGCCTTCGGCAAGACGCCCGAGGAGGTACGGGCCGAGGGCGTCGCCGAGGAGCTCGTCCCGCACAAGACCTTCCAGGGCAACCACCCGACCACCACGATCCTCGCCGACGCGCTCACCCCGTCCGTCCTCGGCCAGCTGATCGCGCTCTACGAGCACAAGGTCTTCGTCCAGGGCGCCGTCTGGAACATCGACTCCTTCGACCAGTGGGGCGTCGAGCTCGGCAAGGTCCTCGCCAAGAAGATCGAGCCGGTCCTGACGGAGGGCGAGGGAGCCGAGCAGCTCGACAGCTCCACCGCCGGACTCGTCTCGGCCTACCGCTCGCTGCGCGGCCGGTAACAGGATGAGGGGGGAGGGCGCGGTACGGCTGCGGCCGCCGAGGAACGCCGTCGACCAGCGGGCCGTCACCTGGTGGCGGACCCGCCTGCTCGTGACCACCGCCGTCCCGGTGGCGGTCCTGGCCGTGCTCGGCGCGCTGATCGGGCCCGCCCGGTCCTGGCTGCTGCTCGCGGCCGGGGCCGTGGCGGTTCTCGGCCTCGGCTGCACCGCGTTCCTCCCCGCCTGGTGGTTCCGGGTGCACCGCTGGGAGGTCACCGACGAGGCCGTCTACGTGCGGACCGGCGCCCTCTGGCAGGAGTGGCGGATCGCCCCGATGTCCCGGATCCAGACGGTCGACACCGTACGGGGGCCGCTGGAGCAGACGTTCCGGCTGGCCACCGTCACCGTCACCACCGCCTCCTCCAAGGGGGCGATCCGCATCGAGGGGCTCGACCACGAGCTCGCCGCCGAGCTCGCCGAGCGGCTCACCCTCATCACCCGGGCCACCCCCGGGGACGCCACATGAGCGAGGGGGAGTGGCGGCGGCTCGACCCGCGCACCCTGCTCGCCGGCGCCGCCGTCCTGTGCGGGGTGGCCGGCGGTGCGGCCCTCCCGGCCGTGGCCGGCCTCTCGGGCGGCCGGCCCCTGTGGCAGGCCGTCGCCTGGGTCCTCGCCGGCGCCGCACTCCTCGTCCTCGCCGGCACGGCCGCCGACTGGGTCCGGCTGCGCCGCACCCGCTACCGCGTCGGCCCCGAGCAGGTCGACCTCCACACCGGGCTCCTGCTGCTCAAGCGCCGCTCCCTGGCCCGTGAGCGGATCCGCAGCGTCGACCTCACCGCCAACCCCCTCCAGCGCCTCCTCGGCCTCGTCAAGGTCCGCATCGGCACCGGCGAGAGCACCGCCCTCGGCGAGTCCACCCTCGAACTGGACCTGGTCGCCCGCACCGAGGGCGAGCGGCTCCGCCGGGAGCTCCTCACCCGCACCACCGCCCCCGAGGAGCCGGGCCACGACAGCGTCCTGGCCGCCCTCGACCCGCGCTGGATCCGCTACGCCCCCGTCTCCTTCCTCGCCCCCGCCCTCGGCGGCGCGGCGGCCGGCGCCGTCCTGCAGGTCAGCGAGTGGTTCGGCGCCCAGGCGGAGGTCGTCGACTGGATAGGGGACCGCTTCCAGGACACCTCCCTCACCTGGACGATCGTCGACCTGGTCCTGCTCGCCACCGCCGCCGGGACCGTCGGCGCCCTCGGCCTCTGGGTCGAGATGTGGTGGAACTACCGGCTGGAGCGCGAGCCCGGCGGTACCCTCCGCGTCCGTCGCGGCCTGTTCACCGCCCGGTCGGTCACGCTGGAGGAGCGCCGGCTGCGCGGGATCGAGCTCGTCGAACCGCTCGGCGTACGGCTGTTCGGGGCCGCCCGCGTCGACGCCGTCGCCACCGGACTCGCCCAGGACGACGGCGACAAGCACGGCGACCTGAAGAACCTGCTGCCCGCCGCACCCCGGGAGCGCGCCGAGCGGGTCGCGGCCCTGGTGCTGCGCGCGCCGGAGCCGCCGACCCGGGCGCCCCTCGCCGCCCACCCCCGGGCCGCCCGCGCCCGGCGGCTGCGCTGGGCCCTGTGGAGCGTCCTCGGGCCCGTCGCGGTCCTCGCCGTCCTCGGCCTCCTCCTCACGCCGGTCCTGCTGTACGTGGCGGCCGGCTGCGCCCTCGTCCTCGGACCGGTCGCCGCGCTGCTCGCCCTCGACGCGTACCGCGCCCTCGGACACGGCGTCAGCGGCGGCTACCTGGTGACCCGTTCGGGCACCGTCCGGCGCACGACGGTCGCCCTCCAGCGCTCCGGCGTCATCGGCTGGACCGTCAAGCAGTCGTACTTCCAGCGGCGCGCCGGCATCCTGACCGTCACCGCCACCACGGCGGCGGGCGAGGGCGCGTACGACGTGCTCGACGCGGGCGAGAGCCAGGGCCTCGCCTTCGCCGCCGAGGCCGTACCGGGGCTCCTGGCGCCGTTCCTGGAAACGCCTGACCTGGGAACGCCCGATCTGGGAACGCCTTTCGTGGAAACGCCGGAGGCCCGGCCCACCGAAAGGTGAACCGGGCCTCCGGACAAGCCGTACCGGGGACTCAGGCCGAGGCCGGCGGATACAGGCTCCGCGGCAGCTCCGACGCGGCCGCCGCGTCGAGCAGCCACAGCGTCCGCGAGCGGCCACGGGCGCCGGCCGCCGGGGCCTGCACCTCGCCCGCGCCGGACAGCGCGATCGCCGCGGCCTTCGCCTTGTCCTCTCCGGCCGCGAGCAGCCACACCTCGTGCGCCGCCCGGATGGCCGGGAGGGTCAGCGAGATCCGGACCGGCGGCGGCTTCGGCGCGCCGTGCACCCCGACCACCGTCCTCTCGGTCTCGCGGACCGCCGGCAGCTCCGGGAAGAGCGAGGCCACGTGCGTGTCCGGGCCGACGCCCAGCATCAGCACGTCGAAGGTCGGCACCCCGCCGTGGTCACCGGGACCCGCGGCGGCGGCCAGTTCCTCCGCGTACGCGGCCGCGGCGGCATCGACATCGCTGCCGTACGGGCCGTCCGAGGCCGGCATGGCGTGCACCCGGGCCGGGTCGAGCGGCACCCGGTCGAGCAGCGCCGCACGGGCCTGCGTGACGTTCCGCTCGGGGTCGCCCTCGGGCAGGTACCGCTCGTCGCCCCACCACAGGTCGAGGCGCGACCAGTCGACCGCGTCCCGCGCGGGCGCCGAACCGAGCGCCGCGAGCAGGCCGTTGCCGTTGCGGCCGCCGGTCAGGACGACCGAGGCGGAGCCGCGGGCGGCCTGGGCGTCCACGATCTTCGTGATCAGCCGGGCCGCGGCGGCCTCGGCCATCAGCTCCTTGTCGCGGTGGACGACCAGCTGAGGGGTGCTCACTTGGCCGCCGCCTTCTTGGCCGGGGCCTTCTTCGGAGCGGGCTTGGGCGCGGGAGCCTTCTCCTCGACGGTCTCCACCACGGTTTCCACGACCGTGTCGACGACGGTCTCGGGCGCGGTCGTCGCCGCCTTCTCGTCGAGCCGCTCGAGGCCGAACCTCAGCGCCGTCGCGTAGGTGTCGTCCGGGTCGAGCCGGCGCAGCTCCTCCGCGATGAGCTCGGCCGTGTCGCGGCGCTTGAGCGCCACCGCACGGTCCGGCTGGCCCTGTATCGACAGCGTCGCGAGCGAGCCGTCGGGCCGGTCGAGCACGATCGGGCCGGCGTCGGTCTCCATCCGTACGGAGGTGAGACCGGGGCCCCCCGACTTCGAGCGCCGCACCGGCACCTTCAGCCGGTCCGCGAGCCACATCGCGAGCAGCTCGACGCTCGGGTTGAACTCCTCGCCCTCCACCTCGGCCGAGGTGACCTCGCAGGCGACCTGGTCGAGCGCGGCGGCCAGCATCGAACGCCACGGGGTGATCCGGGTCCACGACAGGTCCGTGTCGCCCGGGGTGTACGCGTCCGCGCGCGCGGTCAGCTCCTGGATGGGCTGCTCGGCGGCGTACGTGTCGGTCACCCGGCGCTGGGCGAGCGCGCCCAGCGGGTCGCTCGCCGGGTCGGACGGCGCGTTCACCGGCCACCAGACGACGACGGGGGCGTCCGGGAGGAGCAGCGGCAGCACCACCGACTGGGCGTGGTCGACGACCTCGCCGTACAGCCGGAGCACCACCGTCTCGCCGGTGCTGGCGTCGGCGCCGAGGCGGACCTCGGCGTCGAGCCGCGCCTGCGCGCGGTCCCGCGGGGTGCGCGAGACCCGCTTGATGACGACGAGGGTCCGCGAGGGGTGCTCGCGGGACGCCTCGTTGGCCGCCTTGAGCGCGTCGTAGGCGTTCTCCTCGTCGGTGACGATCACGAGGGTGAGCACCATGCCGACGGCCGGCGTGCCGATCGCCCGCCGCCCGAGCACCAGCGCCTTGTTGATCTTGGAGGACGTGGTGTCCGTCAGGTCGGTCTTCATGGCCGGCGCCAGCTCCTGCCGTCTCGTGCGAGCATCTCGTCCGCCTCGACCGGACCCCAGGTCCCGGACTGGTACTGCGCGGGCTTGCCGTGCGTGTCCCAGAACTGCTCGATCGGGTCGAGGATCTTCCAGGACAGCTCGACCTCCTCGACCCGCGGGAAGAGGTTGGAGTCGCCGAGCAGGACGTCGAGGATGAGCCGCTCGTACGCCTCGGGGCTGGACTCCGTGAAGGACTCGCCGTACGCGAAGTCCATCGACACGTCCCGGATCTCCATCTGGGTGCCGGGCACCTTGGAGCCGAACCGCACCGTCACGCCCTCGTCCGGCTGGACCCGGATGACGATGGCGTTGCGGCCGAGCTCCTCGGTCGCGGTGTGGTCGAAGGGGGAGTGCGGGGCGCGCTGGAAGACGACCGCGATCTCGGTGACGCGGCGGCCCAGGCGCTTGCCGGTCCGCAGGTAGAACGGGACGCCCGCCCAGCGGCGGTTGTCGATCTCCAGCTTGATGGCCGCGTAGGTGTCGGTCTTCGACTGGGGGTCGATGCCGTCTTCCTGGAGGTAGCCGACGGCCTTCGCGCCGCCCTGCCACCCGGCGGCGTACTGGCCGCGGACCGTGGACTTGCTCAGGTCCTTGGGCAGCTTCACCGCGCCGAGGACCTTGGTCTTCTCGGCGGCCAGCGCGTCGGCGTCGAAGGAGGCGGGCTCCTCCATCGCGGTCAGCGCGAGCAGCTGGAGCAGGTGGTTCTGGATGACGTCACGGGCGGCGCCGATGCCGTCGTAGTAGCCGGCGCGGCCGCCGATGCCGATGTCCTCGGCCATGGTGATCTGCACGTGGTCGACGTACGAACGGTTCCAGATCGGCTCGAAGAGGGTGTTGGCGAAGCGGAGCGCCAGGATGTTCTGGACGGTCTCCTTGCCGAGGTAGTGGTCGATCCGGAAGACCGCGTCGGGCGGGAAGACCTCGTGGACGACCTCGTTGAGCTCCTTGGCGGAGACCAGGTCGTGGCCGAAGGGCTTCTCGATGACCGCGCGGCGCCAGGAACCGTCCTTCTGGTCGGCCAGGCCGTGCTTCTTGAGCTGCTGGACGACGAGCTCGAAGAACTTCGGCGGCACGGACAGGTAGAAGGCGAAGTTGCCTCCCGTGCCCTGCGCCTTGTCGAGCTCCTCGATCGTCGCCTTGAGCTGCTCGAAGGCCGTGTCGTCGTCGAAGTCGCCCTGGACGAACCGCATGCCCTGGATCAGCTGCTGCCACACCTCCTCGCGGAAGGGGGTGCGCGCGTGCTGCTTGACGGCTTCGTAGACCTCCTGCGCGAAGTCCTCGTCCGCCCATTCGCGGCGGGCGAAGCCGATGAGCGAGAAGCCCGGCGGCAGCAGGCCGCGGTTGGCCAGGTCGTAGACGGCGGGCATCAGCTTCTTACGGGACAAATCGCCCGTGACGCCGAAGATCACCAGACCCGACGGCCCCGCGATGCGCGGGAGCCGTCGGTCTGCGGCGTCACGGAGCGGGTTGGCTCCGTGGACTGCGCTCAAAGTGCTTACGCCTCCGAACGTACGCGGCGCTCGAGCTCCGCCTCGGTGGACTTGAGCAGGTCGTTCCAGGACGCCTCGAACTTCTCGACGCCCTCGTCCTCCAGGAGCTGCACGACGTCGTCGTAGCTGATACCCAGCTTCTCGACGGCCGCCAGCTCGGCGCGGGACTGCTCGTACGTGCCGCGGATGGTGTCACCGGTGACCTCGCCGTGGTCGGCGGTGGCCTCCAGGGTGGCCTCCGGCATGGTGTTCACCGTGCCGGGGGCGACCAGGTCCACGACGTACAGCGTGTCCTTGTACGCCGGGTCCTTGACGCCGGTCGAGGCCCACAGCGGACGCTGCTTGTTGGCCTGCGCCTTGTCGAGGGCGGCCCAGCGGTCCGAGGAGAAGACCTCCTCGTACGCCTCGTAGGCCAGGCGGGCGTTGGCCAGGGCGGCCTTGCCCTTGAGCGCCTTGGCCTCGTCGGTGCCGATGCCGTCCAGGCGCTTGTCGATCTCGGTGTCCACGCGGGACACGAAGAAGGAGGCCACCGAGTGGATCTTGGAGAGGTCGAGGCCGCGCTCGCGGGCCTTCTCCAGACCCGCCAGGTAGGCGTCCATGACCGCGCGGTAGCGCTCCAGCGAGAAGATCAGCGTGACGTTGACGCTGATGCCGAGGCCGATGACCTCGGTGATCGCCGGCAGACCCGCCTTGGTGGCCGGAATCTTGATCAGGGTGTTGGGGCGGTCCACCAGCCAGGCCAGCTGCTTGGCCTCGGCGATGGTGGCGGCCGTCTCGTGGGCGAGACGGGGGTCGACCTCGATGGAGACCCGGCCGTCCTGGCCGTCGGTCGCGTCGAAGACCGGCCGCAGGATGTCGGCGGCGTCACGGACGTCCGCCGTCGTGATCATGCGGATGGCCTCGTCGACGGTCACCTTGCGGGCGGCGAGGTCCACGAGCTGCTGCTCGTAGCCGTCACCCGAGGAGATGGCCTTCTGGAAGATCGACGGGTTCGTGGTCACACCGACCACGTGGCTCTGGTCGATGAGCTCGGCCAGGTTGCCGGACGTGATCCGCTTGCGCGAGAGGTCGTCCAGCCAGATCGCGACGCCTTCGTCGGAGAGGCGCTTGAGAGCGTCTGTCATGAGAATTGCATCTCCATTAAGTCGTACGTATTCGCGTCAGCGCGCGACGGCGTCGAGAGATTCCCGCGCGGCGGCGACGATCGCCTCCGGCGTGAACCCGAACTCGCGGAACAGGACCTTCGCGTCCGCCGAGGCACCGAAGTGCTCGAGCGAGACGATCCGGCCGGCGTCACCGACGTACTTGTGCCAGGTGAGACCGATACCCGCCTCGACCGCGACACGGGCCTTGACGGACGGCGGCAGGACGGAGTCCTTGTACGCCTGGTCCTGCTCCTCGAACCACTCCACGGACGGCATCGAGACCACGCGGGTCGGGACGCCGGCGGCCTGGAGCTGCTCGCGGGCCTCGACGGCCAGGTGCACCTCGGAACCGGTGCCGATCAGGACCACCTGGGCGTCTGTGTTCTGCCCGGAGGGCCCTTCGGCCTCGAACAGCACGTAGCCGCCCTTGACGGTGTCCTCGTTCGGGGCGTACGTCGGCACGCCCTGGCGGGTGAGTGCCAGACCGTGCGGGGCGCCCTTGCCGAAGACCTTGGTGTGGCGCTGCATGATCTCGCGCCAGGCGAGGGCCGTCTCGTTGGCGTCGGCCGGACGGACCACGTTCAGACCCGGGATCGCGCGCAGCGAGGCGAGGTGCTCCACCGGCTGGTGCGTCGGGCCGTCCTCGCCCAGACCGATCGAGTCGTGGGTCCAGACGTACGTCACGGGCAGGTGCATCAGGGCCGACAGGCGCACGGCGTTGCGCATGTAGTCGGAGAACACCAGGAAGGTGCCGCCGTAGATGCGGGTGTTGCCGTGCAGCGCGATGCCGTTCATCTCCGCGGCCATGGAGTGCTCGCGGATGCCGAAGTGGATCGTGCGGCCGTACTTGTCCGCCTCCGGCAGCGGGTTGCCCTCGGGCAGGAACGACGAGTTCTTGTCGATCGTCGTGTTGTTCGAGCCGGCGAGGTCGGCCGAACCGCCCCACAGCTCCGGGATGACCGCACCGAGGGCCTGGAGGACCTGGCCCGACGCGGCACGGGTGGCGACACCCTTGCCGGCCTCGAAGACCGGGAGCTTCTCGGCCCAGCCGGCCGGCAGCTCGTTCGCCTGGATGCGGTCGAACTCGGCGGCGCGCTCCGGGTTGGCCGTACGCCACTCGGAGAGCTGCTTCTCCCACGCGGCGCGGGCCTCGCGGCCGCGGTCGCCGAGCGCGCGGGTGTGCGCGATGACCTCGTCGGTGACCTCGAAGGTCTGCTCCGGGTCGAAGCCCAGGACGCGCTTGGTGGCCGCGATCTCCTCGTCGCCGAGCGCCGAGCCGTGCGCGGCCTCGGTGTTCTGCGCGTTCGGCGCGGGCCAGGCGATGATCGAGCGCATCGCGATGAACGACGGACGCTCGGTCTCGGCCTCGGCGGCCTTGATCGCCGCGTACAGCGCGGCCGGGTCCAGGTCGCCGTTGGCCTGCGGCTCGACGCGCTGGACGTGCCAGCCGTACGCCTCGTACCGCTTCATCGTGTCCTCGGACACGGCGGTCTCGGTGTCGCCCTCGATCGAGATGTGGTTGTCGTCCCACAGCAGGATCAGGTTGCCGAGCTTCTGGTGGCCGGCCAGCGAGGACGCCTCCGCGGAGATGCCCTCCTGCAGGCAGCCGTCACCGGCGATCACGTAGATCCGGTGGTCGAACGGAGAGGCGCCGGTGGCGGCCTCCGGGTCGAACAGACCGCGCTCGTAGCGGGCGGCCATCGCCATGCCCACGGCGTTGGCGACACCCTGGCCCAGCGGGCCCGTGGTGGTCTCGACGCCGGCGGTGTGGCCGTACTCCGGGTGACCGGGGGTCTTCGAGCCCCAGGTGCGGAAGGTCTTCAGGTCGTCCAGCTCGAGACCGAAGCCACCCAGGTACAGCTGGGTGTAGAGGGTCAGGGACGAGTGCCCGGCGGAGAGGACGAACCGGTCGCGCCCGACCCACTCGGGGTCGGCGGGGTCGTGCCGCATCACCTTCTGGAAGAGGGTGTACGCGGCGGGCGCCAGGCTCATCGCCGTACCGGGATGGCCGTTGCCGACCTTCTGTACGGCGTCCGCGGCCAGGATGCGGGCGGTGTCGACGGCCCGCTGGTCCAACTCGGTCCACTCGAGGTCTGTGGTGGTCGGCTTAGTGCTCACCCTGGGTCAGGGCTCCTCTCCACATGTCTTGAGCCGGTGACTGAGGGTGTACCGGCGTTGTCGAGCCTACCCCCGCGGAACGCCCCTCTTTTCGTGTCCATGCCCCTCATATGAGCGGAGAAATAGAGGGACACGGCAAGAGTGCCGGTGGTCGTGGGAGTTCGCCTGCCGAGCCGCGCCCGGAGCCGTCCTCGAACGGTGTCCACCCCTTGGGACGTACCGCGCCAACACGACCCCACCCCCGCGAAGATCGGCGTCTGGGCAACGTCTACAGTGGCGTGGTACGCGCAAGCTTTACCCCGTCTTCACTCGGGGAGCTTGCTGGGAATTTCTCTGTCAGGGGTGTGCGTGACGGCCGTCGAGTCCCGACCCGCAGGGGTCGTCTTGACTCCCAGCCCGGGGGGCCATAGGCCGTTCGGGGCCCGCGTCAAGGCATTCGTGGCGCTGACCAAGCCGCGGATCATCGAACTGCTGCTCATCACGACAGTTCCGGTGATGTTCCTCGCCGAACAGGGTGTGCCGAACCTCTGGCTGGTGCTCGCCACCTGCTTCGGCGGCTACCTCTCGGCGGGCGGCGCCAACGCGCTGAACATGTACATCGACCGGGACATCGACGCACTGATGGACCGCACCTCCCAGCGCCCGCTGGTCACCGGCGTGCTCACCCCGCGCGAGGGCCTGGTCTTCGGACTCACCCTCGCCGTGGTCTCCACGCTGTGGTTCGGCCTGCTCGTCAACTGGCTGTCCGCCGCCCTCTCGCTCGGCGCGCTCCTCTTCTACGTCGTCGTCTACACGATGATCCTGAAGCGGCGCACCGCGCAGAACATCGTCTGGGGCGGCATCGCCGGCTGCCTCCCGGTGCTCATCGGCTGGTCGGCCGTGACCAACTCGATGTCGTGGGCCGCGGTCATCCTCTTCCTCGTCATCTTCTTCTGGACGCCGCCGCACTACTGGCCGCTGTCCATGAAGGTGAAGGACGACTACGCCCGCGCTGGCGTGCCGATGCTGCCGGTGCTCGCCTCCAACAAGGTCGTCGCCAAGCAGATCGTGATCTACAGCTGGGTCATGGTCGCCGTGTCCCTGCTGCTCACGCCGCTCGGCTACACGGGTTGGTTCTACACGGCGGTGGCGCTGCTCACCGGCGGCTTCTGGCTCTGGGAGGCGCACGCGCTCCTCAACCGCGCCAAGGCCGAGGTGACGGGCGCCAAGCTCAAGGAGATGCGCCTCTTCCACTGGTCCATCACCTATGTCTCCCTGCTCTTCGTGGCGGTCGCGGTGGACCCCTTCCTTCGCTAGTCGCTCAGATGATCGGACCGGTTCGACGGCCGGGTCACGTGGGATAGGCCACGTGACCCGGCCGTCGCCGTTCGTTCTACCGCTCGGTAGCATCCGTGTCATGGCAGAAACGAAGCAGGAAGAGCGCAGGGCGGCCAGGCTCGCCAAGGAGATCAAGGCCTTCTCCAAGGCGCACGGCGGCGCCGAGGGACACCTCGCGCACATCGGCCAGGCGGGCACCCGGATCGTCCTGGTCGGCACGGACGGCGGTTGGGGCGACCTCGTCGCGAAGTCGTACGCGATCGCGCAGCAGGCCGCCGAGAAGGCCGGCCTGACCCTCCACGAGGAGTTCGACGGCGAGTTCGCCGCCAAGGTCGCCACCGGCCCGTACGAGTGGACCCGGATGGCCGGCATCCAGGTCGGCGGTCCCTCCAACAGCTGAGGCAACAACCTCGCGCGGGGCTCACCCGTTAGGACGTGTGGAGACACGCCCACACAGGGAGCCCCCCGAGATGATCGACACGCCGCACCTGGTGGACCAGTACTGCCACGGGGTGCTCCGTACGGAGCTCGGCCTCGGCACCTTCGAGGCCCGGCTCGGCGCGCACCTGGGCGGGGCCGAGGTCCTGCCCGCCGCCGGCACCACCTTCTTCGACACCCAGACCGGCTTCGCCGTGCGCCGCTGGTGCCCGCCGCTCCTCGGTCTGGAGCCGCACTGCCCGCCCGCCCGCTACCTCGCCCGCCGCCGGGAACTCGGCGCCGCCGAGGCCGGCCGCCGGCTCCTGCGCGCCTCCGGGATCTCCACCTACCTCGTCGACACGGGCCTCCCCGGCGACCTCACGCGCCCCGCGGAGCTCGCCGCCGCGGGCGCCGCCGAGGCCCACGAGATCGTCCGCCTCGAAGCCCTCGCCGAGCGGGTCGCGGACGCCTCGGACACCGTCGAGGACTTCCTCGCCGACCTCGCCGAAGCCGTCCACGGGGCCGCCGCGGACGCGGTCGCGTTCAGTTCGGTGTCGGGGGTACGGGGCGGGCTCGCGGCCCTGCCCGAACCTCCGGGCCCCGGCGAGGTCCGCGGGGCCGCCGGGGGCTGGCTCGCCGCACGCCCGGCAGGCGGCCCGCTCACGGACCCCGTCCTGCTGCGCCATCTGCTCTGGACCGCGGTCACCGCGGGGCGCCCCCTCCAGCTGCACACGGAGGATCCGGCCGCCCTGAACGGCTTCGCCGCCGCCACCGCGGGGCTCGGCGCCGACCTGGTGCTGCTGCACCGCTACCCGTACCACCGCGCGGCCGCACACCTGACCGGACTTCACCCGCACGTGTACGCCGACCTCGGCCCCGTCCTCGCCCACACGGGGGCCCGGACGGCGGCCGTCCTCGCCGAGGTCCTGGAACGGGCGCCCTTCGGCAAGCTGCTGTTCTCCAGCGGCGCCCAGGGTCTGCCCGAGCTCCACGTGGTCGCCGCGAACGCGTTCCGCTCGGCGCTCACCCGGGTGCTCGGGGAGTGGGTCATGGACGGCGCCTGGTCCCGTACGGACGCGCAGCGGGTGGCGACGATGATCGCGGCGGACAACGCGAGACGGGTCTACCGGCTCGCGGGGAGCCGGTAGACCCGTCAGGATCGTGGGACCGTCAGGCCTTCGCCAGTTCCGGGTCCGCCTGGGCAGGGATGCCCGGCACGGGCAGCGGGCGCTCGCGCATGCTCAGGGCGAGCCGCAGGACCGCGATCCACATCAGCGAGGAGCCGAGCATGTGGGCGGCGACCAGGAGCTCGGGGACGCCCGTGAAGTACTGGACGTAGCCGATGCCGCCCTGCGCCACGAGGACGATCAGCAGGTCGCGGGCGCGGGCCCTCGTGTCGTCCGGGGCGTCGACCACGCGCAGGACCAGCCACATCGCGAGGGCGAGGGCGCAGACGATCCAGGCGGCGACGGCGTGGACGTGGGCGGCGTTCGTCCAGTCCCACGGCATGCGCGGGACGTCGCTGCTGTCACCGGCGTGCTTGCCGGCGCCGGTCACCGTCGTGCCGAGCACGATCAGCAGGGCGGAGACGATCGTGATCGCCCAGGACAGCTTGCGGACCGGGCGCGGCACGCGCGGGCGGGGGGCGGTGTCGCCCTCGCCGGTGCGGTGCCAGGTGATGACGGCGACCGTGAGCAGGGAGTTCGCGGCGATGAAGTGGCCGGCCACCGTCCACGGGTTGAGGCCCATCCACACCGTGATGCCGCCGATGACGGCGTTGCTCATCACGATCCAGAACTGGGCCCAGCCGAGCCGGGTGAGCCCGCGGCGCCACGGCTTGGTGGAGCGGGCGGCGACGATCGCCCAGCCGACCGCCGCCGACAGCACGTACGTCAGCATCCGGTTGCCGAACTCGATCGCGCCGCGGTAGCCCTGCTCGGGCGTCACGATGAGGCTGTCGTCCGTGCACTTCGGCCAGGTGTCGCAGCCGAGACCGGAACCGGTCAGCCGGACCGCGCCGCCCGTGACGATGATGAGCACGCTCATCACGACGGCTGCGAGCGCGGCGCGCCGGAGCGTCCGGGGGGACGGGGTCCAGCGCTGGGCGATGGAGGCGAGGGGGGTCTGCACGGGCCCTATCGTAGGGCGGCGCTTGTGCGCGCTTTCACGAGGGGGGCGTATATGGCGGAACGGAACCTTACGGTTACTCCCAGCGGAAGAACCTCGCCGCCGCACCGAGGCCCAGGACCGCCCAGACGGCCAGGACGAACGCGTCGCCCCACGGCATCGACGCCCCGTTCTGGAGGACGTCGCGCAGGCCGTCGGAGAGCGCGGAGATCGGGAGCAGGGCGAGCACGTCGCCCGCGGCGCCGAACTTCTCCAGCGGGACGATGACCCCGCCGCCGACCAGGAGCAGCAGGAAGACCAGGTTCGCGGCGGCCAGGGTGGCCTCGGCCTTCAGGGTGCCGGCCATGAGCAGGCCGAGTCCGGAGAAGGCGGCCGTGCCGAGGACCAGGAGCAGCAGGACCGACAGGGGGTTGCCCTGCGGGGACCAGCCGAGCGCCAGGGCGATCGCCGTCAGGAGTGCGACCTGGAGGACCTCCGTCACCAGGACGGAGAGCGTCTTCGCGGTCATGAGCGCCCAGCGGGGGAGCGGTGAGGCGCCGAGCCGCTTGAGCACGCCGTACCGCCGCTCGAAACCGGTGGCGATGGCCTGGCCGGTGAAGGCGGTGGACATCACGGCCAGTGCGAGGACGCCGGGGGCGAGGAAGTCGACGGCCTTGCCGGCGCCCGTGTCGACGATGTCGACCTTGGAGAACAGGACCAGGAGCAGCGAGGGGATGATCACCGTCAGCAGCAGCTGCTCGCCGTTGCGCAGCAGCATCCTGGTCTCCAGGGCGGTCTGCGCGGTGATCATCCGCCCGACGGGGGCGGCCCCCGGCTTCGGGGAGTAGGTACCGGTGCTCACGACCTCAGCTCCTTGCCGGTCAGCTCCAGGCTGTGCTTGCCCGGGGGACGACCCCCGGACCTCCGGCAGGGCATGGTGGCGCCCGACTTCATGACCTCAGCTCCTTGCCGGTCAGCTCAAGAAAAACGTCTTCGAGGGTGTGGCGCTCGACGGCGATGCCGTCCGGCATGACGCCGTGCTGGGCGCACCAGGTGGTGACCGTGGCGAGCAGCTGCGGGTCGACGGTGCCGGTGATCCGGTACGTGCCGGGGAGGGGCTCCGCGGCGGCCGAGCCGTCCGGCAGCGCCTTGAGCAGGGAGCCGAGGTCGAGGCCGGGGCGGCCGGTGAAGCGCAGGGTGTTCTCGGCGCCGCCGCGGCAGAGCTCCTCGGGGCTGCCCTGGGCGGCGACCCGGCCGCCGTCGACGATGGCGACGTCGTCGGCGAGCTCCTCGGCCTCGTGCATGAAGTGGGTGGTGAGGACCACGGTCACGCCGTCGGCGCGCAGCTCGCGGACCAGGTCCCAGGTGGCGCGGCGGGCCTGCGGGTCGAGTCCGGCGGTGGGCTCGTCGAGGAAGACGAGCTCCGGGCGGCCGACGACGGCCATGGCGAGCGCGAGGCGCTGCTGCTGGCCGCCGGAGAGGCGCCGGTAGGTGGTGCGGCCGCAGGAGCCGAGGCCGAGTCGCTCGATCAGGGCGTCGACGTCCAGGGGGTGGGCGTGCAGCTTGGCCATGTGGCGGAGCATCTCGTCGGCGCGGGCGCCGGAGTAGACGCCGCCGGACTGGAGCATCACGCCGATCCTGGGGCGCAGGGCGGCGGCGTCGGCGACCGGGTCGAGGCCGAGGACGCGGACGGTGCCGGCGTCGGGCCTGCGGTAGCCCTCGCAGGTCTCGATGGTGGTGGTCTTGCCGGCCCCGTTGGGGCCGAGGACGGCGGTGACGGTGCCCGCGCGCACGTCGAGGTCGAGGCCGTCGACGGCGGTCTTTGCGCCGTACCGCTTGACCAGGCCGCGGACGCGGACGGCGGCGTCGGCGGATTCACTCGGTGAGGGCTTCCCGTGCATGCCGGGAAGTCTAAGGACCCGCCGGTACGGGACGGGCCGCGCCCCCGGCGGGGGTGCCCGGGGCGGCGCCGGATGAGCGGCCGCGGACGGGGCAGGGGATCCGTATGACGGTCTTCGTGGGCACCTCGGGGTGGCAGTACAAGGACTGGCGGGGCACGTTCTATCCCGAGGGCGTGCCGCAGCGGCTCTGGCTGGAGGAGTACGCGCGCCGGTTCGCCACCGTGGAGAACAACAGCGCCTTCTACGGGCTGCCCGAGCGCGACACCTTCGCCACCTGGCGGAAGCGGACGCCCGAGGGCTTCGTGATGGCGGTCAAGGCGAACCGCCGGCTGACGCACGTCGAGCGGCTGCGGGAGCCGGAGGGGATGGTGGCGCAGCTGATGGAGCGGGCGGAGGGGCTCGGGGACCGGCTCGGGCCGGTGCTGCTCCAGTTCCCGCCGTCGCTGCGGGCCGACCCCGGGCTGCTCGACGTGGTCCTCGGCTGTTTCCCGGCGGGGGTGCGGGTCGCCGTCGAGCCTCGGCACGCCTCGTGGTGGACGGACCGGACCGAGGCGGTGCTGGTGGAGCGGGGTGCCGCGCTCTGCTGGGCGGACCGGCGGTCGAGACCGGTGACGCCGCTGTGGCGGACGGCGGACTGGTGCTATCTGCGGCTG
Organism: Streptomyces sp. NPDC002463; assembly: GCF_042889835.1. Taxonomy (NCBI): domain Bacteria; kingdom Bacillati; phylum Actinomycetota; class Actinomycetes; order Kitasatosporales; family Streptomycetaceae; genus Streptomyces; species Streptomyces sp. NPDC002463. The sequence continues at coordinate 495,999 of NZ_JBIARL010000002.1, forward strand.
CACGAGGGCCGGGCCCGGCCCTGGCCCGCGTACGGCCGCCGGGCGCTGGAGGGGTGGGCCGGGCGGATCGTCGAGGGCTGGCCGGAGGGGGCCGACGCCTACGTCTATTTCAACAACGATCCGGGCGTGGAGGCGGTCCGTGACGCGGCCTCCTTCCGGCGCCTGATGAGCGAGGCGGGCCGGAGGGTGGCCGTGCCGGCCGAGGGCCGGGAAACCGCTGGTCGGGGCGGTCGTGATTCATCCCACGAATGATCGTTTCCGCAGGCCAGGTAAGCCTTACCTGAGTGACGCACGACATCGTCGCCGGTCAGGGCGCCGCTTGTCACTCCCCGATTAATTACGCAACAATGGCGTTGTGAAAAACGTTGGCGCGGCTCCGGTGGAGGAACTCGCGACCCGAGAGCGTTCGACGCGCAACCGGGTCGCGCGGTCGATCCTGGACCACGGTCCCTCGACCGTCGCCGACCTCGCCGGGCGGCTCGGCCTCACCCAGGCCGCCGTCCGCCGCCACCTCGACTCGCTGGTCGCCGAGAACGTCGTCGAAGCCCGCGAGCAGCGCGTCTACGGGACCCGGTCCCGCGGTCGCCCCGCGAAGGTCTTCGCGCTCACCGACTGCGGCCGGGACGCCTTCGACCAGTCGTACGACTCCCTCGCCGTCGAGGCGCTCCGCTGGATCGAGCGCAACGCCGGAGGGGAGGCGGCCGTCGCCGCCTTCGCCCGCGACCGGATCGAGGCCCAGGCCGGGGCGTACCGTGAGGCGGTCGAGTCGGCCGAGCCCGAGCAGCGGACCGAGGCGCTGGCCAAGGCCCTCACGGCGGACGGGTACGCTGCCACTGCGCGGAACGCGCCGGTCGGCGAGCAGCTCTGCCAGCACCACTGCCCGGTAGCCCACGTCGCCGAGCAGTACCCACAGCTGTGCGAGGCGGAGACGGAGTTCTTCTCCCGCCTCCTGGGAACGCACGTCCAGCGTCTGGCCACCATCGCGCATGGTGACGGCGTCTGCACCACGTTCATCCCGCACGGCGCCCCACAGACCACCGAATCAGCATCCGCAAGCACGGCCGGGAGGAACCCCGCATGACCACCGAGATCAGCCACCCCGAGCTCGAGGGCCTGGGTCGGTACGAGTACGGCTGGGCCGACTCCGACGCGGCCGGTGCCGCCGCCAAGCGCGGTCTCAACGAGGACGTCGTCCGCGACATCTCCTCGAAGAAGAACGAGCCCGAGTGGATGCTCAAGCTGCGTCTCAAGGGTCTGCGCCTCTTCGACAAGAAGCCCATGCCGACCTGGGGCTCCGACCTGTCGGGCATCGACTTCGACAACATCAAGTACTTCGTGCGGTCCACCGAGAAGCAGGCCGAGTCCTGGGAGGACCTGCCGGAGGACATCAAGAACACGTACGACAAGCTCGGCATCCCGGAGGCGGAGAAGCAGCGCCTCGTCGCCGGTGTCGCCGCCCAGTACGAGTCCGAGGTCGTCTACCACCAGATCCGCGAGGACCTGGAGGAGCAGGGCGTCATCTTCGTCGACACCGACACCGCGCTGAAGGAGCACGAGGAGCTCTTCAAGGAGTACTTCGGCACCGTCATCCCGGTCGGCGACAACAAGTTCGCCTCCCTGAACACGGCCGTCTGGTCCGGCGGCTCGTTCATCTACGTGCCGAAGGGCGTGCACGTCGAGATCCCGCTCCAGGCCTACTTCCGCATCAACACGGAGAACATGGGCCAGTTCGAGCGGACGCTGATCATCGTCGACGAGGACGCCTACGTCCACTACGTCGAGGGCTGCACCGCCCCGATCTACTCCTCGGACTCGCTGCACAGCGCCGTCGTCGAGATCATCGTGAAGAAGGGCGGCCGCTGCCGCTACACGACGATCCAGAACTGGTCGAACAACGTCTACAACCTGGTGACCAAGCGCGCCGTCGCCTACGAGGGCGCCACCATGGAGTGGGTCGACGGCAACATCGGCTCCAAGGTCACCATGAAGTACCCGGCCGTCTACCTCATGGGCGAGCACGCCAAGGGCGAGACCCTGTCCATCGCCTTCGCGGGCGAGGGCCAGCACCAGGACGCCGGCGCCAAGATGGTCCACATGGCCCCGAACACCTCCTCCAACATCGTCTCCAAGTCGGTGGCGCGAGGCGGCGGCCGCACCTCCTACCGCGGTCTCATCGAGATCGGCGAGGGTGCCCCGGGCGCCAAGTCCAACGTCCTCTGCGACGCGCTGCTCGTCGACACGATCTCCCGCTCCGACACGTACCCCTACGTGGACGTGCGCGAGGACGACGTCTCCATGGGCCACGAGGCCACCGTCTCCAAGGTCTCCGAGGACCAGCTCTTCTACCTGATGAGCCGCGGCCTCACCGAGTTCGAGGCCATGGCGATGATCGTCCGCGGCTTCGTCGAGCCCATCGCCAAGGAGCTCCCCATGGAGTACGCCCTGGAGCTCAACCGGCTGATCGAGCTGCAGATGGAAGGCGCGGTGGGCTAGAGCGCCCCGCAGACCAGGCAAACGACCCGGGCTCAGTCGCTGAGCCCCGCGAGTCCGCCGCACGACGGCAGGTTCCCGGCCGGCGCCGCGAGGCGCCCGGCCGGACCGGCCCACCGCACGGGGCGGGCCCGTAAGACGAGGCAGGAAGAGAGCAAGACGACAGCCATGGCTGAGGCTCAGAACATCCCGGCGGGCTCCACCACCGCCGGCTCGATCGCGGTGGCCGCCGAGTCCACCGTCGCCACGCGCATGAGCGCGCCCCCGTCCTTCGACGTCGCGGACTTCCCCGTCCCGCACGGCCGCGAGGAGGAGTGGCGGTTCACCCCGCTGGCGCGACTGCGCGGCCTCCACGACGGCACCGCCGTCGCCTCCGGCGAGGGCGTCAAGGTCGAGGTCGAGGCCCCCGAGGGCGTCACCGTGGAGACCGTCGGCCGCGACGACGAGCGCCTCGGCAAGGCCGGCACGCCCGTCGACCGCGTCGCCGCCCAGGCGTACTCCTCCTTCGAGAAGGCCGGCGTCATCACCGTCGCCAAGGAGGCGGTGCTCACCGAGCCGATCCGCATCTCCGTGCACGGCCAGGGCGGCGTCGCCTTCGGCCACCAGGTGATCGAGCTCGGCGCCTTCGCCGAGGCCGTCGTGGTCCTCGACCACACCGGTGACGCCGTGCTCGCCGCCAACGTGGACTACGTCCTCGGCGACGGCGCCAAGCTGACCGTCGTCTCCGTCCAGGACTGGGACGAGAACGCCGTCCACGTCGCCCAGCACAACGCGCTGGTCGGCCGCGACGCCTCCTTCAAGTCGGTCGTCGTCACCTTCGGCGGCGACGTCGTCCGCATCCACCCGCGCGTGCGGTACGCGGCCCCCGGCGGCGAGGCCGAGCTCTTCGGCCTCTACTTCACCGACGCCGGCCAGCACCAGGAGCACCGCCTCCTGGTCGACCACAACACCCCGCACTGCAAGTCCAACGTGGCCTACAAGGGCGCGCTGCAGGGCCAGGACGCGCACGCCGTCTGGATCGGCGACGTGCTCATCCGGGCCGCGGCCGAGGGCACCGACACGTACGAGCTCAACCGGAACCTGGTCCTCACGGACGGCGCCCGGGTCGACTCCGTGCCGAACCTGGAGATCGAGACCGGCGAGATCGCCGGCGCCGGTCACGCCTCGGCCACCGGCCGCTTCGACGACGAGCAGCTCTTCTACCTGATGGCCCGCGGCATCCCGGAGGCCGAGGCCCGCCGCCTCGTCGTCCGCGGCTTCTTCGCGGAGCTCGTCCAGCAGATCGGTCTGCCGGACGTCCAGGAGCGCCTCCTCGCCAAGATCGAGGCCGAGCTGGAGGCCTCCGTCTGATGGCCTTCGTCCGAGTCTGCGCGCTGAGCGAGCTGGAGGCCGACACCCCGAAGCGGGTCGAGGTCGACGGCACGCCGGTGTCGGTCGTCAGCACCGAGGGCGAGGTGTTCGCGATCAACGACATCTGCTCGCACGCGAACGTCTCCCTCTCCGAGGGCGAGGTCGAGGACTGCGCGATCGAGTGCTGGCTGCACGGCTCCAGCTTCGACCTGCGCACCGGCAAGCCCTCCGGCCTTCCCGCGACGCGCCCCGTCCCCGTATACCCCGTCAAGATCGAAGGGGACGATGTGCTCGTCTCCGTCACCCAGGAGTCCTGAGTCACCCATGGCTACGCTTGAAATCCACGACCTGCACGTCTCCGTCGAGGCGGAGAACGGCCCCCGCGAGATCCTCAAGGGCGTCGACCTGACCATCAAGCAGGGCGAGACGCACGCCGTCATGGGCCCCAACGGCTCCGGCAAGTCGACCCTGGCGTACTCCCTCGCCGGTCACCCGAAGTACACCGTCACCGGCGGCACCGTCACCCTCGACGGTGAGGACGTCCTGGAGATGTCGGTCGACGAGCGCGCCCGCGCCGGCGTCTTCCTCGCCATGCAGTACCCGGTCGAGGTCCCCGGCGTCTCGGTCTCCAACTTCCTGCGCACCTCCGCCACCGCCGTCCGCGGCGAGGCGCCCAAGCTGCGCACCTGGGTGAAGGAGGTCAAGTCCGCGATGGAGCAGCTCCAGATGGACCCGGCCTTCGCCGAGCGCAACGTGAACGAGGGCTTCTCCGGCGGCGAGAAGAAGCGCCACGAGATCCTCCAGCTGGAGCTTCTCAAGCCGAAGATCGCGATCCTCGACGAGACCGACTCCGGCCTCGACGTCGACGCCCTGCGCATCGTCTCCGAGGGCGTCAACCGCGTCCGCGAGACCGGTGAGGTCGGCACCCTGCTGATCACCCACTACACGCGCATCCTGCGCTACATCAAGCCCGACTTCGTGCACGTGTTCGCGAACGGCCGCATCGTCGAGTCCGGCGGCGCCGAGCTCGCCGACCAGCTGGAGAACGAGGGCTACGACAAGTACGTGAAGGGTGGCGCATCCGCGTGACTTCCGCCCATCAGGGGCTGACCGGCCTCCTCGACACCGAGGCGATCCGCAAGGACTTCCCGCTCCTGGATCGCGTGGTCCACGACGGCAAGAAGATCGTGTACCTCGACTCCGCGGCGACCTCGCAGAAGCCGCGGCAGGTCCTCGACGCGCTCAACCAGTACTACGAGCGTCACAACGCCAACGTCCACCGCGGCGTCTACACGGTCGCCGAGGAGGCGACGGCGCTGTACGAGGGCGCCCGTGACAAGATCGCGGCCTTCATCAACGCGCCGAGCCGCGACGAGGTGATCTTCACCAAGAACGCCTCCGAGTCGCTCAACCTCGTGGCCAACATGCTGGGCTGGGCCGACGAGCCCTACCGCGTGGACCACGAGACCGAGATCGCGATCACGGAGATGGAGCACCACTCCAACATCGTGCCGTGGCAGCTGCTCTCGCAGCGCACGGGCGCGAAGCTGAAGTGGTTCGGCCTCACCGACGACGGCCGTCTCGACCTCTCGAACATCGAGGAGGTCATCACCGAGAAGACCAAGATCGTCTCGTTCACGCTGGTCTCGAACCTGCTGGGCACGATCAACCCGGTGGAGACGATCATCCGTCGTGCCCAGGAGGTCGGTGCGCTCGTCTGCATCGACGCCTCCCAGGCGGCCCCGCACATGGTCCTGGACGTGCAGGCGCTCCAGGCCGACTTCGTGGCCTTCACCGGCCACAAGATGTGCGGCCCGACCGGCATCGGCGTGCTGTGGGGACGGCAGGAGCTCCTGGAGGACCTCCCGCCCTTCCTCGGCGGCGGCGAGATGATCGAGACCGTCTCGATGCACTCCTCGACGTACGCGCCGGCCCCGCACAAGTTCGAGGCGGGTACGCCCCCGATCGCCCAGGCCGTCGGCCTCGGCGCGGCCGTGGACTACCTGTCGGCGATCGGCATGGAGAACATCGCGCGCCACGAGCACGCGATCACCGAGTACGCCGTCCGGCGCCTCCAGGAGGTTCCCGACCTGCGGATCATCGGCCCCACCACGGCCGAGGACCGCGGCGCGGCGATCTCCTTCACCCTGGGCGACATCCACCCGCACGACGTGGGCCAGGTCCTCGACGAGCAGGGCATCGCGGTCCGGGTCGGCCACCACTGCGCGCGGCCGGTCTGCCTGCGGTACGGAATTCCTGCGACCACGCGGGCGTCGTTCTATCTGTACTCCACCCCGGCCGAGGTCGACGCCCTGGTCGAGGGTCTGGAGCACGTCCGGAACTTCTTCGGCTAGGGGACACCTCGTGAAGCTGGATTCGATGTACCAGGACGTCATCCTGGACCACTACAAGCACCCGCACGGGCGCGGTCTTCGGGACGGCGACGCCGAGGTGCACCACGTCAACCCGACGTGCGGCGACGAGATCACGCTCCGCGTGAAGTACGACGGCTCGCGCATCGAGGACGTGTCGTACGAGGGCCAGGGCTGCTCCATCAGCCAGGCCTCGGCGTCCGTCCTCAACGAGCTGCTCGTCGGCAAGGAGCTGGCCGAGGCGCAGAAGATCCAGGGCACCTTCCTGGAGCTGATGCAGTCCAAGGGCCAGATCGAGCCGGACGACGCGATGGAGGAGGTCCTGGAGGACGCGGTCGCGTTCGCCGGGGTCTCCAAGTACCCGGCCCGTGTGAAGTGCGCGCTGCTCAGCTGGATGGCGTGGAAGGACGCGACCGCCCAGGCGCTGGGTGACGCGGAGAGGAAGTCGGCATGACCGAGAACGCCGAGGCCACGATGAAGCCGGCCTCCGAGGAAGAAGTCCGTGAGGCGCTGTACGACGTCGTCGACCCCGAGCTGGGCATCGACGTCGTCAACCTGGGCCTGATCTACGGCATCCACATCGACGACTCGAACGTCGCGACGCTGGACATGACCCTGACGTCGGCGGCCTGTCCGCTGACCGATGTGATCGAGGACCAGGCGAAGTCCGCGACGGACGGCATCGTCAGCGAGCTGAAGATCAACTGGGTCTGGATGCCCCCGTGGGGCCCGGACAAGATCACGGACGACGGCCGCGAGCAGCTCCGCGCGCTCGGCTTCAACGTCTGATCGCAGGTGTACGTGAGAACGGCCGCGCCCTTCGGGGCGCGGCCGTTCCGCGTGTCTAGCGGCCGTTCCGCGTGTCTAGAGGAGTCCGGCCGCGCGGGCCAGCTCCGGGGCCAGGTTCTCCTTGCGGATGCGCTGGTCGACGTAGAGCAGACCGGTGACGACCGGCGGGAAGAGCGAGACGACCGCCTGGACGACCATCTGGCCGACGACCAGGAAGCCGACGAGGGTCGCGAGGGAGGCGATCAGGGCGCCCCGGTCGTCCCCGGAGTAGTCGGTGGCCGAGAGCGGGACCGAGACGAGGAGCGAGAGCGCCTGCTGGATCAGCCCGCTCACCAGGGAGGCCATCAGACCGGCCGCGAGCAGGCAGCCGAACACGCGCCACCACGAGCCGCGGACCAGGGACGAGGAGCGGCGCATCGAGGCGAAGGCGCCCTGCCCCTCCATCACGGCCGCCGCCGGGGCCAGGCTGAACTTCACCCAGATCCACAGCGCGAGCGGGGCGATGAGCAGGGCCGCGCCGATGGCGACCAGGGGGACGAGCAGCAGGCCGGTCACCGGGGTGCCCGTCGATTCGTCCGCGGCCACGAGCAGCGCCGTGACCATCCAGACGAAGGCCACGGCGAACAGCGCCAGCGGGACCACCAGGGCGAGGCCCGTCAGCACCACCGTGCCCAGGACGGCCGGCATCCGGGACCAGGAGCGGCGCCAGACCGCGCGGAAGGTCGTGGGCCGGCCGAGGACCGCCTCCTGGACCACGGCCGGGCAGGCCGCCGCCACCACGGTGTTCGCGCAGACCATCGCCACCACGGCGACGAGCCAGACGCAGACGAAGGCGATGATCACCGGCCGGATGTCGTCCCACCGCGGGTCCTGGCCGTCGGGCAGGTCGAACACCTCGGGCAGGAGGTCGCCGACGGCGGCGTACGCGATGCCGAGCGCCGCCCCGACGACCAGGAGCGCGCCGCCGTAAGCGGCCCCCGTCACCCCGAGCAACTGCTTCCAGTGGCGGCCGATGGTCGAGAAGGCGCCGGACAGGATCGTGCCGAAGCCGAGCGGCGCCAGGGGTATCACGCCGGGTTGCGGCGGCGGGGGCGGCGGCGGATAGCCGTAGCCGTACGGCGGACCCGGCGGGCCTGGGGGATACGTCATGCGGGACACCGTATCGGTGGCTGACATGTACACCCGTACGCGCTGCTGTGTACGCTCGTACACATGGGTTACGGACTGCTCGCGGGCGCCATCGCCGCGGAGATATTCGCCACCACCTCGATGAAGTACAGCGAGGGCTTCAGCAGGCTCTGGCCCTCCCTCCTCACCGGCGTCGGCTACCTCGTCTCCTTCGCGCTCCTCGCCCAGGCGCTCAAGACGCTCCAGATCGGCACCGCCTACGCCATCTGGTCCGGAGTCGGCACCGCCGTCGTCGCCCTCATCGGCTACCTCCTCCTCGGTGAGAGCCTGAGCGCCGCCAAGATCGCCGGAATCGCCCTGATCATCGCCGGCGTCGTCGTCCTCAACCTCGGCGGCGCGCACTGATGGCCCGCACCCGCAGACACGACCCCGACCGGCGCGAGCGGATCGTCGACGCCGCCCTCGCCGTCGTCGGCCGCGCCGGGATCGCCGGCCTCAGCCACCGCACGGTGGCCGCCGAGGCCGACGTGCCGCTCGGCTCCACCACGTACCACTTCGCCTCCCTCGACGAACTCCTCGTCGCCGCGCTCCACCGGGTCAACGGCACCTTCGGCACCCGCCTCCGGCAGGGACCCGAGATCACCGCGCCCGACCTGGCCGCCGGCCTGGCCGCACTCATGGGGGAGTGGCTGTCCGCCGAGCGCACCGGGGTGGAGCTGGAGTACGAGCTCTACCTCGCCGCCCTGCGCCGCCCCGCCCTGCGCCCCGTCGCCGCCGAGTGGGCCGACGAGGTCGTCTCCGCCCTCGCCCCGCGCACGGGACCCGTCACCGCCCGCGCCCTGGTCGCCCTCATGGACGGCATCAGCCTCCAGGTGCTGCTCACCGGCGTCCCGTACGACGAGGGGTACGCCCGGGAGATGCTGGCCCGGATCCTGAACGAAGACCCGAAACGGCAGGCCGGGACCTCGTCGGAACCGCCCACGCGGCCGACCGACACCTGAGACCGGTTGGCCCGCGCCGGGGCCCGCCCGTTAGGTTTTCCGTCATGACCACTGCTCCTCGCACCACCGGCGCCGTCGCCGCCGGCCTCGCCACCATCGCCGGCGACGGCACCGTCCTCGACACCTGGTTCCCCGCCCCCGAGCTGACCGACGCCCCCGGCGCCGCCGGCACCGAGCGCCTCAGCCCCGACGAGGCCGTCAACGCCCTCGGCGAAGGCGCCGCCAAGGCCCTCGGCGTCGACGCCCGCCGCGGCGTCGAGGTGGTCGCCGTCCGCACCGTCATCGCCTCGCTCGACGAGAAGCCGCTCGACGCCCACGACGCCTACCTGCGCCTCCACCTGCTGAGCCACCGGCTGGTCAAGCCGCACGGCCAGAGCCTGGACGGCGTCTTCGGCCTGCTCGCCAACGTCGCCTGGACCTCGCTCGGCCCGGTCGCCGTCGACGACATCGAGAAGGTCCGGCTCAACGCCCGCGCCGAGGGCCTGCACCTCCAGGTCACCTCGATCGACAAGTTCCCGCGCATGACCGACTACGTCGTGCCCGCCGGCGTCCGGATCGCCGACGCCGACCGCGTCCGCCTCGGCGCCCACCTCGCCGCCGGCACCACCGTCATGCACGAGGGCTTCGTCAACTTCAACGCCGGCACCCTCGGCACCTCCATGGTCGAGGGCCGCATCTCCGCCGGCGTCGTCGTCGGCAACGGCTCCGACATCGGCGGCGGCGCCTCCACCATGGGCACCCTCTCCGGCGGCGGCAACGTCGTCATCTCGATCGGTGAGCGCTGCCTCATCGGCGCCGAGGCGGGCGTCGGCATCGCGCTGGGCGACGAGGTCGTCGTCGAGGCCGGTCTGTACGTCACCGCCGGCACCCGGGTCACCATGCCCGACGGCCAGGTCGTCAAGGCCCGCGAGCTCTCCGGCGCCTCGAACATCCTCTTCCGCCGCAACTCGGTCACCGGCGCCGTCGAGGCCCGCCCGAACAACGCGGTCTGGGGCGGGCTGAACGACATCCTGCACAGCCACAACTGATCAGGCGTCCACCAGCGCCCCGTGCGCCGCGCGCAGCCCGTCGGCCGTCTCCCGGCCGGCGGGCTGCAGCGGTTCGCGCACCGGTCCGCCGAGGAGCGCCTTCGCGGTCACCGTGCCCGGCAGGCCCGAGGCCATCATCAGCTCGACCAGCGGCAGGGTCGCGGCGTTGAGGCGGGCCGCGCCCGCGGTGTCGCCCGCGTCGAAGGCGTCCAGGACCGCGCGCATCTGACGCGGCGCCACGTTCGCCACCGTACTGACGTATCCGGCGCCGCCCACCGCGTACAGCGGCAGGTTCAGCTCCTCGCTGCCCGAGTAGTACGCGAGCCCCGTCTCCGCGATCAGCCGGGCCGAGCCGAGCAGGTCGTACGAGCAGTCCTTGACCGCCACGATCCGCGGGTGCCGGGCGAGCCGCCGCATCGTCGCGGGCTCGACCCGCGTGCCGGTGCGGCCCGGGATGTCGTAGACCATCACCGGCAGCCCGGTCGCGTCCGCGACCTTCAGGAAGTGCGTCTCGACGGCCTCCTGCGGGGGACGGCTGTAGTACGGGGTGACGACGAGCAGCCCGTCCGCCCCCGCCCCCTCGGCCTGCCGCGCCAGCTCCGCGGTGTGCCGGGTGTCGGCGGTGCCCACCCCCGCCAGGACCGAGGGACCGGGGCCGACGGCCGCGCGGACGGCGCGGACCAGCGCGGACTTCTCGGCGTCGGTGGTGGTCGGGGACTCGCCCGTCGTGCCGTTGAGGACCAGGCCGTCGCAGCCCTCCGCGACGAGCCGGGCGGCGAGGTCCCCCGCCGCGTCCAGGTCCAGGGCGCCGTCGGCGGTGAACGGGGTGACCATCGCGCACAGGGCGCGCCCGAAGGGGCGTTCAGTGTTCATTCGAGAAGTCTGTGCGCCCATGACCGTGAAGGTCTACTTAGATCTTCTTGCTTCGAGAATTCAGCTTCCGTGAATGATGGCCGTCCGGCACGACCTGCTCGGCTAGGGCCTGTCTTTCGGATCAGGCCTTAGAGGGCCAGTTTGAAGCCGTCGTGGCTGCGCGCGAAGCCCAGCCGGGCGTAGAAGCGGTGGGCGTCCGTCCGCTGCTTGTTGCTGGTCAGCTGGACGAGCGCGCAGCCGCGCTCCTTCGCCCGCGCGACGGCCCGCACCATCAGCTCCCGGCCGAGCCCGCCGCCGCGCCGGTCGGCCCTGATCCGGACCGCCTCGATCAGGGCCCGCTCGGCGCCGCCCTTGCCGAGGCCGGGGATGTACGTGGCCTGCAGGCAGCCCAGGACGAGGTCGTCGTCCACCAGGACGAGCATCTCGTTGCGGGGGTCGGCCTCGATGTCCGCGAAGGCCCGCTCGTACGCCTCGGTGACGGCCATCGACGCGGGGTCCACGACCCGGTCCTCGTCGGCGAGCAGGGCGAGGACGGCGGGCAGTTCGGCGCGGGTGGCGGGGCGAAGGATCATGCCGCACAGTCTCCCACGGCGAACACCCTTGACCTCAAGCATGGTTGAGGGAGGAGGGTCGGGCCATCCGAACCGAGCAGGCAGCAGGAGGAGACCTTCCATGAACGCCGTCGCACGCCCCGATGCCCGTCCCGACCTCCACCGGCCCGGAATCGGCGCCGTCCTCATCAGCACCTGGAGGGTCGGCACCCCCGAGCGTCAGCGCGCCGCCGTCGAGGCCGTCCGGAAGGCCTGGGAGAGCCGCGCCTGGCCGGACCTCGGCCTGCTCTCGTACAGCGTCGCCGTCGGGACCGACGGGGACACGCTGCTGCACTACTCGCAGTGGACCGAGGAGCAGGCCTACGAGGACTTCGTCCGCACCCACCGCGACGACCGGAACGCCGAGATCGACGCCGCCGTGCCCGGCATCGAGCGGGTGGAGCTCCGCCGGTACGCGCCGATCCACCGGTCCGCCGTCCGCGGCGGGACGGGTACGGGGGAACTGCCCGGGGTCGTCGTGGTCGTCGAGGCCGACTTCGACGGGTCCGTCGCGGGGTGCCGGGAGGCCTGGGTGGACAGCGTGTTCGCCGCCCTGGACGAGGACGCGGCGACGGGGCGTGCGACCGGCGGGTTCGGCGCCCACTTCCATCTGTCCACCGACGGCGTCCGGGTCCTGAACTACGCCGAGTGGGAGAGCGAGCAGGCCCATGAGGAGTGGCTCGCGGACGACGCCGGGCAGAGCGAGGCCTGGAAGCGGGTGCATGACCACCCGGAGCTCGTGGGCGGCCGGGTGATGCGGTACACGCCCGCGCTCAGTCTGAGCGCGGGCGTGTGACGGGGCGGTTCGTCAGGGGCGGAAGCGCAGGACCTGCGGGTCGTGGTCGCTGTCCTGGTCGGCGAACTCGGCGTTGATGTGCACGCTGTCGTACTCGAAGTGGTGCACGCCCGGGCTGGTCAGGATCTGGTCGAGGACCTGGCTGTTGCCCTGGTAGACGTACGAGTAGCGCTCGCTCTCCGGCAGCGACAGCATCGCCGGGTGGAGCGCGCCGCCGTCCGTCATCGCCTGCGTGGTGCCGGAGAACTCGAAGTCGTTCATGTCGCCGACCACGAGAACGTCAGCCTGCTTGTCGACGGCCTCGATGTCCTTGACGAAGGCGTTGACGGCCTGCGCCTGGAGCAGTCGCTTGGCGTCGGAGGAACGGTTCGGCGGCTGGTGGTGGGAGACGATCGACTCGTCCCCGCCCTTCGAGCTGAGGTGGTTCGCGACCACGATCACCGTGCGGCCGCGGAAGCGGAACTCGCCGGCGAGCGGCTTGCGGCTGCTCTCCCAGGCGGTGTTCGCCGGGTCGATGCGGCCGGGGGAGACGGTGAGGTGGGCGTCGCCCTTCTCGCCGGTGACCGCGACCGGAGTGGTGGCGTCGCCGCCCGCACGGTCCACGAAGGAGACCCGCGCGGGGTTGAAGAGGAAGACCTGACGGATGTTGCCGCCGGGCTCGCCGCCGTCCTTGCCGTCCTGCGGGTCGATCGAGCGCCACTCGTACGCCGGGCCGCCGGCCGCCACGATCGCGTCGGTGAACTTCTTCACCGTCCGGTCGGCGGCGACGGTGCCGTCGTTCTTGGCGCCGTTGTTGTCCTGGATCTCCTCCAGGGCGACGACGTCGGGCGAGGAGAGGTTCTCGACGACCGCCTTCGCGAGCGCGTCGAACTTCTCCTGCGGGTCGGTCGGGTCGAGGTTCTCGACGTTGTACGTGGCGACCGCGAGCTCGTTCTTGTGCTGGCGGTCCGTCACCTCGCGCTCCAGGCCGCCGTCCACGCGCTCGCCCAGCGTGCGGGCCACCAGCGTGTAGCCGCCGTACTGGTTGAAGTCGAGGGGGCCCTCGGTGGTGCCGCCCAGCCAGTCGCCGACGTTCGCCTTGGGGAAGGGCTGCTGGGAGACCGGGGCGAGCTGCTGGATCTGGAGCCGGCCGGTGTTCTGGGACTCGTACGAGCCGTAGACCGTGCCGCCGCGCTCGTTGTCGTTCTCCCAGGGCTTCACCGTCACCCAGAGCTCGGAGTACGGGTCGGTGGCGCCGACCACGCGCGAGGAGCCGATCTCGACGTTCATGCCCTCCAGGGACTCGTAGTAGTCCAGGGCGTACGTCTCGGGGTCCAGGGTCAGGCCGTTGATCGAGCCGCCCGCGGCGGGGTCGCCCTCGGGGGCGTACTCCTCGGGGACCGACTCGTCCGAGATCGTCACCGGGGCCGGGACCGGGTTGCCCTTCGAGAGGACCGTGACGACCGGCTTCGAGATCTGGGTCATCGACTGGTTGCCCGAGGTCAGGCCGCCGGGGACGTACTCGGTGACCGTGCCGTTGAGGCGGACCGCGTCGCCGACGGCGACGGTCGGGGCGGAGCTCGTGAAGACGAAGACGCCCTCGCTGGTGGCCGGGTCCGCGTCGGCTTCCGGATCCTGGATCCAGAATCCACGGGAGCCGTAGGTGCGGACGCCGGTGACGACGCCCGTGACGCCGGTGACCTGCTTGCCGACGAGGGGGGAGACGCGCGTCGTGCCCTGGATGTCGTGGATACGGACGCCGGCGGAGCCGTCCGCGGCGGCGGCCTCCGCGACGGTGCTCTCCGCGGCCGCGCTCGACGGACCCGCGAGCAGGCCGGCGGCGAGGGCGGAGGCGACGACGGCGGAGACCGCGGCGAATCTCGGTATGGACGAAGACATCAAGAGGCTCCGAAGGTGCTTGGAGGATCGGCAGATGAATCTACGCGCGTCAATCTCTTGTGAGAGGGAGGCACTTGTCAAGAGTCGACGGGGTGTACGAAGGCTGACGGCTCCGTGAACCGACGGACGAGGTCCCGGATGCGTCTACCCTGAGGAGCTTGTCGAGCCCCTTTCGACTCCACCCACGCACGCGTCGAGGAGACCCCCCACATGTCAGCGGAGCACCCCACTCTTCCCCCCGTTCGGCTGCGTGCGGACGCGGAGCTGGCGCGGGACGCCCTGGCCGCCCCCCTCCTCGCCCAGGCCGTACGGCTCGCCCGCTGGGCCGGCCCCGACACCCGGGTCGACGCGGGCGGCGAGCTCGTCGACGAGCAACTCCCCGAGGCCGCCGAGGTCCTGGGCCTCGGCGACGACGAGGACGGCGAGACCTGGGCCGGCGACGCCTGGCGGCTCGCCGTCGACACCGGGCTCGTCGCCGTCGAGGACGGCGAGGAGGGCGAGGACGCCGACCTCCCCGGCAAGGCCGGGCCCGGCGAGAACCTCGCGCTGGTCACGGGCGGTTCGCCCCAGGACGTCCTCGGCCTCTGGCTGGACGGCTTCGACGCCGTCTTCGCCGACGCCGTCGCCCCCGTCCTCGACGACCTGGACGCGCTCGTCGGCGAGGACGGCGAGATCGACTTCGACGCGCTCGACTGGGACCCCGAGGCGGAGGCCGACTTCCTGGAGGGCGTCCTCGGCAACCTCTACCTGCTGACCGTCAGCGAGGGCGGCGCCGGCGAAGGCCCCGTACCGCTGCCCGCGCTCGCCGCGTCGATGGTCGTCCCCGACGACATGGGCGAGCCCACCGACGACGTCCTGGAGCAGGTCTCGGACGCGATGATGCGGCTCGACGAGCAGTTCCGGCTGCTCGAACCGATCGGGCTCGTCGAGTACCAGCCCGTCGACGAGGCCCTCATGGCCGAGGAGGGCGAGGAGCCCGCGCCGCCCGTCGACGACGAGGACGTCACCCGCTACGGCATGGTCCGGCTCACCCCGCTCGGGCTCTACGGCGTCCGCGCCCGGATGCTGGAGGCCGGTGTCGACGCGCCCGCCGTCGGCGACCTGACGGAGAAGGGCGCCGACGCGCTCCTCACCGGGATCGCCGGCTACCCGGAGTCCGCGGCCCGCGAGGAGACCGCCGCGTGGCTGGCCGGGCGCGACGCGCTCGACGCGGCCCGCGAGCTGCTGCACGCCGCCCGGGGCGCCGACGCCGGCTCCCCGCTCCGCCGCCTCCACTGCCAGCAGACGCTCTCCCTCGTGGGCGCCGAGGCCGAGCCGGCCGTCCGGGAGGTCCTGGACGACGCGGAGCTCGGCGGCCTCGCCCGGGTCTGGCTCGCGGAGCGCGGCGCGGCGGACGTGCCCGCGCCGCCGGAGTCGATGATCTTCTGGCTGGCCATCGACACGATCGCGGCCCAGCTCGACTCGGACGGGGACCTGGAGGAGCTCCAGGAGCTCATCGAGGGCCTCACCGGCCGCCACAGCGGCTTCTTCGAGGCGGCCTGGCGCGTGGAGCACCCGGCGACGGCGGAGGTCCTGGAGGCGATGGGCCGCCTCCACCGCGACAAGACGGCGGCGAAGGACGCCCGCAAGGCGGCCTTCAAGGCGAGGTCGCGCTCGGGGTCCTGAGGCCGGGGCGCTGCCACCGGGGGCCCACGGGCCCCCGGGAGGCCCGCTTCGGGAAGGGGTGTCCGTACGGGCCCGAGGCGGAGGGCGCGTTCCGCGCGGCACCGCGCCCGGTGGTGTTCCCGTGGTGTTCAGGCGGAGTTCGCGGGCGCGCGGGAGGGTGGCCCGCGAGATCAGGCCACCACAGGGAGACGCCACCACCATGCCGTTGAACCGCAGAGAGTTCGCCAAGCAGTCCGCCGCCGCCGGTGCGGGGCTCGCCCTCACCGGTGTCGTCGGGGCGCTCGCCACCGCGCCCGAGGCGCTCGCCTCCGACGAGCCGGAGGCGTACGGGGCGGGCCACCGTCACGAGCCCGCGCTCGGGTACGGCCCGCTGGTCGCCGACCCCGACGGGATGCTCGCGCTGCCCGAGGGCTTCTCGTACCGGGTCATCACCCACAGCGGTGAGACCCGCCTCGAGTCCGGCGAGTTCACCCCCTCCAACCACGACGGCACCGCCGCCTTCGACGGGCCGCGCGGCACCACGTACCTGGTCAACAACCACGAGCTCAAGGGTCCCCGCGCCTCGTGGCCCCACCCCGTCCCGCTCGCCGAGGGCCTCGTCTACGACCCGGCCGCGGCCGGCGGCTGCACCGTCGTCGAGGTGCACCGCGACGGCACCGTCGCCGAGTGGGTCGGCCTCGCCGGCACCTCCACCAACTGCGCGGGCGGCCGCACCGCCTGGGGCACCTGGCTGACCGGCGAGGAGACCGAGGACCTGGCCGGCAAGAACGGCATGACCAAGGACCACGGCTACATCTTCGAGGTCGACCCGCACGACCGCCGTGCCAACCTCGCCCCGAAGCCGGTCAAGGCCTTCGGCCGGTACGCCCACGAGGCCGTCGTCGTCGACCCCAAGCGCGGCCACGCCTACCTCACCGAGGACGCCTCCGGCCCCAACGGGCTGCTCTACCGCTGGGTGCCGCCGCAGGACTTCGAGCACGGCCGCGGCCGGCTCCGCGCCCTCGCCGACGACGCCGGTGAGCTCCAGGCCTTCAAGTGCATCGACTCCTCGGGCCGCTTCGTGGACGACCTGTCCCGCGCCACCCGGATCGGCACCGTCTACGGCGTCGACTGGATCGACGTCCCCGACCGCGACGCCCGCACCACCTCCGTCCGCAAGCAGTTCACGGACGGCCAGGTCACCCGTGCCCGCAAGCTGGAGGGCATGTGGTGGGGCGACGGCGGCACGTACATCGTCTCCTCCTACGCGCGCGAGGAGAGCCCCGGCGCCGCGCACGACGGCCAGATCTGGTTCTACGACCCGAAGCGCCGCACCCTCACCCTCAAGGTGCTCCTCGGCGTGAACGCCACCCCGGACGAGGACGGCGCCTTCGACGGCCCCGACAACATCACCGTCTCCCCGTACGGCGGTCTCGTCATCGCCGAGGACGGCGAGGGCGTCCAGCACCTCTTCGGCGCGACCGACTCCGGCCGCACCTACCCCATCGCCCGCAACGACCTCAACGACAGCGAGTTCACCGGCGTGACGTTCTCGCCCGACGGCGACACGCTGTTCGCCAACATCCAGACCCCGGGCATCATGGTCGCGATCACCGGTCCCTGGCGCCGCCAGCCCCGTCGTTGAGGCTTGAACTGATCCCTGGTCAGGTCCATGGACCGACATCTAACATGTCAGTCCATGGACGCACTGCGGCCCGTGGGCCGGACCCTGTTGCGTGACCGGGCCTACGAGGCGCTGCGCGAGGCCATCGTGCGCGGCGACCTCGCCCCCGGCGCCCCGCTGAAGGACGCCGATCTCGCCGAACGGCTCGGGCTCTCGCGCGCACCCGTGCGCGAGGCCCTGGCCCGGCTCGGCGCCGAGGGGCTCGTCGAGTCCAAGCCGCAGAGCTACACCCGGGTCACCCGGCCGGTCAGCCGGGTCGTCCGGGACGCCGCCTCGGTGGTGCGGGTGATGCACGAGCTCGCCGCCAGGACCGGGGTGCCGCTGCTCGGCCCCGAGGGCATCCGCACCATGCGCGAGGCCAACGAGCGCTTCGCGGCGGCCGTCCGGGCCTCCGACGTGGAGGCCGCGCTCGACGCCGACGACGAGCTCCACCAGGTCCTCGTCGTCGCCAGCGGCAACCACGCCGCCGCCGCGACGATCGCGCGCTACACCCCCCTGATCCGCCGCGTCGAGCGGCGGCTCTTCGGCGACGCCGGGAGCTGCGGATCGGCCGAACTGCACGCCCGGCTCATCGAGGCGTGCGCGGCGGGGGACGCGGAGGAGGCGGTGCGGGTCACCACGGAGATCTGGGCCGCGCTCGAACAGCTCGCGGACGACGCCATCGAGGTGGCCGAGGTCACGGGCATCTGCGCGACGCCGGCCCCGGGGGCCACCCCCTAGGGCCCCAGCGCGTCCAGGACAGTCGACCGCCGCCGCACCCACCGGGAGCCGCTTTGCCGATCAACGACTTCGACCGCTATCCGCTCCTCTTCGGGCCCTCCCCGGTCCATCCGCTCGAACGGCTGACCCACCACCTCGGCGGCGCCGCCCTGTGGGCCAAGCGCGAGGACTGCAACTCCGGCGTCGCCTACGGCGGGAACAAGACCCGCAAGCTGGAGTACCTGGTCGCCGACGCGCTCGCCCAGGGTTGCGACACCCTCGTCTCCATCGGCGGCGTCCAGTCCAACCACACCCGCCAGGTCGCCGCCGTCGCCGCCCGCGCCGGACTCAAGTGCGTCCTCGTCCAGGAGAGCTGGGTCGACTGGCCCGACTCCGTCTACGACAAGGTCGGCAACATCCTCGTCAGCCGCCTCGCGGGCGCCGACGTGCGCCTGGTGAAGGCCGGGTTCGGCATCGGCTTCAAGGAGAGCTGGGAGCAGGCCCTGCGCGAGGTCGAGGAGGGCGGCGGGAAGCCGTACGCGATCCCCGCGGGCGCCTCCGACCACCGGCTCGGCGGTCTCGGCTTCGCCAACTGGGCCTACGAGGTCGCCGAACAGGAGCGGGAGCTCGGCGTCTTCTTCGACACGGTCGTCGTCTGCTCGGTGACCGGCTCCACCCAGGCCGGCATGGTCGCGGGCTTCGCCGCGCTCGCCGAGGAGGGCGGCCCGGCCCGGCGGATCATCGGCATCGACGCCTCGGCGAAGCCCGTCCCGACGCACGAGCAGATCACCCGGATCGCCCGGGACACCGCCGCCCTCATCGGCGTCGAGCGCGAGGTGACGGCGGCCGACGTCGAGCTCGACGAGCGCTACCACGCCGGGGTGTACGGCATCCCGGACGAGACCACCCTCGACGCGATGCGGCTCGCCGCCCGCACCGAGGGCATGGTCACCGACCCCGTCTACGAGGGGAAGTCGATGGCGGGTCTGGTCGACCTGGTGGACCGGGGAGAGATCGGCCGGGACTCGACCGTGCTCTACGCCCACCTCGGAGGCCAGCCCGCCCTCAACGCCTACAGCGCCCTGTTCTGAGGTCTACAGCGCCTGGGCCGCCGGCTTGACCATGCCCCGGACGGTCCGCGACTTCACGAACTCGCCCATCGCCGTCATCTCCCACTCGCCGGAGAACTGCTTGATCAGCTTGGCCATCATCACGCCGGTCTGCGGCTCGGCCGTGGTCAGGTCGAAGCGGACCAGCTCCTCGCCCGTCGTCGCGTCGAGCAGCCGGCAGTAGGCCTTGGCGACCTCGGTGAACTTCTGGCCGGAGAAGGAGTTGACCGTGAAGACCAGGCCGGTGGCGTCGGCCGGGAGGCGGCCGAGGTCGACCGTGATCACCTCGTCGTCGCCCGCGCCCTCGCCGGTGAGGTTGTCGCCGGAGTGCTTGATCGAGCCGTTCAGGATGGACAGCTTGCCGAAGTAGCAGCTGTCCAGGTGGTTGCGCTGCGGGCCGTACGCGATGACGGAGGCGTCCAGGTCGATGTCCTTGCCCCGGTAGGCGGGCTCCCAGCCGAGGCCCATCTTGACCTGGGAGAGCAGCGGGCGGCCGCCCTTGACCAGGGACACCGTCTGGTTCTTCTGGAGGCTGACCCGGCCCTTGTCGAGGTTGATCTTGCCGGTGGAGACGGGGGCGGCGGCCGGGGGAGCGGCCGGGGCCGGGGGCACGGGGGCCGCGACGCGCGGGTCCGCCGGGGCGGCGGGCGGCGCGGGCGGCACCGGCGGGGCGACGGGGGCCGCGGCGACGGGCGGGGCGACGGGTGCGGGGGCGGCGGCGGGCTCGTCGTCCACCGAGACGCCGAAGTCGGTCGCGATGCCGGCGAGCCCGTTCGCGTACCCCTGGCCGACCGCACGGGCCTTCCACGCGCCGTTCCGCAGGTAGATCTCGACGACCACGAGCGCCGTCTCCGTGGCCAGCTGCGGCGGCGTGAACGTGGCGATCACGGATCCGTCGTCCGCGTTCCGGATCGTGGCCGTCGGCTCGATGCCCTGGAAGGTCTGGCCGGCGGCGTCCGGGCTCGCCGTGACGACGATCCGCTCGATGCCGGCGGGGAGGGCGCCGGTGTCCACCAGGATCGCGTCGGGCGCGGCCCCGCCGCCGGAGCGGTAGGTGACACCGGGCCCGGCGGGCTGGTTGTAGAAGATGAAGTCGTCGTCCGAGCGCACCTTGCCGTTGGCGCCGAGCAGCAGGCCCGAGACGTCGAGCCGCACGGGGGCGGCCACGTCCACCGCCACGCGCGCGGCGGTGAGAGGGATGTTCGAGCCGGGGGTCATAGCGGTCATGCCAGGGGTAACGATCCGGCCCCCTTTGCCGTTCCCTTACCGACGACCGGTTCGGCCACCCCGGTGACGGGGGCCATTCCCGGTCAGATCCGCCATAAGAATATTCTTTCGACCCATGGGAGAAGCGGGGGCCGCGGGCGGCGCGGGGACATCGGGCGGAAGCTCGTTCCGGACGGAGGACGTGGACGAGGCCCGCGAGGAGCTCGACGCGCGGTACTACGCGAACCGCATGGCCGTCGTCGACGGGGAGCGGCGCCCCTTCGCGGCCCGCTTCGACACCGTGTCGCTCGGGCCGCTGGTCATCGGCGACCTCAGCTGCGGCGCCGACGTGCGGATGAGCTTCGGCGAGCTCGGCGCGTACCACCTCAACGCGCCCATGAGCGGAACGATGGAAATGCGCCAGGGCGGCAGCTCCCGGATCGTCGCCACGCCCGCAGAGGCGCTGCTCCTCGACCCGGCCGGCGACACCTTCCTCGACCGCTGGAGCGGGGACTGCCGGACCCTGTCCGTGAAGGTCGGCGCGGCCGAACTGCGCGACCGCCTCGAACAGCTGATGGGCCGTCCCCCGCGCGGCCCGCTCGTCTTCGCGCCCCGTCTGGACATCACGCGCGGCCCCGGTCTGAGCTGGGTGCGCTTCGCCCGTCAGGTCGCCGCCGAGGCGCTCGCCGGGGAGGGGCTCGCCACGCACGAGCTGGTCGCGAGGCCCCTCCAGGAGGCCCTGCTCAACGGGCTGCTCCTGGCCGCCGAGCACCCCTGGCGCGAGGCGCTCGCCCACCCGGGGGAGCCGCGGCGCCCGGCCCCCGTGAAGCGCGCCATGGACGCGGTGCGGGAGCGCCCCGAGCACCCGTTCACGACCACCGAACTCGCGGCCCTGGCCCGGGTGAGCGTGCGCCGCCTCCAGGAGTCCTTCCGCGAGTACGTGGGGATGTCGCCGATGGCGTACGTGCGGGAGGTCCGGCTCGACCGGGTCCGCGAGGAGCTGCGGGCGGCCGCGCCGGACGAGGTGAGCGTGAGCGAGGTGGCCTGGCGCTGGGGCTTCTCCCACCAGGGCCGGTTCGCGGCCCGCTACCGGGAGCGGTTCGGCGAGCCGCCGTCCCGGACGCTGCGGGCGAGCGCGTAAGCGGGGTCGGGGGCGGGGCACCTGACCGACAACAGAAAGCGGGCGCCCGATCGGGAACGGAGCGCGAGCCCACCACCGGGAGGGGCGCAGGGTGCGCTTCCGAGCGTGCATCGACCCGTCGCGCATTCCGGACAGGTGCCGCGTTCCGCGGCTCGCGATGATCTTCGGGCGGGCCTACGGTGATCAGGTCCGGCGCGCAGCCCCGCGCCCGTGACCCGGGCCCCGGCCGGCTCCCCCGTATCAGTCCGGCCGGGTCCTGCGTACCCCCGTGCTCCGCGCTCAGTGCGGCCAGCGCGGGGCGTCCGCGCAGAACTGGCCGCCCACGTACAGGTCGTCGGGGCTGCCCTCGGCCAGGGGGCCCTGCTCGGCGACGATCTTCTCTGCGTACACCTCCGCGTCGTCCTCCGGCGCGTACCCGAGCGCCCGGGCCGCGGAGAGGTCCCACCACGCGCGCGTGTTGGCGGACGAGCCGTACACGACCGTGTGGGCCACGTCCTCCGCGGTGAGCGAGGCGTGCACGAGACGGGCGCAGTCGGCGGGGCTGAGCCACGTCGAGAGCATCCGTGCCGAGGTGGGCTCCGGGGTGCAGGAGCCGATGCGCAGGGAGACGGTCTCGATCCCGTGCCGGTCCCAGTAGAGCTGGGCGAGGTCCTCGCCGAAGCACTTGGAGAGGCCGTAGAAGGTGTCGGGCCGGTGCGGGGTGCCGACCGGGACCGGCGGCTCGCCCTCGCGCGGGCGCCGGGTGAAGCCGACCGCGTGGTTGCTGGAGGCGAAGACCACGCGCCGGACGCCCTCCTCGCGGGCGGCCTCGTAGAGGTGGTGGGTGCCGGCGATGTTGACGGCCAGGATCTGCTCGAAGTCGGCCTCCAGGGAGATGCCCGCCAGGTGCACGATCGCGTCGACGCCCCGGGCCGCCTCGCGCAGTGCCGCCCGGTCCGCGAGGTCGGCGCGGACCGCCTCGGGGGCGCCCGGCACGGGGTTGACGTCCAGGAGGCGGAGCTCGTGGCCGTACGGGGGCAGCAGCTCCCGCATCATCGTGCCGACGGCCCCGGCGGCGCCGGTGAGCAGGACGGTGCGGGGTGCGGTCATGGGGCGGGTCTCCTCTGTCGAACGGCGTGCGCGGGGGCGGTGTTCACCGCCGTGGGCACGCTAGGAAGGCGCCCGACGGAGCGTCAAGAACCTTGACGGAGGTGCGCAATCGCCTTGACCGGACCGGCCTAGGGCCTGTCTTTCGGGTCATGCCGGGCTCGCGGGGCCTGGTGCGCGCGCTCGCCGCGTCGTCGTCGGTCGGCAACTCCCCCGTAGCCCTTCGGGCACGGGAGGTGCCCCCGCCGCGTCGACTCCCTCCTCCGCCTTGCGATCGCGCGCACCAGGCCCCGCTCCTTGATCCGGCCTGATCCGAAAGCCAGGCCCTAGGGAGCGTCCGGCAGCGCCGCGAGGAGGCGCTGGGCCGAGGCGCGGGTGTCGGCGACGTGGGCGCGGGCCAGGGTCTCCGCGCCGTCCTCGTCGCGGTCGCGGACCGCCTCGTACAGCCGCTCGTGCGCCCCGCACATCGGCTCGCCGTCCGCCTGCGCCGAGGTGAGCCGGAAGAGCCGGCGCAGCCGGGAGTCGAGCGGGGCCATCAGGTCCATCAGGAGCGGGTTCCCGGAGAGCTCGACGATGTGGCGGTGGAAGTCGGCGTTGAGCGAGACGGCCTCGCGCAGCCGCCCGGACTCCGCCGCCCTCCTCGCCCGTGCCAGGAGCCGCTCCAGATCCCGCAGCTGCGCGGGGCTCGCGTGCCGGGCGGCGAGCCGCGCGGCCAGGCCCTCCAGGTTCTCCCGTACGTCGAAGAGGTACTCGGCGTCCCGCGGGCCGAACTCCGCCACCACCGAACCCCGGCGCGGCTGCACCGAGAGGAAGCCCTCCGACTCCAGGCGCTGCATCGCCTCGCGCACCGGCACCCGGGAGACCCGCAGCTCGTCGGCTATCTCCCGCTCGACCAGCCGCAGTCCCGCCGGGTAGTCGCCCTCGATGATCCGCTCGCGCAGCTCCACGTACACCCGCTCCCGCAGGGACAGGTGGGTGTCCCCGATGGCGGTGCTGCGGGCGGCGGGACGGGGGGTGGTCATCGGGAGGGCTCCAGTCGGGAGGCGCGGCGGAGACGGTGCTTCCCCGATCTTCGCAGACCGGTTCGGGAGGGGCCCGAAGTGAGGGTCCGCAAACCATTGCCTGGTATTCGGTATACCAGCTACGTTGGCGCGGCGCCGCGATCACCAGGGGGATCCCGGCGCGCCCCCTGCGACTCGTACGTACCTTCCGCTAAGGAGACACCATGAGCGAGGCCTCCGCCCCGCCCAGGCCCACCGCCCTCCTCGGGGCCACCCTCCCCGACGGCCGCACCGCCGACGTCCACCTCCAGGACGGCCGGGTGAGCGCTGTCGAGCCGCACGTCCCGGGCCGTCCCGCCCTGCCCGGCGCGCTCGACCTCGGCGGTGCGCTGCTGCTGCCCGCCCTCGTCGACGGCCACGCCCACCTCGACAAGACCCTCCTCGGCGCCCCCTGGCGCCCGCACCGCGCCACCGCCACCCTGCAGGAGCAGATCGCGTCCGAGCGCGAGTCCCGCCGCACCGAGGAGGTGCCCGTCGCCGAACGGGCCGCCGCGCTCGCCCGCCGCATGGTCTCCCTCGGCACCGGACACGTCCGCTCCCACGTCGACGTCGACCCCGACACCGGCCTCGGCCACCTGCACGCCCTCCTCGGCGTCCGCGAGGCGTTCCGCGGCCGGCTCGGCATCCAGCTCGTCGCCTTCCCGCAGTCCGGGGTCGTCGCCGCGCCCGGCGTCGCCGACCTCCTCGACGCCGCCCTCGCCGACGGCGCCGACCTCGTCGGCGGCCTCGACCCCGTCGGCTTCGACGGCGACGCCGCCGGCCAGCTCGACATCGTCTTCGGCCTCGCCGAGCGCCACGGCAAGGGCATCGACCTGCACCTCCACGACGGCGGCGAGACCGGCACCGCCCAGCTGCGCGACATCGCCGCCCGCACCGCCGCCCTCGGTCTCGGCGGCAAGGTCGCCGTCAGCCACGCCTACGCCCTCGGCGACGTCGACGACGGCGAACTCGACCGCACCGCCACCGCCCTCGCCGCCGCCGGCGTCGCGATCATGACCAACGGCCCGAGCGGCCCCGTCCCGCCCGTCCTCCGGCTGCGCGAGCACGGCGTCCGGGTCTTCGCCGGTTCCGACAACATCCGCGACACCTGGTGGCCCTACGGCACCGCCGACATGCTCGAACGCGCCACGATCATCGGCCTCAGGACCGGTCTCATGACCGACCCCGAACTGTCCGTCGCCGCCTCCCTCGTCACCGGCGAGGCCGCCGCCGCGCTCGGCCTCGGAGACTACGGCCTCGCCTCCGGCGCCCGCGCCGACCTCGTCGCGGTCGCCGCCGGCTCCGTCGCCGAGGCCGTCGCCGCCCACCCCCGCCGGCTGCTCGTCCTGCACGCCGGGAAGGTCGTCGGCCCCTTCGCCGACGACGACTACCCGGCGCTCGTCCCCTCGGCGTCCGCCGCGTCCTCCGGAGGGGCCGCGTGAGCACCGACACCGCTTCCCGTACGGTTCCGGCGGCGACCGAGGCGGGCCGTCTCGCCGCCGGCCGGATCGGCACCTTCGACCTCGTGTTCTTCGTCGTGGCCGCCGCCGCGCCGCTCACCGTCCTCGCCGGCGTCGCCCCCTTCGCCATCGGCATCGGCGGCCCCGGCGCCCCGCTCGCCTACCTCGTCTCCGGCGCCCTGCTCGCCCTCTTCGCCGCCGGGTTCACCGCGATGAGCCTGCACGTCCGCAACGCCGGCGCCTTCTACGCGTACGTCGCCCGCGGCCTCGGCCGCACCCTCGGCGTCGGCACCGCCTACGTCGCCGTCGTCTCGTACAACCTCGTCACCCCCGGAGTCGCCGCCGCCTTCGGCTACTTCGCCGCCGGATCGGTCCGCGACGCCAGCGGCGCCGACGTGCCCTGGTGGCTGCTCTCCGGAATCTGCGTCCTCGCCGTCGGCGTGCTCGGCTGGCTGAAGGTCACGCTCAGCGCCAAGGTCCTCGGCATCGCCCTGGTCCTGGAGGTCCTCTCGCTCGTCGTCATGGACGGCGGCATCCTCGGCGAGCGCGGCACAGCCGCCCTCGACACCGCCTCCTTCGCCCCCTCCACCCTCGCCGCCGGCGGCGTCGCGGGCATGTTCGTCCTGGTCATCGGTGCCTTCACCGGCTTCGAGGCCACCGCGATCTTCGCCGAGGAGGTACGCGAACCCCGCAGGACCGTGCCCCGCGCCACCTTCATCGCGATCGGCTTCCTCGCCGTCTTCTACTCCCTCGGCTGCTGGCTGATCATGGGTGCCTTCGGCACCGACCGGGCCGTCGGGCTCGCCCGCGCGGCCGACGGACCCGAACTCACCTTCAAGGCCGCCGAACTGTACGCGGGACCCTGGCTGGCGGACGCCATGCACGGCCTCATCATCGTCAGCGCCTTCGCCGCCACGCTCGCCTTCCACAACGCAGGAGCCCGCTACCTCTACGCCCTCGGCCGCGAAGGCCTGCTGCCCCGCCGCCTCGGCGCGGTCTCCGGCAAGCACGGCTCGCCCGGCGGCGCCGTCGTCGCCCAGACCGGCTTCAACCTGGCCGTCGTCGCCGCCGGGGCGCTCCTCGCCGCCGACCCGTACGGCGAGGTCTTCCTGTGGACCAACAGCGTGGGCGTCCTCGGCATCATGGGCATGCAGGCCCTCGCCGCGCTCGCCGTCTGGGCCTACTTCCGGCGCGACCGGATGGGCCTCTCGGCCGCCCGCGTCGTCTGGGCGCCGCTCGTCTCCTGCGCCGGCCTCGCCCTGCTGACCGTCCTGGCCGTGGTCCACTTCGACCTGCTCACCGGCCGCACCGGCGCCGTGAACACGTCCCTCCTGGTGCCGCTGCCGGTGGTCCTCGTGGCCGGTCTGCTCGTGGCCCGGCGCATCCGGCGCACGGACCCCGAGCGGTACGCCTCGCTCACGACGGTGGACGTGGAGCGGGACTGATCGGGTGTGCGTACGGGGCGGGGGGCCGCCCCCCGCCCCGTACGCCTTCCCGTGCTGCTCAGGCCAGGCGGCCGTCCCGGGCCACCACCCGGCCCGCGCGGACCACCAGGTCACGGCGCGGCACGTCCACCACCGCCTGCGGCAGGCATTCGCCGTCCACCAGCATGAAGTCGGCCGGCGAGCCCGGCCGGAGGTCCGCCTTCGGCAGGCCGAGCAGCTCCGCGCCCCCGTCGGCCGCGACCCGGAAGCAGGCCTCCAGCTCCTCGTCGAGCCGTGCGTCCAGGGCCCACGCGGCGAGCCAGGCGCGGTGCAGCATGTCCGCGTCGCCGAACGGGCTCCAGCTGTCCCGGACCCCGTCCGAGCCGAGACCGACCGTCACCCCGCGCTCCGCGAGCCGCGCGAACGGCAGGATCGTCGTCACGGACAGCGCGACCGTGGTGAGCGAGATCCCCGCCTCCGCGAGCAGGTCCGCCGTCTCGTCGAGCTCCCTGCCGGAGAGAGCGGCGACCGCGAAGGCGTGCCCCACGTTCACCCGGCCCTGCAGGCCGAGGGCCCGGGTGCGGGCGGCGATGTCCCGCAGCGGTGCGAGGCCCTGCTCGCCCCGGTCGTGGAGGTGGATGTCGAGCCCGAGCCCGTGCTTCTCGGCCAGCCCGAAGACCGTGCCCAGCTGGTCGCCCTCCAGGCCGCCGTCCGCGTCGAAGCCCGCCGGGTCGATGCCGCCGATGTGCGTGACGAGCCCGCTCGCGGCCGCCTCCGCCAGGAGCTCGGCCACCCCCGGCGTCCGGACCACCCCGTGCTGCGGGAACGCGACCAGCTCGACGTCCACGATCCCGGCGAGCTTCCGGGCCGCCTCGGCGACCCCCTCGATGCCGGAGAGCCCGTAGGCCGGGGCCACGTCCGCGTGGGCGCGCATCGCCCGGGTGCCCTGGGCGGCGGCGTGCGACATGAGCCGCAGCGCCCGCTCGCCCACCGGGGTCGGCAGGGCGCGGGCCAGCTCCACGTCACCGGCGACGTACTCGGCGATGCCGTGCGCGGGGCGGCGGCTGCGCCAGGGCTCGCCCCAGGAGGTCTTGTCGGGGTGGATGTGGGCGTCCACGAGGGTGGGGAGGGCCAGGCGGCCGGCGCCGTCGATCCGTTCCACCTCGGCGCCCGGGGGGATCTCCGCGACCAGTTCGCCGTCCACGGCGATCAGGTCTCGGGGCCGGTCTCCGAAGGGGCGGACGTTGTGGAAGACGGTGACGGTCACGAGGGCGCTCCTTGGGGACGGGGTCAGCTGATGCCTCATTTGGTATACCACGGGTCTTGTGTGGTGCGGTCGCGGTGCGGGAGCCTGGGCACGGCTGTGCGCGCCGTTCCGTGGCGGGCCCACAACGGGGGCTCACCACGCAAGGTCTTCCAGGGCATCCAGGTCCGGGACCACCATCGCCACCGGCTCCGAGCCGGCTGCGCCCACCCTCAGTTCCGCCCAGATCGTCTTGCCGCGTCTGGCATACCGGGTGCCCCAGCGCTCCGCGTACTGGGCGACCAGGTAGAGGCCGCGGCCGCCCTCGTCCGTCGTCGCCGCGTGGCGCAGGTGCGGGGAGGTGCTGCTGCCGTCCGAGACCTCGCAGATCAGGGTCCGGTCGTGGAGGAGCCGTACGCGTACCGGATCCGCCCCGTACCGCACCGCGTTCGTGATCAGTTCGCTGAGGATCAGCTCCGCCGTGAACGCGAGCCCGTCGAGCCCCCACTCCGACAGCTTCGCCGCCGCCGCGTTCCGTACCGGCGACACCGCCGACGGGTCCCGGGGCACCTCCCACTCGGCGATCCGGTCCCGGTCGAGCAGCCTGGTCTGTGCCACGAGCAGCGCGATGTCGTCGCGCGGCGCGGGCGAGAGGAGCGTCGCGAGCACGTCCGCGCAGGTCTGGTCCGGGCTCCGGTCCGCCTGGGAGAGCGTCGACCTCAGCAGCCCGAGGCCCGTGTCGATGTCCCGCCCGTGGTCCTCCAGGAGCCCGTCCGTGAACAGGACCAGCTTGCTGCCCTCCGGCAGCCGCAGCTCCGTCGACTCGAAGGG
Source organism: Streptomyces sp. NPDC002463 (assembly GCF_042889835.1). Taxonomy (NCBI): domain Bacteria; kingdom Bacillati; phylum Actinomycetota; class Actinomycetes; order Kitasatosporales; family Streptomycetaceae; genus Streptomyces; species Streptomyces sp. NPDC002463. The sequence goes on from NZ_JBIARL010000002.1 coordinate 524,861, forward strand.
CACGTCGCCCAGGCCGAGCCCCAGCGGCAGGCCCGGCGACAGCTCCGGGAACTCGACCCGCCCGTCGGGACCCACGAGCGCCGGACCGGGATGCCCCGCGCTCGCCACCTGGCAGAGCCCGGACGCCGGGTCGTAGATCGCGTACAGGCAGGTCGCGCCGGTGATGCCCTCGTCCCGCCGCCGCGCCTCACCGGCCGCGCCCTCCGTGTCCCCGTTCTCGATCCGGCCCGTCAGCTCGTCGAGATGGCCGAGCAGCTCGTCCGGGGGCACGTCCAGGGTCGAGAAGTTGTGCACGGCCGTCCGCAGCCGCCCCATGGTCGCCGCCGCGTGCAGCCCGTGCCCCACCACGTCCCCGACCACGAGCGCCACCCGCGCGCCCGGCAGCGGGATCACGTCGAACCAGTCGCCGCCGACCCCGGCCTTCGCCGGGAGATAGCGGTACGCCACCTCGACCGCGCTCTGCTCCGGCAGCACCCGCGGCAGCAGGCTCCGCTGGAGCGTCACCGCCATCGCGTGCTCCCGCGTGAACCGGCGCGCGTTGTCGATCGCGACCGCCGCCCGCGCCGCCAGCTCCTCCGCGAACGACAGGTCCTCCTCCCCGAACGGCTCCGGGGTGTCCGCGCGCCAGAAGTTGGCCATCCCGAGGATCACCCCACGGGCCAGCAGCGGCACCGTGAGCAGCGAGTGCATCCCGTACGCCAGGGCCTGCGCCGCCCCCTCCGGGTCCTGCGCCCGCCAGCCCTCCGCCGCGGCCAGCACCGGCTCCACCACCGCGTGCCCCGCCTGCAGGGCCTTCGCCATCGGGGTGTTGCGGACGTCGAAGTGGACCGTGTCCCCGACCGGCTGCAGCGGCTGGTCCGGCCGCAGCCCGCTCAGCGCCGTCCGCCGCATCTCCGCGGACGCGGCCGCGCCCTCCGGCGGCTCCTCCCCGCGCAGCACCGGTTCGAGCAGCTCCACCGTCGCGAAGTCCGCGAACCGGGGCACCGCCACCTCCGCCAGCTCCTCCGCCGTCCGTACGACCTCCAGCGTCGTCCCGATCCGCACCCCCGCCTCGTACAGCAGCTGCAGCCGGCCGCGGGCCACCGCCGCCCGGCCGGTCACGGCCGCCAGCTCGGTGGTGTCCCGCATCGTCATCACGCACCCGGACTCCGAGCCGTGCGTCAGGGTGGGCCGCACGCTCACCGCGAGCAGCCGGTCGCCCGCCCGGTGCACCTCGTCCGTCGCGGACCGCCCCGACTCCAGGAGCTCGACCGTCCGCGGATCGAGGCCCAGCTCCGAGACGGGCCGCGCCTCCGCCTCCGCCGTCAGACCGAGCAGCCGGCGCGCCTCGTCGTTGGCGAGCAGCAGCCGGTGGTCGGCGTCCACGATCAGGACCCCCTCCCGCACCGCGTGAAGGACCGCCTCGTGGTGCTCCTTCATCCGGGTCATCTCCGCCGGCCCGAGCCCGTGCGTCTGCCGCCGCAGCCGCCGGCTCACCAGGGCCGCCCCGCCCACGGCCGCCGCCAGCGCGCCGCCCGCCACGCCGATGAGCAGCGGCAGCCGCCCCTGCACCGCGTGCGAGATGCTCTCCACCTCGATGCCGCTGCTCACCAGGCCGACGATCCGGCCCTTGTCGTCCACCACCGGGACGACGGCCCGCACGGCGTCGTTCGGCGCGCCCCGGAACAGCTCGGTGTACGCCTGGCCCTCCACCGTCGCCCGGGAGAGGTCCCCGGTCGCCTTCTGGCCGATCAGCTCCGGCCGCGAATCGGTGTACCGCACCCCGGAGGGGCTCAGGACCGCGATGAAGTCCACGCCCGTCGACTTCCGGGTCGCCTCCGCCCGGCTCTGCAGCGCCGCCGTCGGATCGGGCGAGGTCAGCGCCGCGTCGATGCCGGGCGCGTGGGCGAAGGCCTCCGCGACCGCGAGCGAGCGGATCCGGGCGTCCCGCTCGGTGTCGCTGCGCGCCTGGAAGAACGTCACGAGCACGGCCGCCACGATCACCAGGAGCGCGATCAGCGCCTCCAGGGCGAACACCTGCCCGGCGACGCTCCGCAACCCCGTGCGCCGGCCCTTCCCCTTCGCAGGGTCCCGGCCCTTGCCCCGGTCCTCGGCCGTCATCCCGTGCTCCTGGCGATCAGGAGCGCCACGTCGTCCGGCGCGCCCGGCCGGCGCAGCGCCCGCAGGAGCCGGTCACAGGTCTCCTCAAGCGGCCCGCGCGCCTCGTCGAGGAGGTGGACGAGCAGGTCGAGCCGTTCGTCGATCGCCTCGTGGCGGGTCTCGATCAGACCGTCCGTGTAGAGCACCAGGCGGTCCCCGGGCAGGAACGGCACCCGGGTCGTCCGGAAGACGCCGCCGCCGACGCCCAGCGGCACGCCCGTGGAGATCCGCACCAGCTCCGCGGGTCCGTCCGCCGGGACCCGGACCGGCGGCAGATGGCCCGCGTTCGCGATCCGGCACCGCTGCCGCACCGGGTCGTACACGGCGAACAGACAGGTCGCGATGTAGTGCTCGAGGCCCGCCGTGATCCTGTCCAGATGCCGCAGGACCTGCGCCGGGGACAGATCGAGGTCCGCGAACGCGCAGGTCGCGGTCCGCAGCCGGCCCATCGTCGCCGCCGCGTCGATCCCGCTGCCCATCACGTCCCCGACGACGAGCGCCGTCTTGTCGTCGGACAGCGCGATCACGTCGTACCAGTCGCCGCCGACCTCGCTCGACGCGTACGCCGGCTGGTAGCGGGCGGCGACCTCCAGGCCCGTCCGCTCCGGGGGAGTCGCCGGCAGCAGACTCCGCTGGAGCGTCACCGCAGAGTTCCGCACGCTCTGGTACCAGCGCGCGTTGTCGATGCTGACGGCCGCGCGGGCCGCCAGCTCCGACGCGAGCAGCACGTCGTCCCCGTCGAAGGGCAGCGCGTTGCGGTCCCGCTTCAGGTCGAGCGCGCCCAGCACCTCGCCGCGCGCGATCAGCGGCACCGCCAGGTACGAGTGGACGCCGGCCCGCGCCAGCAGCTCCGCGGCCTCCGGGCTCCGTGCGATCCGCGACAGGTCCCCCGGGCCCACGTGCTCCACCAGGACCGGCAGACCCGTGTGCACGCACCGGGTGACCAGCCGGTCCGCGCCGTACATCGCGACCTCACCCGGCGGGTCCGCCGCCGGCAGCGCCTCCGTACGGGCCCCCGCCTTCACCGCGAGCGCGCGGAACAGCTCGGGCCCCTCCTCCGGCGCGCCCGGCCTGCGCAGCGCCAGGACGGAGTCCAGGACGTCGACCGCCGCGATGTCCGCGAGCTCCGGCACCACCACCGAGGCCAGCTCGTCCGCCGTCCGCTCCACCTCCAGGGTGGTGCCCACCCGGGCCGAGGCGTCCGCGATCAGCGCGAGCCGCCGCCGCGACCGGTCGGCGTCAGCGTCCGCCCGGTGCCGCTCGGTCACGTCGATGACCGAGGCCGCGACGCCCTGCACACGGCCGTCGGCCCCTTCCAGGCGGTAGAACGACAGGGACCAGTTGTGCTCGTGCCCCGGATCGGCCGGGGTCCTGCCCGCCACCGTGTGATCGAGCAGGGGCGTCCCCGTCGCGAGGACCGTGCGCAGCGCCGCCTCCAGCGCCTCGGCGTCGACCTGCGGAAGCATGTCGCCGATCTGCCGGCCGAGGTGCTCCGCGGCCGGGATGCCGTTGATCCGCTCCAGGGCCGGGTTCACCAGGACGTAGCGCAGCTCCGTGTCGAGGACGGCGAGGCCGATCGGCGACTGCGACACCAGCCGGTCGGAGAGCGCCAGCTCCGTCTCGATCCGCTCCACGGCGGCGCCGTCGGCGGCGATCCCGAGCGCGTACAGGTCGCCCAGGTCGTCGGTCAGCCGCATGTTCCGGAACTCCACCCGCCGGACCGAGCCGTCCTTGTGCCGTACGGGGAAGGTGCCCGCCCAGGCCGCGCCGCCGTGCAGCACCTCGCCGAAGAGGCGCTTCGCCTCCTCGCGGTGCTCCTCGCCGACGATCAGCCGGGCGACGTAACGGCCGAGGGCCTCGTCGGCACGGAACCCGAAGAGGCTCTCCGCCTGAGGGCTCCACAGCACGATCCTGCCCTGGGCGTCCACGACGACGGCGGCGACTCCGAGCACGTCGAGGAGCCCCTTGCCGTCGAGGGGCACACCGACCCGCCCTGTCGTCCCCGGGAAGGAACCGGCCGTCACACCACCCTCCTCCCACCGCACGACGCCTGTCTCCATGCTCCCCGCGCACGGGCTGCGCCGCACCCTGCCGTCGCGGGCGGGCGCCCGGCGGGGCGGGTGGGCACACGGGACGGCGCGCTCAGCGACGCCTCCGCGTTCCGCGCCCGGACCCGCACCACGTTGTGCGCCGCCGTCAGGGGTGCGGGTCAGGGCGCGGGAGCCTCTGGCGCCGGCAGGGGCGCCGTCCGTTGCGCCCACCCTCCCCCAAGCTCTCGGCTTCGCTCAAGCAGGGGGACCCCCATCGCCCCGGCGGAACGACTGCCCACAACGGGCCGGGCGTGGGCCCACAACGGGTGGCGGGGCCGCTCAGCCGGTGGAGGAGACCGGGGCCGCTCGGCGGCGGCTCGGGGCCGCCAGGGTCAGCGCCCAGATCGTTCCCGCCACCGCCGCCACCGGCAGCAGCACCCGCACGTCCATCACCGCGACGAGACCCGCGCCCAGTGCGATCGCCAGTGCGTTCGGGGCCATGACCAGGGTGTTCGCCGTTGCCGCGACCCGGCCGACCGCCTCCGCCGGGGCCTCCTTCTGGACGGCCGTCATGACCGCGATCAGGACCCACGGCATCCCGAGGCCGATCACCGCGCTCGCGGCCAGCGCCGTCGCCTCGTACGGCAGCGCTCCCCGTACCCCCACCGCCACCGCGAACAGCGCGAGTCCGGCCGCGGAGAGCGTCCGCTCCGGGACACGGCGGAGCAGGGGGCCCGTGACCAGGCCCGCGAGGACCGAGCCCACGCCCTGGACCGCGTAGAGCACCCCCGCGTACGCGGGCGCGTGCCCGAGCCCCTCGTCCACGACGGCGTAGATCGCCGCCCCGTTCACCCCCGCGAGCAGCATCGTGAACGCGCCCGTCGCCACCAGCGGCACCAGCACCCGCGAGCCCCGGAGGAGCCGTACGCCCTCGGCCGTCTCGCGCCACCAGTTCCGGGACTCCGGCCGAGCGGGCCGCTCCTCCCGGACCGGCATCAGCGCGAACAGGCCCGCCGCGACCGCGAAGCTCACCGCGTCGAGGAGGGCGACGGGCCCGCCCCCGTACCGGGCGAAGAGGCCCGCCGCGACCAGCGGGGCGATCAGTTTCATGGACTCGTTCGCCGTCATCCGCAGTCCGTTGAACGTGCCGAGCCGCTTCTCGTCGACGGCGACCGTCATCAGCGCCTGCTCCGCCGCGTCGTGGACGGCGCCCTGCGCCCCGTACAGCACGAGGACCGCGAAGAGCAGCCACACCCGGTCCGCCGACTCCACCCACAGCAGCAGCGGCAGCAGGACCGCCATCGCCAGGTTCAGGACGACCATGAGCGGTCTGCGCCGCATCCGGTCGGCGAGCGTGCCGAGCAGCGGCCCGACGAGCACGGGCGCCCAGAGGGCGAAGGAGGCCAGGGCCGCGAGACTGTCGGAGCCCGTGAGGGACTTGACCCAGATCCCGGAGACCAGCCACATCGCCGTCGTGCCGAATCCGGACACGACGACACCTGTCAGATACAAAGACCAACGCATGGCCGAAGGCTGTCGTCTGAGGTGGGCCGCGCGGATCGGTCGGATGCCCTAATCAGCAGCCTCCCGATACGGCGTGCAGCGCGGCGCGCGCCGCCGCGCACAGCTCGTCGTCCTCCGGCACGGACCGCCAGCCGCCGTGCTCCACCGGCCGCTCGTCCGCGTCGAGGAACGCGCGGAGCACGGGTACGGCGGGCGCGGACGCCGGGCCGATCGCGCCGAGCAGCCGGACCGTCTCGGTGACAGCCCGGGTGACGCCCCCGCGCGCGTACGGCTCGATCGCCGCCACCAGCGCCGGCACCACCTCGTCGGCGCGGCCGGTGATCCGCCACAGCGCCTCGCCGACCCGCAGCGGCAGCCAGCCGACCGTCTCCGTCGGCAGCAGCTCGCGGAGCCGGTCGGCGTACGGGGCGCCCGCCGGGCCCAGCTCGCCGAGCAGGATCGCCGGGTTGTCGTTCCCGTACGGCTCGCCGAGCCGGGGCAGGTACAGGGCGAGCGCGGGCCCGCGCTCGCCGGTGAGCCGGGCGTACGCGAGGGCCAGCGCCCGCGGCGCGAACGGCTGGTCCTGCGGCGGGGCGTCGATCAGCGCCCGCAGCCGTTCCCGGTCCACGGCCGCGGCGGCCTCGGGCCCGACCGCGGCGAGCGCCTCGGCCGCCCACACGGCCGCGGGGCTCTCCAGGAGGGCGCACAGCTCGGGGACGGCGGGCGCGGCCGCCGGACCCCAGGCCGTCAGCGTCTGGCACAGCGCCCGCGCCTCGTCCACCGACCGTGCGGCCCGCAGCCGGGTCCGCAGCGGCGGCAGCAGCACCTCGGCGTGCGCGGAGAGCGGCCCGAGGGTCTCGCTCAGGCTCAACTCGTGCGTCCACCAGCCCTCGGAGTGGACCGAGAAGTACGCGAAGCCGAGCCGCTCCCCGCCGAGGCGCCGCGCGAGCGGGCCGGCGCAGCGGGGGTCCCCGCTCCGGGCGAGCGCCCACAGGGCGTGGTCCTGCGCGGGCAGGTACGGCTCGCCCTCGTCCGTGGCCATCGTGGCGAGCCGGTCCGTCCACGGCCGGGCGGCGGTTCCGCACGTGCCGAGGACCCGGGCGGCGAAGAGCCGGTTCTCCGGTTCCGGGTCGCCGAGCAGTTCCGCCACCGCCGGCAGCAGGGCCGGCACGGCCGAGCGCCGGCGGCTCAGCTCCCCGGCGGCGGCCTCCAGGGCCTCGCGCCGGGTCGGCGCGGCGGGGTGCCCGAGGAGTCGGACGAGGTGGCCGGCCCGCTCGGCCGGGGTCCCGCCGAACAGCTTCAGCGCCTCGGCGACCCGGTATCCGCCGAGGTCACCGCCCTCCAGCACGTCGCCCACCACGCGCGTGTGGTTCCTGTCCGGGACCCCGGCGGCCCGCAGGGCGGCCACGGCGCGCAGCCGCTTCCCGGGGGCCGTGTCCGGGGCCGTCAGCCCGTGGAGGCGGGCGAGCGTCGCCTCCCGCTCGCGGTCCGCGTGGCCGGCCAGCTTGCCCGCCGCGTGCACGAGCGCGTCCATGACCTCCGGCACGGTCTCCCGCTCGTGCCGGGCCCACAGGGCGGTGAGCACGGCGTCGGCCTGCCCGCGTGCCTGGCCGAGGGCTTCGGCGGTCGCCGTCCGCACCTCCGGTTCGGGATCGTGGAGCAGCGGCAGCAGGCCGGGGACCGCGCTGTCCCAGGCCTCGGCCCAGCCGGGGGCGATCCAGCGGGGCTCGACCCGGTTGCCCTCGGCCGCGACGCAGATGACGAGGTCGATCAGTTCGATCCGTACCGACGCGTCGACGGACGGATCGGCGGCGGCGCGGACGAGGAAGGGGAGCGCGGCCACGGAGGCCGACTCGACGCAGCCGCCCTGGTGGTGCACGTTCACCAGCAGCGTGTCGGCCGCGTCGGCGGCCTCGTCCGGCCGGTAGAGGGCGCGGAGCAGCCCCGGGACGTCCACCGCGGGTCCGTACGCGTGCCGGTGGGACGCCCAGTCGACGGCGTCGAGCCCGGCGAGCGGGTGGTACACGCCCGGCCGGGACCCGCTCATGCCCGTGCCTCCGCCCCCGTCGCCGCCCGCTTCTCGTACCGGAGCGCGATCCCCGTCACCACCGCGCCGAACCCCTCCCACAGGCCCACGCCGAGGAAGCCGGCCGGGGCGCGGCCGGTGACGACCGCCAGGGTGAAGACGGTGAAGGTGAGCAGCCGGAAGGGGACCGTCCAGCGGAAGAAGGCCTTCCAGTCGGCGAGGGCGGCGAGGACGTAGTAGACGCCCATGTTGAGCGCGGCCATCGAGGAGGACGTCAGGAAGACCAGGGTGTGGTCGCCGTCCGCGCGCCCGCCCTCGGGCACCGGCTCGAAGCCCATGACCGAGAGCAGTGCGTCCGGGGCGACCAGGCCCACCACCCCCAGGGCGGCGGCGAGCACGCCGAAGACCGCCATGGTCCAGCCGGACAGGGAACGGGGCAGGCGCACGGCGGTCCTCCGTGAGGTGGCAGCAGGGTCGGTGAATCGAATGTGTGCTCGGTGAGGAGCGTGACCCTGCATATCGTGCGACGGGGCCCGACGGCCAATCGGCCCCCGTCCCCCGTCACTTCAGGGCCGCCTCCATCATCTTCTGCGCCACCGGCGCCGCCAGACCGTTGCCGCTGACCTCGGAGCGGGCGGCGCCCGAGTCCTCGATCATGACCGCGACGGCGACCTGCTTCCCGGTCGAGGAGTCCTTCGCGTAGGAGGTGAACCAGGCGTACGGCGTCTTGCTGTTGTTCTCGCCGTGCTGCGCGGTGCCGGTCTTGCCGCCGACCTCGGCGCCGTCCACGGCCGCGTTGGTACCCGTGCCCTTCTCCACCACGGTCACCATCGCGCTCCGCAGCTGCTCCGCCGTCCTGGAGGACACGATCCGCTCGGTGTCCCCGTCCTCGTACGAGGTCAGCGCGTCGCCGTCGGAGTCGACGACCTCCGAGACCATGTGCGGGGCCGCGAGCAGGCCGTCGTTGGCGATCGCGGCCGACACCATCGCCATCTGGAGCGGGGTGGCCGTCACGTCGAACTGGCCGATGCCGGTGAGCGCGGTCTGCGCCTTGTCCATGCCGGAGGGGTACACGCTCGCGTAGGCGCGGACCGGGACGTCGAGCTCGGCGTCGTTGAAGCCGAACTTCTCCGCCATCGCCTTCACCTTGTCCTGCCCCAGGTCGGCGGCCATCTTGGCGAAGACGTTGTTGCAGGAGTACCGGAGCGCGGTGCGGATCGTGGCGTTCTCGCAGGGCGCGGAGGCGTTCTCGTTCCTCAGCACGGTCCGGGTGCCCGGCAGGGTGTACGGGTCGGGGCTCTGCGTCGCCGTGTCGACGGAGCCGTACAGGCCGTCCTCCAGGGCGGCGGCCGCGACGACCAGCTTGAAGGTGGAGCCGGGCGGGAGCGGCTGCCGGAGCGCGCGGTTCACCAGCGGCTTGTCCTCGTCGGCCGTCAGCCGCTTCCAGACGTCGCCGTCGTTCGTCCCGGAGATCTTCGACGGGTCGTACGACGGGGTGGAGACCATGGCGAGGATCCGGCCGGTCGCCGGGTCGACGGCGACCGCCGCGCCCTTCTTGCCGCCGAGCGCCCGGTAGGCGGCCTTCTGCACGTCCGGGTCGATCGTCGTGACGACCGTCCCCGGCTCCTGCTGTTTGCGGGTGACCGCGTCCACGGGGTTCTTCAGCCGGTCGTCGGTGCCGTCGAGGACCTTGGAGTAGATGCCCTCCAGCTGGGTGGCGCCGTACGCCTGCGAGCTGTAGCCGGTGACCGCCGCGTACAGGTCGCCGTCCGTGTACGTCCGCTTGTACGCGAGGTCCGATCCCTCCGTCCTCTTCGAGCCGGTGACCGGGGAGCCGGCCACGACGATGTTCCCGAGCGGCTGCGCGTACTGCGCGATGGTCTTCCGCCGGTTCTTCGAGTCGTCCGCGAGCGCCTTGCCTTCGTACGCCTGCACCCAGGTGGCCCGCCCGAGCAGGGCGAGCACCAGGATCAGGACGAAGACCGACGTGTGCCTGATCGTCTTGTTCATCGCACTGGTGGGGACGAACGGACCGGTGCCCGTCGTTCCGGATGTGTCCCGTTTCTCAGCGAACCTTCATGTCGGTGCCGCGTGCGATCATGCCCGGGGCCCCGGGGGAGGGGCTGAGACGTACGAGGTGGGGAGTCGGCGTGGCGGGTGTGGGCGGGGAGCGGGACGGTTCGGGTTCGTCCGTGCCGGACGAGGTGTGGCAGGAGTTCCTGCGGACCTCCGGCGAGGGCTCGGGCGCCGCGCCGAGGGAGCCGTCCGCGCGGGAACGCGCGGTCGCGGAGCCGACGCCGTGGCGCGCGCACACGCCCGGACGGCCCCGGCGGAGCTCCCGGCGGGGCTGGTACGTGGCGGGGTTCCTGGCCGCCCTCGTGCTGCTCGTCGTGGCCCTGGACCCGGGCGGCGTCGTCGGCTGGTCCGGCGACGGTGACCCTGACCCGAAGCCCCTCGCGCAGGAGTCGGCACGACCGGACCAGGCGCCTCCCGCCGAGCCCGGCGGGCGCGCCACCCTCGCCGAACCCTTCCGGGGCTCCCCGGCGGCCCGCTGGGCGAACGGCACGGCCGGCATCCACATGCCCGCCGCCAAGGCGACCGGCTGGATGACGAAGGCGGAGGTGGAGCGCGCCCTCGCGCGGACCCGCGACTTCCTCGCCGCGTCCGGCCTGGACCCGGCGGTGCTCCGCGGCGGACACCCGGACAGGGCGATCGCCCTGATGAACCCGCACCAGCAGGACGTCCGAACCTTCGTGACGACCTCGCTGCGCACCCCCGGCAAGGACAACGACCCGCTGCTCCTCTTCAGCCGCTTCGACCCGGCCCAGGCGCGGCCCGTCGGGGACGTGGTGAGGACCCGCGGCCGGATCTCCTACCGGGAGGGCCGTCGCGGGGCCCTGGAGGTGACCGCCGACGTCACGTACGTGTACCCGGTCGCACCGGCCGGCGGCGGCGACGAGGTCGTACGGGTGATCGTGCGCCGGGAGACCGTCGTGAGCTGGGACGACCCGTCGAAGGTGATCACCGAGGCGGGGACCTTCAGCCTCGTGTCCTACAAGACCGACATGACGAACGGCGGCTGTGACAACGTGACGGGCTATTTCCGGCCGGAGTTCGGCGGGGGCGGCGCCGGGGGCGACGGCGAGACGGTCGACCCGTACGACCGCACGGGGCCGGTCGGGGAGGGGCGGGGCGGCTGCGGGGTCGCTACGCGATCGTGAGGCGGGGCGAGTGCCCGCACGCCCGCGGGGCGGTGCCCCCGCTGCCGTGTGGGCACTCGCCCCGCAGGGCGATGGGGGTCCCCCCTGCTCGAGCGAAGCCGAGAGCTTGGGGGAGGGTGGGCGCACGGGACGGCGCCCTTCAGCGGCGCCTCCGCGTTCCGCGTCCTGGCCCGCACCACGTGTGCGCCGTCGCTCGCGGTGCGGGTCCAGGCGCGGGAGCCTCTGGCGTCGGCATGGGCGCCGTCCGTTGTGCCCACCCGTTCCGCCCCGGCGGAACGCATGCCCACAACGGGCGGGGCGCAGGCCCACAACGGGCGGCGGGGCTCAGTTCGACCGTACGAATCCCGACTCGTACGCCAGGATCACCGCCTGCGTCCGGTCCCGCGCGCCCAGTTTCGACAGGACCGCCGCCACGTGGGTCTTCACCGTCGCCGGGCCGACGCCGATCCGCGTGGCGATCTCCGCGTTCGTGAGGCCCGTCGCGATCAGGCGGAGCACCTCCGCCTCCCGTTCGGTGAGCCGCGAGGCCCAGGGCGGTGCGGCCGGGGGCCGGTGGCGGGCGTGCTCGGCGGCCAGGCCCCGTACCGCCGCCGGGTAGAGCAGCGAGTCGCCGCGCGCCACCAGACGGACCGCGCTCACCAGTTCCTCCGCCGCCGCCCGCTTCAGCAGGAAGCCGGCCGCGCCGACGCGTAGGGCGTCGTACACGTAGGAGTCGTTCTCGAAGGTGGTCACCACCACGATCCGCGGCGGCTCCGCCAGACCCGCCAGGATCTGCTCGGTCGCCCGGATCCCGTCGATCTCCGGCATCCGCACGTCCATGAGGACGACGTCCGGCCGCTCCGTCCGCACCACCGACACCGCCTCGGCGCCCGTGGACGCCTCGCCGACGACCTCCAGGTCGGGCTCCGCGTCCAGGATGACCCGCAGGGCCGTCCTGACCATCCGCTCGTCGTCGGCGAGGACGATCCTGATCGCCGCCGCGCTCACCGGGGGATCCTGACCGCGAGGCGCCACACCGCACCGGCCGGACCGGCGGAGGCCGTGCCGCCGAGGAGCCGGGCCCGTTCGGCGATCCCGCGCAGGCCGCGCCCGCCGTCGGGCCGGGTGACCGGGGGTCGGTCGGGCAGGGGGTTCTCCATGGTGATCTCCAACTCCTCGGTACGGGCGTCGAGCCGTACGGTGACGGGCGTGCCGCCCGCGTGCCGGGCCGCGTTCGTCAGCCCTTCCTGGACGATCCGGTACGCCTCCCGCGACAGCGTCTCCGGTACGGAACCCAGGGTGCCGTCCACCGTCAGCGCGACCCGCGGCCCCGCGCCCCGCACGAGGGCCTCCAGGGCGTCGAGCCCCGGTCCTGGACCCTGCTCGGGTGTGCCGTCGTTCCTCAACAGGCCGAGGACCCAGTCCAGTTCGCCGACCGTGCGCCGGGTGGTGTCCTCGATCGCGGTCAGCGCCTCCCGTACGAACTCCAGGTCGGCCCGGTCGCCGTCCAGGACCCGGCGGGCGGCGCCCGCCTGGAGGGTGACCGCGCTGAGGGCGTGGCCGACGGAGTCGTGCAGTTCGCGGGCGAGCCGGTTGCGGGACTCGGCCTCGGCGGCGCGCCGTTCGGCCGCCGCGAGCCGGTCCGCCGGGCTCGGGCCGAGCAGCAGGGGCGCCTGCCGGGCGAGCAGGGCCCCGGTCGCGGCGGTGACGGCGGCGAGCGCGAGCAGCATGAGCAGCCCGGCCGGGAGCCCCGCCCAGACCCACGCGGGCCGGTCGAGCCCCCAGATCCGGCCGAGTTCGGACTCCCGGAGCCCCGGCGAGAACGGCAGCGCCATCACCGACACCGCGAACGGCGGCAGCGCAAGCGTCGCCCCGCTGATCAGCGCCCCGGCGCCCAGGTGCAGGGTGAACCATCCGGCCGTCCTGGCCCTGGCCCGCGGGCCGTGCGCCGGGCCGTCCGCGAACCGGTCGGCCGGCACCCCGCACAGCGCCCGCGCCGCCGCCACCGACATCGGCCGGGCCAGCGGGAAGAGCGCGATGAGCGCGGCGAGCGGCAGCCCCGCCGCGTACGCCCCGAATTGTGCCCCGAGGCTGCCGCCGAACGGGCCGCCGCCGTCGAGGAACGGCCCCAGGACGACGGTGCCGACCAGCCAGAAGGGCATGAACAGCGCGCCGCCCAGGATCAGATGGAGCCACCGCAGCCTGGCCCGCTGCCCGAAGAGGGCGGTCGCCGGTCTCACGCCCCGGCGCTCCGGCGCCGCAGGAACAGTGCCACGCACGCGGCGAGCAGGAACCCGGTGATCATGTCGCCAGCGTAGGACAGCTGTACGAGCCCGGGGACACGCTTCGTCGGATCCGACTCCGGCAGCAGCGCGATGAGCGACATGTAGGCACCCCAGCAGCCGGCGGCCGCCGGGGCCGTCCAGGCCAGGGCGAGCGTGGTGCGGACCCGGAGACGGGCCGGCCGGCGCAGGACCAGGAGGAGGGTGACGGCGACGGCGACGAGGACGAAGCCGAACCGCTCGGCCTCCAGGACGTAGAAGTCGGCGTCGCGTTCGGCGATGCGCCGGGCGGACAGGCCCGTGGTCGAGCCGGCCGCCCACAGCAGGTGGAGCGCGGCGGGCAGGAGTGCGACGACCGAGCCGGCCACGGCGAGGGCGCGCGCCCCGGGCCCGGACGTGCCGGCGGACAGCTCGCCGAGGCGGCCCTGCCACAGGTGGCCCCAGCGGTCCCGGGCGTACAGGACGAAGAGCGAGCCGAGGGCGAGGCCCTGGAGGATGAACCCGCTGTAGACCACGCCGAACACCCAGCCGTCCAGGAAGGGTTCGCGGGGGGCCGCGGCCTTGTCGTCGCCGGTGAGGAGGGCGACCGCGAGCTGCGCCGGGTAGCCGGTCATGATCGGGGCGAGCAGCCCGGTCGCCGCCCACATGGGGAGGGCGAGGAGCCAGGCGGGGAACCGCCGGCCCCAGGGCTGGGTGAGGAGCAGGGCGAGGACGACGACGAGGACGTCGGCGAGGACGGTGGCCGAGTTGGCGATCACCATCATCCGCCGGTGCTCCAGGAGCGCGCTCCCGGCCGGGATGCCGATCTCGCTGCCCGCCACCCAGGCGACCTTGAGCGAGATGTACGGGAGGCAGGCGAGGATCGCGAGGGCGCGCAGCGCCCGGCGGGCGGCGCTCGGGCGGTGGCCGGCGGCGGGCGCCGGGGCGGGGAGGGGCGCGGTCTGTGTCATGGCTCCACGCTCCCGCGCGGCCCCGGGCGGTCACCTCCTGCCGAGCGGTGAACCGCCTCCGCCGCACGGGGGAGAGGCCCTCCTCCCCGCCGTCGTCCGAACCTGGATTGGCCCATGTTCCCGGTGATCGATTGGCCCTGTGGTGTGGGGCAATCGCTCTCTACAGTAGTGATCATGAATGAGATCGAGACCTTCGCCCCGCTCCTCACCCGCGCCGCCTCCGCCGAGACCACCGCCGACCCGAGCAGCGTGATGACCCTCCTCGCGGACTCCGACACCACCGGAGGGCAGCTCACCAGCTACCGCTCCTCGTTCGCGAAGGGCGCCGTCGGCGCCCCGGCGCACTTCCACACCAAGGCCTCGGAGATGTTCTTCGTGCTCGACGGCTCGCTCCAGGTCCTGGTCGGCGAGGAGCTGACCGTCCTGGAGAAGGGCGACTTCCTCCTCGTCCCGCCGCACACCCCGCACGCCTTCGCCGCGGCGCCCGGCGCCGAGGCCGACGTCCTCTTCGTCTTCACGCCCGGCATGGCCCGCTTCGACTACCTGCGCCTCCTCGGCCGCGTCATGCGGGGCGAGGCGAGCTTCGAGGAGATCAAGGCCTCCTCCGAGCAGTACGACAACCACTACGTCGAGAGCCCGGTCTGGCAGAAGGCCCTCGCCGACCGTGCGTGAGGCCGGCCGCGCGTGAGCGGGTGGTCAGAGGCGGCGGGTCGCCAGGGTCAGCCGGTCCCGCGCGTCGAACAGCGCGTCCTTGATCATCTGTTCGTGGGCCGGGGTGAGCCGCGCCACCGGCACCGAGCAGCTGATCGCGTCGCGCGCCGGGGTCCGGTAGGGGACCGCGACGCCGAAGCAGCGCAGCCCCAGGGTGTTCTCCTCGCGGTCCACCGCGTAGCCCTGCTCGCGGACGGCGTGCAGCTCCTCGATGAGCTTCTCGCGGTCGGTGATCGTGTGCTCGGTCAGCGCCGGGAGCACCTCCGGGAGCAGCTTGCGCACCTGCTCGTCGCTGTGGGTGGCGAGCAGCGCCTTGCCCAGTGCGGTCGAGTGCGCGGGCAGCCGTCGCCCGACCCGGGTGAACGGCCGTAGGTAGTGCTGGGACTGACGGGTCGCCAGGTAGACGACGTTGGTGCCGTCGAGCCGCGCCAGGTGGATGGTCTCGGTGGTGTCGTCGGAGAGCCGGTCGAGGGTGGGCCGGGAGGCGGCCACCACCTCGTCGCCGTCGATGTACGAGGTGCCGACGAGCAGCGCCCGCACCCCGATCCCGTACCGCGTGCCCGTCGCGTCCGTCTCCACCCAGCCGAGATCGACCAGGGTGCGCAGCAGCATGTACAGGCTGGACTTGGGGTAGCCGACGGCCTCCTGGACGGTGGCGAGCGAGTGCATTCCGGGGCGCCCCGCGAAGTACTCGAGCAGTTCCACGGTCCGCACCGCGGACTTCACCTGTGCCCCACCCGCGTCGGCAGTCGCCACGCCCCTCACCCCTTTTCCGTTGTCCGGCCGCCCACCGGCCGCCGGCCGGACGGGGCCCTTGTGGAGACGGCCGGGCCGTCAATAGAGTCCCCACCAGACGCGTTCATCTACAGGAACTGCGTTCAGAATAGCGAACAGGGGCGTGGCGGTGGCGGCAGAACCAGTGTGGAGCGTGGACCCCCGGACGGGGAAGCCGCGCGAGCAGGTTGCGGTGGAGGCCACGGCCGAGGAGGTCGACCAGGCCGTCAGGGCCGCGCAGGCCACCCGCGAGGCCCTCGCCGACCGCGTGCTGCGGGCCGCCTTCCTCCGTACCGCCGCCGACCTCCTCGACGCCTCCGGCGAGCACGTCGTCGAGGCGGCCGACGCCGAGACCGCCCTCGGGCCCGTCCGCCTCACCGGTGAACTCGCCCGCACCACAGCACAGTTGCGCGCCTTCGCGGACGTCGTCGAGGACGGCTCCTTCCTCGACGTCCGGATCGACCGGCCCGACCCCGGGGCGATCCCGCCCCGGCCCGACCTGCGCCGCTGGAAGATCCCGCTCGGCGTCGTCGCCGTCTACGCCGCGAGCAACTTCCCGCTCGCCTTCTCCGTCCCCGGCGGGGACACCGCGAGTGCCCTCGCGGCCGGCTGCCCCGTGGTCGTCAAGGCCCACCCCGACCACCCCGCCACCTCCGAGCTCTGCGCCTCCCTGCTGCGCCGGGCCGCCGCCAAGGCCGGACTCCCCGAAGACGTCGTCGTCCTCGTCCACGGCTTCGACGCGGGCCTGGAGCTCGTCCGCCACCCGCTCGTCGCCGCGGCCGGATTCACCGGCTCGATCCGCGGCGGCCGGGCCCTCTTCGACGCGGCCGTCGCCCGTCCCGTCCCGATCCCCTTCCACGGCGAACTCGGCTCCCTCAACCCGGTCGTGATCACCGAGGCCGCCGCCGCGGAGCGCGCCGAGGAGATCGGGGCCGGGCTCGCCGGCTCCATGACCCTGGGCGCCGGCCAGTTCTGCACCAAGCCCGGCCTCGTCCTCGCCCCCCGGGGAGCGGACGGCGACCGCTTCCTCGACGCCCTCACCGCCGCCGTCAGCGAGACCGAACCGGCCGTCATGCTCGACCACCGGATGCGGGACGCCTTCGTCGCCGGCGTCGCCGAGCGCGCCGCGCTCGCCGGGGTGCACACCCCGGTCACCCCCGGCGCGGGCGGCGCCCACACCGTCAGCGCCGGAGTCCTCGCCGTCGACGCCGCCGCGCTCTCCGGCGACGGCCACCGCCTCCTCCTGGAGGAGTGCTTCGGACCGGTCACCGTCGTCGCCCGCTACTCCACCCGCGAGGAGGTGACCGCCGTCCTCGGCCTGCTGCCGGGCAACCTCACGGCCGGCCTGCACATCGCCGAGGACGACGAGACGGCCGCCCCGCTGCTCGCCGAACTCACCCCGCTGGCCGGCCGCGTCCTCGTCAACGGCTGGCCCACCGGCGTCGCCGTCGCCCCCGCCCAGCACCACGGCGGCCCCTACCCGGCCACCACATCCACCTCCACCTCGGTCGGCGCGACCGCGATCGAGCGCTGGCTGCGCCCGGTCACGTACCAGTCGACGCCCGGTCATCTCCTCCCGCCGGAACTCCGCGACGGCAACCCGCTGGGAGTACCGAGGCGCTGACACCCCTCAGGAGGAGACGCGCACCACGATCTTCCCGAGGTGTGTGTTCGACTCCATCAGCCGGTGGGCGTCGGCGATCCGCTCCAGACCGTCGAAGGTCTCGGCGATCACCGGCGCCAGGGAGCCGTCCCGCAGCCCCGAGCCGATGAACCCGGCCGCGCGCCGCCGCCCCTCCTCCGTCCGGGCGAGCACCCCGTTCGCGTACGCGTGCGTGGTCAGTGGCCAGTTCCGCGACAGCTCGGTCGGACGGGGGTCGAGCCAGCCGTAGAGGACGGCGGTGCCGCCGGGCCGCAGCGCGTCGCCGAGCCGGGCGAAGCCGGGCCCGCCGATCGCGTCGAAGGCCAGGTCGGCGCCCGCGCCGCCGGTGATCCGCCGCACCTCCCCGACCAGGTCCTCGGTGTCCGTGGTGATCACATGCGCGGCCCCGAGCTCCAGGAGCCGCTTCCGCTTCCCCTCGCCGCGGGTGGTGGCGATCGGCACCGCGCCGATCCGCAGCGCCGTCTGCACTGCCGCCGTCCCCACCCCGCTCGACGCGCCCGTGATCACCACGTGGTCGCCGGGGCGCAGCCCGCCGGTCAGCACCATCCCGCCGTACGCGGTGAAGTGGCTCAGCCAGACCGCCGCCGCCGTCACCGCGTCCACCCCCTCGGGCCGGGCCACCACGTACTCCTCGGGCAGCACCACCCGCTCCGCGTACACGCCGTACGTCCCGAAGTCGAAGTTCGCCGCCGCCATCACCGGGTCGCCCGGGGCGTACGCCGTGACGCCCGCGCCGACCGCCTCGACCACGCCCGCCGCCTCGTAGCCGAGCCGCGAACCCGGCAGCGTCGCCGGGTAGTGGTACGTGCCGGAGCGGAACAGCGCCTCGGCGCGGTTCAGTCCGATCGCCTCGACCCGGACGAGGACCTCCCCGGGACCGGGGTCCGGCAGCGGCACCTCCTCCACGGTGAGCACCTCGGGACCGCCGAGCTCGTGGAAGAGAACGGCCTTCGTCGTCATGCCTGTCGTCGTCATGGCGACGACGTTAGGAAGGACGGGAAAGACGATCCATGTCCTCCGCACTTCCCGTCATGTCCGATCGTCTTGCGCGCTACCGTTCGGACCATGGACGTACTGAGCGATGCCATCGCCGCCATGCGCACCGGGCGCCCCCACTCCTCCCGCACCGTCCGCCTCGCCCCCTGGGGTTTCCGCTTCCCGCCGAGCAAGGGTGCCGGATTCCACGTCGTCCTCCAGGGCACCGCCTGGCTGCTGCCCCCGGACGACGCCGCGCCCGTCCGGCTCGGCCCCGGAGACGTCGTCCTCCTCGCCCACGGCACCGGCCACGGCCTCGCCGACCGTCCCGACACCCCGCTCGTCGACGCCCTGCCCGCCCCCGACGGCTCCTGGCCCACCCGGCCCGACCGGGGATCCGTCGGCGCCGAGGAGACCCTGCTGCTCTGCGGTGCCTACCAGCTCAGCCGGGCCCGCGCCCACCCCCTGCTCACCGAGCTGCCGCCGTACGTCCACCTCCCCGCACGCGTCGGCTCCCACCCCCGGCTGCGCGCCGCCGTCGACCTGCTCGGCGCCGAACTCGCCGAACCCCAGCCGGGATCCGACGCCATCGTCCCCGCCCTCCTCGACACCCTGCTGCTCTACCTGCTGCGCACCTGGTGGCTCACCGAACGCGCCGACCGCTCCACCGGCTGGTCGGCCGCGCTGAGCGACCCGGCGGTCGCGGGCGCCCTGCGCGCCCTCCACGACGACCCCGCCAGGGCGTGGACGGTCGAGGAGCTCGGCGCGCTCGGCGGGCTCTCCCGTGCCGCCTTCGCCCGCCGCTTCACCGCCCTCGTCGGACGCCCGCCCCTCGCCTACCTCACCTGGTGGCGCATGACCACGGCGGGCCGTCTGCTCCGCTCCGACGACCTCCCCCTCCGCGTGGTCGCCGAACGTTCCGGCTACTCCTCGGAGTTCGCCTTCGCCAAGGCCTTCAAGCGCGAGTACGGGA
The DNA here is from genome assembly GCF_042889835.1 of Streptomyces sp. NPDC002463. Taxonomy (NCBI): domain Bacteria; kingdom Bacillati; phylum Actinomycetota; class Actinomycetes; order Kitasatosporales; family Streptomycetaceae; genus Streptomyces; species Streptomyces sp. NPDC002463. The sequence continues at coordinate 544,087 of NZ_JBIARL010000002.1, forward strand.
TGGCACCGGGCCGGTACCGCAAGAGCGCCTAGCGCGTCCCGCGGCGCGGAAGTCGCAGCGAGGCCAGGGCCGTCAGGGTCAGCAGGCCCGCGCTGATCAGCAGGGTCGTCGGGAGCGCCGTGTCGAAGCCGCGGGCCGCGAGGGAGCCGAAGACCGCGATCGCGAGCGCGCCCGCCGTCTGCCGGATCGCGTTCAGGAGACCCGCCGCCGTGCCCGCCCGCTCCGCCGGGACGGCCTCCATCATCGCCGCGATCAGCGGCGGCAGGGAGAAGCCGGCCCCGAGCGCCAACGGCACGAGGAGCAGGGCCTGCGCCACCCGTGAGGAGTCCGCGTCCACGGTAAGCAGACCGAGGAGCCCGGCCACCCCGACCACCTGGCCCAGGACGATCGGCAGCCGTGCCCCGTACCGCGCCGCCACCTTCGCCGACAGGATGTTGACCCCGGCGAGCAGTCCTGTCATCGGCAGGAACATCAGCCCCGCGCCGAGCGCCGACAGCCCGAGCACCTGCTGGAAGAACAGGCTGAACACGAAGACCATGCCGTAGAAGGCCACGCTGTTCGCCGCGCCCGCCGTCACGGCCACCGCGACCGTCGTGTTCCGGAACAGCCCCAGCGGCACCATCGGATGCCGCCGCCGCGCCTCGATCAGCAGGAACGCCGCGAAGGCGGCCACCGCGACCCCCAGCGCCCACCAGGCCTCCGTGCCGCCCTCGATCGCCGCGAAGGTCAGCGCCCCGAGCGCCGTCATCGCCGTCAGCTGGCCCGGCAGGTCCAGCGGGGCCGGCCTGCGCGCCGAGCGGGCCACCCGGGCCAGCAGGACGAGCGCGAGGAGCCCGAGCGGCAGGTTGATGAAGAAGATCCCGCGCCAGCTCCAGGCCGTGGTCAGCGCCCCGCCCGCGACCGGGCCGAGCGCCACCGCGACCGTGCCGCCCGCCGCCCACAGCGACACCGCCCGGGCCCGCCGCCCGGGATCGCCGTACGCCTCCCGTACGAGTGCCAGGGAGGCCGGCAGCATCACGGCCGCCGCCGCACCCTGCAGCGCCCGCGCCGCCAGCAGACCCGGGAGGCCCGGGGCCAGACCGCAGGCCGCCGAGGCGAGCGTGAAGACGACGACCCCCGCCCCGTACGCCCGGCTCGCCCCGACCCGGTCGGCGAGCGCCCCGCTGGAGAGCAGCAGCGCGGCGAAGGCCAGCGTGTACGAGTCGACCACCCACTGCAGACCGGACATCCCGGCCCGCAGGTCGGAACCGATCGCGGGCAGGGCGACGTTGACGACGGAGGTGTCGAGGGTGATGAGGGCGAAGCCGAGCATGGCGGCCGCGAGGGCGGGACCGGGAGAGGTGGAAGGGGCGTCGCGACGGACAACGGGACCTGTGCTGAGGACTGTTGAGGACATGTGTCCAGCTTCGCGACCTGCGAGCCCGTACAGTAGTGGCGGGAATGCCATACGACCGGAGGTTCTGGCCATGACCGTAGAGTCCCGGGTCCGGGGCGTCCAGCGCGTCGCCGTGATCGCCGCCCCGCCCGTCTCGATGTTCAACCTGGCGATCCCGGAGATGCTCTTCGGGAAGGTCGAGATCGACGGCGGACCCGGGTACGAGACGGTCATCTGCGCCCCCGACCCGGGGCCCGTCACCACCACCGGCGGCCTCGACCTGGTCGTCCCGCGCGGGCTCGACGCGGTCGAGGGGGCGGACACCGTGATCCTCGCGGGCAGCGGCGCGTACACGGACCCCGACCCGCGCGTCCTCGACGTCCTGCGCGCGACCGCCGACGCCGGCAAACGGATCGCCTCCATCTGCACCGGCGCCTTCGCGCTCGCCGAGGCCGGACTGCTCGACGGACGGGCGGCGACGACGTACTGGGCCTACCGGCCGCTGCTCGCCGCCCGGCACCCTGCCGTCGACCTCCAGGACGACGTCCTCTTCGTCCAGGACGGCCCCGTGCTCACCTCCTCCGGATACGCGGCGGGCATCGACCTCTGCCTGCACGTCATCCGCACCGACCACGGCGCCGCCGTCGCCAACGCGGTCGCCCGGCTCGCCCTCGTCGCGCCCGTCCGGCCCGGCGGCCAGACCCAGTTCACCCAGACCCCGCTGCCGCCCGAGCGAGGGGTCTCCTTCGCCGACACGCGCGCGTGGGCGATGGAACACCTCGACGAACCCCTCGGCCTCAACGACCTCGCCCGGCACGCAGGGGTCTCCGTCCGCACCCTCTCGCGCCGCTTCCACGCGGAGACCGGCGTCAGCCCGCTCCAGTGGCTGCTGCACCAGCGCGTCGAGCGGGCGAAGGAGCTCCTGGAGACCACGTCCTTCCCCATGGACCAGGTGGCCCGCGCGAGCGGCCTCGGTTCCGCGGACTCGCTGCGGCAGCACGTGCTGCGCCGTACCGGGCTCACTCCGAGTGCCTACCGGGCCTCCTTCAACCGCATGGTGCCGCGCCTCACACCGGGGCCGGAACCGGAATGAACCGGACCGCCGTGCGCGTTCCCCCTGAGGCACACCCCATCGGCAACCCCTCGGAGAGAAGTCACATGCGCGTCGAGATCTGGAGCGACATCGCCTGCCCCTGGTGCTACATCGGCAAGGCCCGCTTCGAGAAGGGGCTCGCGGCCTTCGCCCACCGCGACGACGTCGAGGTCGTGCACCGCTCCTTCGAGCTCGACCCCAACCGCGCCAAGGGCGACCGGGGCCCGGTCCTGGAGATGCTGGCGAAGAAGTACGGCCGCACCCTCGCCGAGGCCCGCGCCATGGAGGCGCACGTCGCGTCGAACGCGCGCTCCGAGGGTCTCGACTACCGCATCGAGGGCCGCGACCACGGCAACACCTTCGACATCCACCGGCTGCTGCACCTCGCCAAGGAGCGCGGCCGCCAGAGCGAGCTCCTGGACCTGGCCTACCGGGCCAACTTCGCCGAGGAGCGCTCCGTCTTCGACGCCGAGACCCTGGTGACCCTGGGCGTGGAGGCAGGTCTCGACGAGACCGAGGTCCGGGCCGTCCTCGCCGACGAGACCGCCTACGCCGATGCCGTACGCGCCGACGAGCGCGAGGCCGCCGAACTCGGCGCCAACGGCGTGCCGTTCTTCGTCCTCGACCGCCGCTACGGCGTCTCCGGCGGCCAGCCCGCCGAGGTCTTCACCCAGGCCCTGGAGCAGGCCTGGCAGGGCCGCGTCCTCCAGCAGGTCGGCTCCGAAGCCGAGGTCTGCGGCCCGGACGGGGCCTGCGAGGTCCCGCAGGCCTGAACGCGCCATCTCTGACCTGCGGAGACAAGAGCGGCTTGGGGTCTCCCCGCGATCGAATCGCCATTGACGGGTGATCGTGGGGGGACCCAGGGTGGGGACATGGATTCCCTTGACCAGCCGCTCGGCGGCGCCGAGTTCGCGCCCAAGAACACCTATCTGAACACCTCCGCCTGCGGTCTGCTGCCCCGCCGGACCGTCGAGGCCGTCACCCTCCTCGCCGAGGAGACCGCCGACGGCCGCGCGGGCGGCGCAGGCAGCTTCGACATCGTGGACGAGGCCCGCGCCGCCTTCGGCCGGATCGCCGGCGTCTCCCACGAGCGCGTCGCCGTCGGCAGCTCGGTCGCGGTCCACTGCGGGATGATCGCCCAGTCGCTGCCGTCCGGGGCCGAAGTCCTCTTCCCCGAGGGCGACTTCTCCTCCGTCATCACCCCGTTCACGATCCGCGGCGACCTCAAGACCCGCTTCGTGCCCCTTGAGCGGCTCGCCGAGTCCGTCCGGCCCGGGACCGCGCTCGTCGCCTTCTCCGCCGTGCAGTCGGCGGACGGCCGCACGGCCGACTTCGCGGCGATACGGGAGGCCGCGGCCGCCCACGGCGCCCGCACCCTCCTGGACGCCACCCAGTCGGCGGGCTGGCTGCCGCTGCGCGCGGGGGACTGGGACTACACGGTCGCCGGCGGCTACAAGTACCTGCTCTGCCCGCGCGGCGCGTCCTTCCTCACCGTCACCGAGGAGGCGCAGGACTCGCTGCTCGCGATCCACGCGGGCTGGGTCGCGGGCGAGCGGCTGTGGGTCAACAGCTACGGCCCGGTCCGTGAACTGGCCCGCACCGCCCGCCGTTTCGACGAGCCGGCCGCGTTCCTCTCGTACCACGGGGCCGCCCGCTCGCTCGCGCTCCTGGAGGAGATCGGCATCGAGCGGATCGAGGCCCACGACAAGGGGCTCGCGGCCCGCTTCCGCTCCGGCCTCCTCGACCTCGGGCACGCGCCGGTCATGGACGACTCGACGGTCGTCGCCGTCCCCGGCCTCGGCGGCCGCGCGGACGCCCTGCACGAGGCGGGCGTCCTCCTCTCGGCCCGCGCGGGCAACCTGCGGGCGTCGTTCCACCTGTACAACACGTCGGCGGACGTGGACCGGGCCCTGGAGGTCCTGGCGGGCTGAGCCCTCAGGACACGACGCCCGGCGTCAGCAGACCCCGCCCGCCCCCGGGCCGCACGGGCCTTCCTCGTCCGCCTCCGCCTTCAGGTTCTCGCCCACGAGGCCGAGCAGGCGGGCGAGCTCCGTCCGGTCGGCCGGGGCGAGTCCGGCGAGGGTGCTCTCCTCCAGGTCCGCCCAGGCGCCCTCGACCCCGGCGCGAAGGGCCAGGCCCTGCTCCGTCGCCTCGACCAGGACCGCGCGCCGGTCGGCCGGGTCCGGGCTGCGCCGGACGTATCCGCACTGCTCCATGCGCTGGAGCATCTTCGTCACCGTGGACGGGTCGAGGCCCAGCGACTGGATGAGCTCCGACTGGCGGACCGCCCCGCAGTCCCACAGGCGCATCATCATCAGTTCCTGGCCCGGGTAGAGCCCGAGGTCCCGCAGGCGCCTGCCCATGCCGATCCGATGGAGCCGCGCCACCCACGCGAGGGTGTGGCTGACGGTCCCGGTGCACGCGGCGGAGAGCTGCGGCCCGGCGGACGGGGCGGTACAGACGGGGTCGTTTCCTGACATGTGGACTCCTCGGGACGGCTCTTCCCCAAGATTACCTTGGTCGGCCAATGAATGGGTTACAGTGGCAGCGGCCTGATTAGTTGGCCGACCACATATTTCTGTGAGGGACAGTCGTGACCACTGCATTCGACCCCATCGACCTCGCCGGAACGCGCCTCGCCAACCGCATCGCGATGGCCCCCATGACCCGCAGCCGCGCCAACGGCGAGGACGGCACCCCCACGGCGATCGTCGCCGAGTACTACGCCCAGCGCGCCTCCGCCGGACTGATCATCACCGAGGGCATCCAGCCGGTCGCCGAGGGCCAGGGCTACCCCAACACGCCCGGACTCCACAGCCGCGAGCAGATCGCCGCCTGGCGCGAGGTCACCACCGCCGTCCACGAGCGCGGCGGCCGGATCTTCGCCCAGCTCATGCACTCCGGCCGGATCGGCCACCCCGACCTCCTCGACGGCGACCTCCACCCCGTCGGCCCCTCGCCCGTCGCCGCCGCCGGCCAGGTCTACACCCACGAGGGCCCCAAGGACTTCGTCACCCCGCGCGAGCTCACCGCCGACCAGGTGCGCGAGGCCGTCGCCGGCTTCGCCTCCGCCGCCCGCAACGCCGTCGAGGCCGGCTTCGACGGCGTCGAGATCCACGGCGCCAACGGCTACCTGATCCAGCAGTTCCTCGCCTCCGGCTCCAACCACCGCACCGACGAGTGGGGCGGCCCCGTCGAGAACCGCATCCGCTTCGCCGTCGAGGTCGTCAAGGCCGTCGCCGCCGAGATCGGCCCCGAGCGCACCGGCCTGCGCATCTCCCCGGCCAACACGCTCAACGACATCAGCGAGACCGACACCGACGAGATCTACACCCGGCTCCTCACCGCGATCGAGCCCGTCGGCATCGCCTACCTCCACGTCCTGGAGACCGGCCCCGAGCGCCGCCCGCTCGTCCTCGACCTGCGCAAGCGGTTCGCCGGCACGTTCATCCTCAACCCGGCCACCGGCGCCGACCCGACCGGCGCCGAGTCGCTCGCCCTCATCGAGGACGGCACCACCGACCTCGTCGCGTACGGCAGGCTCTTCATCGCCAACCCCGACCTGCCCGCCCGCCTGAAGACCGACGGCCCCTACGCCTCCCCGAACCCCGCCACCATGTACGCCGGCGGCCCCGAGGGCTACATCGACTACCCCGCGCTGTAGGTCGCGGGTACGCGGAAGGGGCGAGGGGTCCGAACCCCCCGCCCCTTCCGCGTACCACCGGCTACCAGGCCTCCGTGACCGCCCGGCGCGCGCCCTCCAGGTCCACCGCGCGGCCCGTGTCACCGAGCGCCGCGCCCAGGGCGGCCAGCGAGGACTGCACGGCCCCCGGGGTCGCGTCCACCCCGTAGTGGTTGACCCGGATCATCTCCTTGGCCAGCGCCCCGCCACCCGCGATCAGCGGCAGCGACGGATCGGCCGCGAGGGCCTTCGCCACCAGCTCCGAGGCGTCGACACCCGCGGGCGTCCGCAGCGTCGTCGCCACCGGCGCCGCGTCCTTCGCCTCGTACACGAACGGCTCCAGACCGCCGCCCAGGGCCAGCGCGCCCGCACGGGTCGCGGCCGCCGCCGAGGCGTGCCGGGCCATCAGCGCGTCCAGGCCCTCGGCCTCGATCCGCTCCACACAGGCCTCCAGGGCCAGCATCTCCAGCTGCGCCGGCGCGTGCAGCAGAGTCTTGCGTCCGCCGTCGATCCAGCGCTCCTTCCAGTCCAGGAGGGAGAGGTACGAGCGGCGCGGCGCGGCCGGGTTGGCGGCGAACCGCTCCCAGGCCCGCGCGCTCACCGACACCGCCGACACACCCGCGGGGCCGCCCATCGCCTTCTGCGCGCCGATGATGCACATGTCCACGCCCCAGGCGTCCGGCAGCACCGGCTCCGCGCCGATCGACGCCACCGCGTCCAGGTAGAACAGCGCGCCGTGCGCCCGCACGACCTCGCCGATCTCCGCCACCGGGTTGGTGTTGCCGGTCGCCGCCTCCGCGTGCACCAGCGAGACGAAGTCGATCTCCGGGTGCTCGGCGAGCGCCCGCTCCACCTGCTCCGCCGTCACCGCCGTGTGGAACGGCACCTCCAGGTCGACCACGGTCGCCCCGCAGTCCCGCAGCCAGTTCCCGAAGGTCTGACCGTACGGACCGGTGACGACGTTCAGCGCGGTCGAACCGGCCCGCGCGCCGCTGCGGATGCACCCCTCCAGGGGCAGCAGCGCCTCGCCCTGGGTGATCACCACGTCCTGCTCCGTGGAGAGCAGGGCGGCCACCCGGCGCTCGATGGACGCGAAGTGCGCGGCGGTCAGCGGGGCCAGGTCCAGCAGCGGATGTGTCACGGTCACGGTTTCCTTCTTCGGTGTCGCATGCGTGTCGCATACATCGGTTCGGGCTCGTGCCAGCGTAAGTGCTCGCCCGGAGGGATCCCCCGTCACGGTGCTGTTCGGAACGTGTCACAGGGCTCGCACCACCGCTTCCCCCGGAGTCCCGGCGGTGGGATGTTTCGGGCCGGAGCGACCCCGCCCGGGGCCGCCGGGAGGAGACGGGGTGGACACCATGGCTCGGAGCACCGGGAGAAGCGGCAGAACCGGCGCGGGCGGCAGGGCGCGGCTGCGCCGGGCGGCGGTGGCCGCCGCGGCGCTCGCCGTCGCCGCGCCCCTGACCCTCGCCGCCTCCGCGGACGCGGGAGCGGCGGGGTCGGCGGATACGGCGTGGGCGGCCGGGATGCGCTCGATCGTCTTCGCCCGCTACGACACGGCGGCGCCCATCGAGGACCTGTACACGATCTCCCCGCTCGGCGGCACGCCCGTCAAGCTCACCCACACCCCCACCGTCAGCGACGTGATGCCCAGCTGGTCCCCGGACCGCAAGCGGGTGGCGTTCCTCCGCTACGGCTCCGACGGCGCGATCGACGGCATCTGGACCATGGCGATCACGGGCGGCGACCTGAAGCCCGTGCCCGGCACGCAGGGCGCCTCCGACCCGGCCTGGTCCCCGGACGGCACGCGGATCGCCTACTCCAAGCCCGTCGGCGGCGAGCGCGAGATCTACGTGACCGACCTCGACGGCAGCCCGAACACCCGGCTCACCACCACCGCCGAGGACGAGTACCACCCGACGTGGTCCCCGGACGGCACCTCCCTCGCGTACAGCCGCGCGGACGCGTCCGGACACAGCCGGCTGATGCGGATCACGCTGTCCACCCTGGCCCAGACGCCCGTCACCCTGGCCGGTTCCCAGGACTGGACGCCCGACTGGTCGCGGGGCGATTGGATCGTCTTCAGCCGCGTGGACTCCACCGGCTTCGCCCACCTCTACGCCGTCCGGCCCGACGGCGGCGGGACGCACCGCATCACCTCGGCCCGCGCCCACGACAAGAACCCCTCCTGGTCGCCGGACGGCAGGCGCCTCGTCTTCACCCGGGGCGGCACCGACGACGCGGACCCCGAGCACCTCTTCCTCGTACGGGCCGACGGCACCGGCCTCACCCAGCTCACCACGACCGACTCGCACGACCTGGAGGCCGACTGGCGCCCCTAGAGACGGTCCCGCGGCGGCTCGTAGAGTGCGGGTATGAGCGATCACGAGGTGCTGCACGTGAAGGGGCGGGTGCTCGTCGGCCCGGAGGACGTACGCGACGAACTGTGGTGCGTCGACGGGCGGATCACCTTCGACCGGCCCGCCGCCGAGGCCGTCACCGTCGAGGGCTGGGTGCTCCCCGGACTCGTCGACGCCCACTGCCACGTCGGCCTCGACCGGCACGGCCCCGTCGACGAGGCCACCAGCGAGAAGCAGGCCCTCACCGACCGGGACGCCGGCACCCTGCTCATCCGGGACGCGGGATCGCCCTCCGACACCCGCTGGATCGACGAGCGCGAGGACCTCCCGAAGATCGTCCGGGCAGGGCGGCACATCGCCCGCACCCGCCGCTACATCCGCAACTACGCCCACGAGATCGAGCCCGCCGACCTCGTCGCGTACGTCGGCCGCGAGGCCCGCCGCGGCGACGGCTGGGTCAAGCTCGTCGGCGACTGGATCGACCGCGAGGTCGGCGACCTCACCGCCTGCTGGCCGCGCGCCGAGGTCGAGGCGGCCATCGCGGAGGCGCACCGGCTCGGTGCCCGCGTCACCGCGCACTGCTTCGCCGAGGACTCGCTGCGGGACCTCGTCGAGGCCGGCATCGACTGCATCGAGCACGCGACCGGGCTCACCGAGGAGACGATCCCGCTCTTCGCCGAGCGCGGCGTCGCGATCGTCCCGACCCTCGTCAACATCGCGACCTTCCCGCACCTCGCCGACGGCGGGCAGGAGAAGTTCCCCCGCTGGTCGGCCCACATGCGCCGGCTCCACGAGCGGCGGTACGACACCGTCCGGGCCGCGTTCGACGCGGGCGTGCCCGTCTTCGTCGGCACCGACGCGGGCGGCTCCCTCGCCCACGGCCTGGTCGCGGAGGAGGTCGAGGAGCTCACCAAGGCCGGCATCCCGCCGATCGACGCGCTCGCGGCCACCGCCTGGGGAGCCAGGGCCTGGCTGGGCCGCCCGTCCCTGGAGGAGGGCGCCCCGGCCGACCTCGTCGTCTACGGCGAGGACCCGCGCGCGGACGTCCGCGTCCTGGCGGCACCGCGGCGGGTCGTCGTCAACGGGCGGGTCGTGGGCTGAGCGCCGGCCGACAGGCGGCGGAGGCGGCTCTCGTACGACCGGCTCCGGCCCCGGCTCGGGTAGGGCGCCGGCCGGTCGCCGACACCAGGCCGAGCCACCGGGCCGTCAGCGGCTCAGGAACGCCAGCCGGGCGCGCTTCTCCGGGATGAAGACCTCCGGGAGGTCCACCTCCGGGAGCACGACCTCCGGGCCCAGCTCGAAACCGGCCCGTGTCATGCGGGCGAGCGCCTTCTCGTTGGCGGCGTCCGGCTCGATCACGATCCGGGTGTGGTCCGTCAGCGAGAAGTCGACGAGCGCGGTGAGCAGCCGGCCCGTGAAGCCGGGCTCGGGGGCGAGCCCCGGCGCGACGAACAGGTGCACGCCGATGTCGCCGGGCAGCGCCTCGTAGCACTCGCTCACCCGGTCCGCCGCCGGGTCGTACGTCTGGAAGAGCGCGACCGGCTCCCCGTCCCGGCTGACCAGGTAACCGTGGTGCGTGGTCAGCGAGTCGAGGTGCGCGTAGATCTCCCGGACCTGCTCGACGGTGGTGCCGACCATGCCCCAGAAGCGGGCCCGCTCCTCGTTGACCCAGCGGTGCAGGAGGTGCGCGTCGGCGTCGGGGTCGACGGGGCGGACCGTGACGGTGCCGAAGCCCTCGACGGTCTGGACGTGTACGGGGACGGTCATGCCCTGCTCCTTCTCGAGCTTCTGCCAGTCGGTGGTGACGGGGGCGAGCTCGCCCCGCAGCCACAGGGGGAGTTGGTCGCGGTGGTGCGGGTCGCCGGGGACGCCGGACGCGCCGAACGGCACGATCCAGCGGCTCCGCTCCCGGTCGCCGAGGTCCCAGACGTACCGTGCGGCGGAGGCGCGGGCGCTGCGGTCGGTCCACCCGGGGACGCTGGACGTGGAGAGCACGCAGTCGTGGTCGCCGCCGAGCCCCGGCCACTGCCCGTCGTCGGGATCGGGCAGCGCCTGCCAGGGCGCGAGCCGGTGCGTCGCGCCCCAGGCGGCGGGCGGCTCACCGGCGCCGACCTCGTCGAGCGCCTCGCGCACGATCCGGTCGACGTCCCCGGCGGGCACGGGCCCGGCCACGAGCAGCGTCTCCAGGGCGAAGGCGACGCGCGGCCCGAGCGCGAGCCAGGGCTGGAAGAGGGCGGGGTGCGGGGCCGGTTCACGCAACGCAGCGAAGGCCTCGTGCCGAGCGAGCCGCCGCACGACGGCCCCACGCACGGCCGCGTAGAGCCCGGCCCCGACGCTCTCGGCGTCCATCCGCCGATCCCAGTCGAGCAACCGCGCCCGGACGGCGGAACCGGCGGGGGAGAGCGGGACGGCCGGACCGCCGCCGTCGGCGCCGGACCGGGAGCCCGGCGACGGCACGCCGCCGACGCGTCCGGTCGCGCCGGTGACGCCGATGGCGCCGGCGCCGCCGGTCATGGCGGGGGTGCCCGTGGCGCCCGTGCCGGTGGCGCGGACCGCTTCGGCGGAGCCGGCCGCTCCGTCGACGGCGGCCTCGGTCGCCGCCGGCGCTCCCTCGCCGGCCTCCAGGTACCCGCCCACGCGCCGTACCGCCGTCAGGAGCGCCGTCGCCGAGGGGTTCGCGGTGTCCCGGTGGATCGTGGCCGTCGTCTCCGGGGTCCAGGTCGTCGACGCGGCGAGCAGTTCGTCGATGCGGGCCGCGCGGTGCGGTGGGGCGAACTCGACGCCCAGGGGCGCCGCCAGGCCCCGGGCGTTGGCCATCACGGCGTGGCCGTGGACCTCGGCGCGGGGGAGCGGCGCCGGTGCGTCGGCCCAGGAGTGCGCCGGGTCCCAGGCGGGCACGACGCGCAGGGAGTTGGCCCGGTGCCGTACGGGCACGTGTCCGGCGACCCGGTGCAGGAGCCCGCCCCGGGTGTCCGCGGCCTGGACGACGTTCACCGGCTCGACCCAGTCGTCGAGCGCCGCGTCCACGTCGGCGACGGTCCGGGCGCGAAGGAGCGCGGGCAGCGCCCCGAAGCCGAGCTCCCCGGTGACCCGCGGCGGGTACCGCAGGGCGATCCCCTCCCACTCGGCGGAGCCGTCCCCGGGCGGCCCGCCGATGATCACCGGTCCCCGGGCCGTCTCGATCACCTCGGTCACCACCGGCTCCCCGCCCGCGACCTCGACGGTCTCCCGGTGCGCGGCCGCCGGGGCCCAGCCGTCCGGGCCGAGGGCCTCCACGGTGCCGTCGGGGCGCCGGCGCAGCCGTTCCCGGTAGAGGTCCTGGTAGTCCGCCATCGCGTTGGTGATCGCCCAGGCCACCGGCCCGGTGTGGCCGAAGTGGGCGAGCCCGGGGACGCCGGGCACGGCGAGGCCCACCACGTCGTACGCGGGGCAGGCGAGCCGGATCTGCTGGTAGACGCCCGGCGCCTCGATGAAGCGGTGCGGGTCGCCGGCCACCAGGGCCGCCCCGCTCGCGGTCCGCCCGCCCGCGACGACCCAGCCGTTGGAGCCGGCGGTGCCGGGCCCGTCGGTCGCGAAGAGCTCCGTCCACTCCTCGCCGAGCCGCCGGGCGACCTCGTCCCGCCACAGTTTGGTGGGGAAGCCGGCGAAGAGGATGTGGGTGGAGAGCCAGACGGCGAGCGGGGTCCACGGTTCCCACCGGCCGGGCGCGAGGCCGGTGGACGCGAACTCGGGTGCGCGGCCGGCCCCTTCGGAGAGTCCGTCGTTGACCCCGTCCACGTACGCGCGTACCCACGAGGCCGTGGTCGCGTCGGTCTCCGCGAGCCGGTCGAAGCAGCGGCGGGCGGTGTCGGCGAGCCGCGACCGCCGGGCGAAGGCGTCCCAGCCGAGCTCGGCGGCGCCGAGGAAGGCGGCGGTGGTGCCCTGGGCCCGGTGCCGCTCGACCTCCAGCTGCCAGGCGCGGTCGCGGGCGGTGACCCGGCCCTGGGCGAAGGCGAGTTCCTCCGGGTCCGCGGCGCGCAGATGGGGGACGCCCCAGGCGTCCCGGTAGACCTCGATGCTCACGGAGACGGAGACCTTTCTTAGGTTAGGCTGGCCTAAATTAGCCTACAGGAGTCTGGAGTCCGCCCTTCTCGCCAGGTTGACGATCCGTGACCCGTGAGCGGTGCGGCTCGTTCTCATCGCCCCCGCGCACCCCACGCGCCCGTCGCCGTACGAAACACGCGGGGCGACCGGGAACGGTTGTGTCGAAAAAAATCGAAAATGAACACGGAAACCCCCCTTTGGGGTGAACTCACGCCAGGAGACTGCCAGTTCACTCTCCGTGCGTAAAGATTCCGGTGTCTCAAGTCGCCGAGGCCGCACCGACCCACCGTCCCCGTGGTGAGCGGCCGGCGACGCCATGTCTCTTGTGGGGGTTCCACCATCTTGAACAGCAACACCTTCCGCCTGCCCGTACGCCGTTCCGCCGCCGCCGCGACCGTCGCCGCCCTGGCCGTCGGACCCGTGCTCCTCGCGGCCCCCGCGGCGCACGCCACGGACGGCGAAGGGCGCTCCACCGCCGTCGTGCTGCGGGCCGGACTCGACGTCTCGCTCCTCGGCAAGACCGTGAACGTGCCGGTGCGGGCCTCCCTCAACGAGGTCAAGGCGCCGGAGAGCGAGAACGAGACCGCGCTCTCCGTGAAGGTGCAGGGAGCCGAGGGCGGGGAGCCGATCGACCTCCTCAAGGCCGACGTCGCCACCGCCGACGCCACCGTGGACGAGAAGAAGGCCGAGGGGTACGTCAACCTCGTCAAGGCCCGGGTCCACGTCCCCGGCATCCCGCTGCTCTCCCTCATCGAGGTCGAGAAGGTCACCTCCAAGGCCCTGTGCGAAGTGGGCAGGAAGCCGGTCGCCGAGTCCAACGTCCTCGGTCACGTGACCGTGTTCGGCAAGAAGACCACCCTGTCCGCGGGCGGCCGGACCCAGGTCGGCGTGCCGGGCGTCGGCAAGGTCACCCTGGACCTCTCCCGTACCTCCACGACCTCCCGCACCGCCGCCGCCACGGCCCTCGAACTCAAGGTGGAGGTCGACCCGCTGAAGCTCGGCGTCGCCGAGGTCAACGGCACGGTGACCCTCGCCGAGGCCACCTGCGAGACGCCCAAGGGCGCGGCCCCGACCGAGAAGCCCACCGAGAAGCCCACCGGGCAGCCGACCGGCCAGCCGAGCGAGCAGCCCTCGCAGCAGCCCTCGGCCCGGCCGAGCGACGCCGGCGGCATCAAGACCAACAACGGCGGCACCACGCCCACCGAGAACCTCGCCGAGACCGGCGGCAGCTCCACCACCCCGTACATCGCGGCCGGAGCGCTCGCCCTCCTCGTCGCCGGCGGCGGCGCCCTCGTGGTGACCCGCTCGCGCGCCCGCAACCGCGGCTGACGGCCCGAGGGGGAAGCGCCGGGGGGCGCCGGGAGGGAGCGAGGGTCCGGGGAGGGCGGTGGTGACGACACCGCCCTCCCCGGACCCTTCCGCGTGGGTACGCGGCTCGGCGCCGCACGGCCGGCCCGCAGGTCGGCCGCACGGTCAGCCGCAGCTCAGCCGCAGATCAGCAGCGCCTGGTCGAGCGCCTGCAGGAATCGGTTCGTCGTCGCCCGGTCCCGGACCGCGATCCGCAGCCAGTTCCGGTCGAGCCCCGGGAACGTGTCGCCCCGGCGGGCCGCGAACCCGAGCGACCGCAGCCGCTCCCGCACCACGTCGGCGCCGTCGATCCGCAGCAGTACGAAGGGGCCCTCCGCCCCCGCCACCGTCCGGACCTCGTCGAACTCCGCGAGCCCGGCGAGCAGATGCGCCCGCTCCACCCCGATCCGGTGCGCCGCGTGCTCCGCCTCCGCGAGCGCCGCCCGCGACATGCACGCCTCCGCCGCCACCAGGGCCGGCGTCGACACCGGCCACAGCGGCTGCGTCCGTTCAAGGGCCGCGATCGTCTCCGGCTCGGCCAGGACGTACCCGATCCGCAGCCCGGCGAGCCCCCACGTCTTGGTGAGGCTGCGCAGCACCACGAGCCCCGGCACGTCCGTCCGCCCGGCCAGCGACTCCCGCTCGCCCGGCACCGCGTCCATGAACGCCTCGTCCACCACCAGGGTCCGCCCCGGACGGGCGAGCGCCGCGATCGAGGCGGCCGGATGCAGCACGGACGTCGGGTTCGTGGGGTTCCCGATCACCACCAGGTCCGCGTCCTCCGGAACGGCCGCCGGATCCAGCCGGAAGCCGTCCTCCTCGCGCAGCAGCACCCGGCCCACCGCGTGCCCGGCGTCCCGCAGCGCCGCCTCCGGCTCGGTGAACTGCGGATGCACCACCACCGGCCGCCGCACCGGCAGGGCCCGCGCGAGCAGCACGAAGGCCTCCGCCGCGCCGGCCGTCAGGAGCACCCGGTTCGACGTCAGATCGTGCCGCTCGGCGACCGCAGCCCGCGCGGCCCGCCCGTCGGGGTAGGCGGCGAGGCCGGTCAGCGAGTCGGCGATCCGCTTCCGCAGCCAGTCCGGCGGGGTGTTCGTCCGGACGTTGACCGCCAGGTCGATGAGCTTCTCGTCCCGGACCTCGGCGTCACCGTGGTGGCGCAGGTCGTGGGCGTCGGTGTGCGTGTGCGTGTCCATGGCCGCCGTCGTGTGGGGGGTGGGGATGGTGGGGGGTGAGCCAGGCTCGCCAGCGATGTACCCGTCAGTCAAGGGCAACAACCGTGCGACGGACGTCACTTGGTTCGAACGAAATGGGGCAAAAGTGGCGATCGCGCAGGTCGCGCGCCGGGATTTCCGCTTCGGGACGAGAAGAACGGCGCATTCCGGGCCGGCGGGCAGGACGCCCCCGTCCCGGCCGGCGGGCAGGACGCCCCCGTCCCGGCCGGCGGGCAGGACGCCCCCGTCCCGGCCGGCGGGCGGCACCACCGGTCCCGCCGACACCGCCGGCCCCGCCCGCCCGTCGCCTCCCGCCGTCGCCGCCAGCAGCGCCGCCGCCTCCGCCACCGAGGCCGTACCCGTCGCCGAGAGCGGCAGCGCGGACGGATGCGGTACGGGTACGGCCGCCAGCTCCCCGGCCGGGAACCCGCGCACCGGCACCCCGAGCGCCGCCGCGGCCGCCACGATCCCCGGCTCCGCCACCCGCGCGTCGAGCGTGCCGAGCGACCGCACGTCCGCTCCCGTCAGACCCGCCTCCCGCAGGACCGCGCCGACGAGCGCGAGGACCTCGTCCGCCGCCGTCCCCGGCCGTACCCCCACGCCGAGGTGCGCACCCGGCACCCCATCGGATAGCAAAGGCCCATGGCTGTAGTCGTCGCGCTCGGCGCGTTCTTCATGACGCTCTTCGGCGGCTGGGTCGCCGGGCGCGTCACCGACCGCCGCCACCTCGTCCTCGGCCTCGCCGGCGGACTCATGCTCGGCGTCGTCGGACTCGACCTCCTGCCGGAGGCCCTGGACGCCGCGGGGAAGAAGGTCTTCGGCGTCCCGGAGGCCCTGCTGCTCTTCGTCGGCGGCTTCCTCCTCGCCCACGTCGTCGAACGGCTCCTCGCCGTCCGCCGGGCCGCCCACGGGGTCGGCGCCGACGAGCGCGTCCCTCAGGTCGGGCTCACGGCCGCCGCCGCGATGGTCCTGCACAGCCTCATGGACGGCATCGCGCTCGGCGCCGCCTTCCAGGTCAGCGGCGGCAT
Organism: Streptomyces sp. NPDC002463; assembly: GCF_042889835.1. Classification (NCBI taxonomy): domain Bacteria; kingdom Bacillati; phylum Actinomycetota; class Actinomycetes; order Kitasatosporales; family Streptomycetaceae; genus Streptomyces; species Streptomyces sp. NPDC002463. Next base: position 560,269 of record NZ_JBIARL010000002.1, read on the forward strand.
GGGCGCCACCGTCGCACTCGCCGTCATCACCCACGACTTCGCCGACGGCTTCAACACGTACACGATCACGAGCCTCTACGGGAACGCCCGCCACAAGGCCCTCGCCATGCTCGTCGCCGACGCCGTCGCCCCGCTGCTCGGCGCCGGACTCGCCACCCTGTTCACCCTTCCGGAGGAACTGCTCGGGTGCTATCTCGGCTTCTTCGGCGGCGCCCTGCTCTACCTCGCCGCCGCCGAGATCCTGCCGGAGGCCCACCACGAACACCCCGCCCGCTCCACCCTGCTGTGCACGGTGGCGGGCGTGGCCTTCATCTGGCTCGTGGTGGGCGTCTCCGGCGGCTGATCTCACGCGCAGTGCTCCACGAACCGCGCGGCGACCTCAGGGGACCCCGCCCAGTGGGTGTGCACATAGCTGGCGTGCACCCCGCCCTGCACGAAGCCCTCCACCCGCCGCTCCGGCTGCCGCAGCCCCCAGGCCGCGAGCGGCCCCGCGCCCGGCTCGATCACCGTGCGGTGGAACTCGTGCCCGCGCATCCGGGCCCCGGCCGGCGCGAGGACGCTGTCGCTCACGGCGACGGCGTCCCGGTAGCCGAGCGTGAGCCGCTCCGACATCCGCGCGTCGGCGTCGAGCACCCCGCACATGGGCGTGCCGTCGAGCGACCGCGCCAGGTAGAGGAGCCCGGCGCACTCGGCGGCGACGGGCGCGCCGGAGGCGGCGAGCTTCGCCACGGCCATCCTGAGCGGCTCGTTGGCGGACAGCTGCTCGCCGTACATCTCGGGGAATCCGCCGCCTATGACGAGCCCGCTCGTGCCCTCGGGGAGGTGCTCGTCCCGGAGCGGGTCGAAGGTCACGACCTCGGCCCCCGCCGCTCGCAGGAGCTCCGTGTGCTCGGCGTACGAGAAGGTGAACGCGGCCCCGCCTGCGACGGCGATGACCGGTTTGCGGCCAGGCTTGTTCGCCGTCTGCAGCCCGGTGGTCGCTTTGTGCCCACCCTCCTCCAAGCTCTCGGCTTCGCTCGAGCAGGGGGCACCCCCATCGCCCTGCGGAACGCCTGCCCGCAAAGCGTGGGCGTCCCACGGCTCGGCGTCCAGCGAAGGCGCCGACCGTGCGAGCGCGAGCAGCGCCTCCATGTCGCACCCGGCAAGCACCTGCTCCGCCTGCGCGGCGACCGCCTCCACCGCCTGGGCCTGCCGCTCGGCGACCGGTACGAGACCGAGGTGCCGCGAAGGCGTGGCGACGGCGGGGGCCCGCCGCAGCACGCCGAGCACCGGCACCCCCGACTCCCCGAGGGCCTCCCGCAGCAGGTGCTCGTGCCGGTCCGTCGCGACCTTGTTCAGGATCACGCCCCCGATCCGCACCTCCGGGTCCCAGGACGCGAACCCGTGGACGAGCGCCGCCACCGACCGCGACTGCGAGGACGCGTCGACGACGAGGACCACCGGCGCCTTGAGCAGCTTCGCGACCTGCGCGGTGGACGCCAGCTCGCCCTGGTCGGCGGCACCGTCGTACAGGCCCATGACCCCCTCGACCACGGCCAGGTCGCAGCCGCGCGCCCCGTGCAGGAAGAGCGGCGCGATCAGCCCCGTACCGCACATGTACGCGTCGAGGTTGCGGCCCGGGCGGCCGGTCGCGAGCGCGTGGTAGCCCGGATCGATGTAGTCGGGGCCGACCTTGTGCGGGGAGACGGCCAGACCACGGCCGGCGAACGCGGCCATGAGGCCGGTCGCGACCGTGGTCTTGCCCGCGCCGGACGACGGCGCGGCGATGACGAGACGTGCTACCACTCGATGCCCCGCTGGCCCTTCTGACCGGCGTCCATCGGGTGCTTGACCTTGGACATGTCGGTGACGAGATCGGCGAAGTCGCAGAGCTCCTGCGGCGCGTTGCGACCGGTGATGACGACGTGCTGCTGCCCGGGACGGTCGCGCAGCACCTCGACGACCTCCTTGACGTCGATCCAGCCCCAGTGCAGCAGGTAGGCGAACTCGTCGAGGACGTAGAACTTGTACTTCTCCTCGGCGAGGTCCCGCTTGACCTGCTCCCAGCCCTCGCGGGCCTTGTCCTCGTGGGACTGCTCGCCCTCGGCGACCTCGCGCTGGATCCAGGACCAGCCCTCGCCCATCTTGTTCCAGGTGACCGTGCCGCCCTTGCCGGTCTCGCCGAGCGCCTTGAGGGCGTTCTCCTCGCCGACCTTCCACTTGGCGGACTTGACGAACTGGAACACCCCGATCGGCCAGCCCTGGTTCCAGGCGCGCAGCGCCATGCCGAACGCGGCGGTCGACTTCCCCTTGCCGACGCCGGTGTGCACCATCACCAGTGCCCGGTTGCGGCGCTGACGGGTGGTGAGACCGTCGTCGGGCACGACGGTCGGCTGTCCCTGCGGCATTAAGCGGCCCTCCTGGTGGCGTTGTCTGCTTGTACGTCTCTGACGAGGCCGGCGATCGAGTCGGCGCGCAGCTCGTCCAGGGTCACGGCGGTGCCGCCGAGTTCGCGCGCCAGGTTCCCCGCGAGCCCGAGCCGCACCGGCCCGGTCTCGCAGTCCACGACCACGCTCGCGGTGCCGTCGGCGGCGTGCAGCCGCGCGGCCCGGGCGGCGAGCGCCACCGGATCGCCGGCGGCCCGCCCGCCGGTCGCCCGCCCGTCGGTCACGACGACGAGCAGCGGGCGGCGCGAGGGGTCACGCAGCCGTTCGATCCGCAGCACGTCATGGGCCTTGAGCAGCCCGGCGGACAGCGGCGTACGGCCTCCGGTCGGAAGCTTCTCGAGGCGGGCGGCGGCCGCGTCCACGGACGAGGTCGGCGGCAGCGCGACCTCGGCGTCCCGCCCCCGGAAGGTGACGAGACCGACCTTGTCGCGCCGCTGGTAGGCGTCGAGCAGCAGCGACAGCACGGCGCCCTTCACGGCGCTCATCCGCTGCCGCGCCGCCATGGAGCCGGAGGCGTCCACGGCGAACAGCACCAGGTTCCCCTCGCGGCCCTCGCGGGTCGCCTGCCGCAGGTCGTCCCGGCGGACCACGAGACCGGGCCCGGACCGGCCGCGCGCCCGCTGGTGCGGGGCGGCGGCCCGGACGGTCGCGGCCAGGTGCAGCTTGGTCAGCGCGCCCCGGGGCCGGGTCGATCCGGTGGTACGGCCGTGCTCGGTGCGGGCCCGGGAACGGCGCCCGGCCGCGCCCTCGCCGAGACCGGGCACGCTCAGCACCTTCGTACGGAAGGGCTCGCCGGCCTTGACGGCGGCACGCTCACCGGCGCCGGAGCCCTGCGGGGCCTCCTGAGGGGCGGGCGCGCTCTCCGGGGCGTCGGCGGCCTCGGGCGCGGGGCCGTCGGGCCCCTCGCCCTGCGGCGGAACGCCCCCGCCACCGCCGGGCCCACCGTCGCCCGGACCGTCGGGCTCGGGATCCTCGTCGTCGCCCTTGAACTGCTCCAGGGTCTCGTCGAGCTTGTCCTCGTCGAGGCCGGGCGCGTCGAACGGCGAGCGCCGGCGCCGGTGGGGGAGGGCCAGGAGCGCGGCCTGCCGCACGTCCTCGGAGGTGACCTCGGTCCGTCCGGCCCAGGCGGCGAGCGCGGTCGCGGTCCGGGCCATCACGATGTCGGCGCGCATGCCGTCCACCTCGAACGCGGCGCAGGTGGCGGCGATCTGGAGCAGCACCGCGTCGCCGAGGGTCACCTGGGGCAGCAACTCCCGGGCGGCGACGATCCGTTCGCGCAGGGCGGCCTCCTCGCCGGCCCAGCGGGCGGCGAAGGCGGCCGGGTCGTCCTCGAAGGCGAGCCGCCGCCGGACGACCTCGACCCGCTGCTCGGGGTCCCGCGAGGCGGCCACCTCGACGGTGAGCCCGAACCGGTCGAGCAACTGCGGCCGCAGCTCGCCCTCCTCGGGGTTCATGGTCCCGACGAGCAGGAAGCGCGCGGCGTGCCGCACGGAGACGCCCTCGCGCTCGACGTGGGAGGCGCCCATGGCGGCGGCGTCGAGCAGGTGGTCGATCAGGTGGTCGCTGAGGAGATTGACCTCGTCGACGTACAGGATCCCCCGGTGCGCGGCGGCGAGCAGCCCCGGCTCGAAGGCCTTCACGCCCTCGGCGAGCGCCTTCTCGATGTCGAGCGCGCCGACGAGCCGGTCCTCGGAGGCGCCGACGGGCAGCTCGACCATCCGCGCGGGACGGGCGGTCCCGGGCGCATCGCCGTGGGGCCCGTCGGGGCAGCCCGGGTCGGGGGAGGCCGGGTCACAGCTGAACCGGCACCCCGCGACGACCGGGACCTCCGGCAGCAACTCGGCGAGCGCACGCACGGCGGTGGACTTGGCGGTCCCCTTCTCGCCCCGCACGAGCACTCCGCCCACAGCCGGGCTGACGGCGTTCAGCAGCAGCGCGAGCCGCAGGTCGTCCATGCCGACGACGGCGGTGAACGGATACCGGGTGCTCATCGGACGGTCACTCCTTCGGGAAGTACGGAACTCGGGGCGGGGCGGGTGCTCATGGCGCCCCCGGCGGCACGAACGGCAGCCCCTCAGGGGCGCCGTTCTCGATCAGCCGGAGCAGCGCGTCCGTGTCCGCGTGTTCCTCGATCAGGTCGCCGAGCCGGTCGAGCTGCTCCTCGCGCAGCGCGCCGAACGAGGTGTCAGGGGCCGGGACGAACCGCCGTCCGGCCGCCGCCGCGACCTCCCGCAGGAACGCCCGCCGGAAGCCGTCGCTCTCCAGCGAGCCGTGCCAGTGGGTGCCCCACACGGAGCCGACCCGGCAGCCCTCCAGACCGTGTCCGTTGTCATCAGAGATGAACGCGTCCCCGCCGAGCACCTCGGCCACGCCGTGGTGGATCTCGTACCCCTCGACCCGCTCGCCGAGCGCCTCGCCGACCGGCCGGGCGAGGGTCTTCTCGACCCCGAACCGGATCCGTACGGGCAGCAGCCCGAGCCCGTCGACGACGCCGGCCTTCGACTCGACCTCGTCCTCGATGCGCTCGCCCAGGACCTGGAAGCCGCCGCAGATGCCGAGCACCGGCCGGCCCTCGGCGGCGCGCCGGACGAGGGCGTCCGCGAGTCCCCGCTCGCGCAGCCAGGCGAGGGCCTTGACCGTCCCGCGCGTGCCCGGCACGACCACCAGGTCCGCGTCGGCCAGCTCCTCCGGCCGGTCCACGAACCGCACGATCACGCCCGGCTCCGCCGCCAGCGCGTCCACGTCGGTGAAGTTCGACATCAGCGGGACCGCGCAGACCGCGACCCGCAGCACGTCCGCGCCGACCGGCGGCGCGACGACCGACTCGCGGACGGCACCCCGCAGGGAGACCCGCAGGCCGTCCTCCTCGTCGATGCCGAGCCCGTGCGCGTAGGGCAGGACGCCGAAGGTCCGGCGGCCGGTGAGCCCGTGCAGCATGTCGAGGCCCGGTTCGAGGAGGGACACGTCGCCGCGGAACTTGTTGACCAGGTAGCCCGCCACGAGCGACTGGTCCTCGGGAGAGAGCAGCGCCGTCGTCCCGAAGAACTGGGCGAAGACCCCGCCCCGGTCGATGTCCCCGACGACGACCACGGGCAGCTTCGCGGCCCGCGCGATGCCCATGTTCACGATGTCCGTGCGCCGCAGGTTGATCTCGGCCGGACTGCCCGCCCCCTCGCAGATCACGGCGTCATACGTGCCCCGCAGCTCCTCCAGGCACGCCAGGACCGGCTCGAAGAGTTCCTTCTGCCGGCCCCCGTGGTAGCCGCGGGCGCTCAGTTCGCCGACGGGCTTGCCCATGAGGACGACCTGGCTGGAGCGGTCGCTGCCGGGCTTGAGCAGCACCGGGTTCATGAGCGCGGTCGGCTCGACGCGCGCCGCCTGTGCCTGCATGGCCTGTGCGCGGCCGATCTCGGCGCCCTCCCGGGTGACGAAGGAGTTCAGGGACATGTTCTGTCCCTTGAACGGCGCGACCTTGACGCCCTGCCGGACCAGCCACCGGCAGATGCCGGCCGTGACGACGCTCTTGCCCGCGTCGGACGTGGTCCCGGCGACGAGCAGCCCCCCACCCCTCATGCGTTCCTCCGCTTCAGCGCGCTCGCGATCATGCGGCCGCCCACGCAGACGGCCAGGGTCAGTCCGGTGATCCGGCGTGACAGCCGGACCGCGCGGTCGATGTCGGCGACCTCGACGGGCCGCCCCTCCCCGTTGAGGACGGGCCGGTGTTCGACCCGCCCGGCGTACGAGAGGGTCCCGCCGAGCCGTACGCCGAGGGCGCCCGCGAAGGAGGCCTCGACCGGTCCCGCGTTGGGGCTCGGGTGCTTTCCGGCGTCCGCCCGCCAGGCCCGCAGGGCTCCGCGCGGGTTCCCTCCGGCGACGGTCGCGAGCAGGGCGGTCAGCCGGGCCCCGGGCCAGCCGGCCACGTCGTCGAGGCGGGCCGAGGCCCAGCCGTAGCGCAGGTGGCGGGGGGACTTGTGGCCGACCATCGCGTCGAGGGTGTTCACCGCGCGGAAGCCGACCAGGCCCGGCACGCCCGCGACCGCTCCCCAGAAGAGGGCGCCCACGACGGCGTCGGAGGTGTTCTCGGCGACGGACTCGACGACCGCGCGGGCCATCGCGGGACCGTCGAGGGACTGCGGGTCGCGTCCGCACAGGTGCGGCAGCCGTTCCCGGGCCACCTCCAGGTCGCCCGCGGCGAGGGCCCCGCCGATCGCGTGGGCCTCGCGTCCCAGGGTCGTACCGCCGACGACGGCCCACACGGCGGCGGCGGTCAGGGCGACGGATCCGGCGCGGCTGCCCCGTACCGTACGGGCGGCGAGGGCGCCGGCCGCGACGGTGGTACCGGCGCAGACGGCGGTGTGCAGGGCGCCCCGGCCGCGGTGGTCGCGCCACAGGGCCTGTTCGACGCGGCCGGCGGCCCGGCCGAAGGCGGCGACGGGGTGTCCGCGGCGGGGGTCGCCGACGAGCCGGTCGACGGCGAGGCCGAGGGCCGCGCCGTACGCGAACACACCGGTGGCTCGGGAAGGTCCTGGCCTGAGGCCGGGCATGGCGCACTGTCCTCACTCAGGGTCCGCGCCCTGGGTCGACGAAACCGGCGGCGAGAGTTCCTGACTTCCGGACCTTCGGGATCCGGTCACAGTGGCGGGACCGCGCCGGATTCGCACCGGACTTCCTCTCCTGCCGCCGTATGGCCCCGGCAGTCCACCACGGCCCGAGAACACCCGTCAACTCACCCTTGACCTGCACCGCGTCACTGTGCGAAGCACCACAAACACGACGGCCGGGCGGCCCGCACGCGAGGTGCGGACCGCCCGGCCGGTGGTGCCGGGGAGACCGTCAGGCGACGATCAGGTAGATGCCGTACGCCACGGCCCCGAGGCACAGGGCGAAGCAGGCGTAGGCGCCGGTGCGGGCCAGGGCGGCGGAGCCTCCCTGGGCGGCGGCCTGCTCCTGCTTGGAGAGGCCGATGACGCCGAGGGTGAAGAGGCCCACGAGGGCGACGGTCGCCACGAGGCTGACTCCGAAGACGGAGCCGAGGGCTGCCCAGTCGATCTTCATGCTTGGTTCCAGTTCCTTAGACCGCGGCCGTGGCCGGGGGAGCGGCCGGGTCCGTGGGGGCCGGCGCGGGGATGGTGGTCTTCAGGTCCTCGTCCGCGACGGCGGCGACGGTACCGGCCGGCGGCGGGGTGACGGCCGCGATCGCGGTGGTCACGACGCCGTCCGGCTCGGCGCCGGTCTCGACCTCGTTGACGTTGGTGTGGTCGACCGGCTGGCGGCGGGAGACGAGCCAGATGGCGACGCAGGAGGCGGCGAGGAAGGCGGCGACGACGTAGACGCCCCAGTTGCCCTGGCGGGCGACGTACTCGGCGCCCGCGCCGACAAGGCCGGCGGCCGGGAGGGTCAGGCCCCACGCGACGAACATGCGGGTGGCGGTCGACCAGCGGACGACACCGCCCTTGCGGCCGAGACCCGCACCCATGACGGCGCCGGAGACGGAGTGCGTGGTGGAGAGGGAGAAGCCCAGGTGGGAGGAGGCCAGGATGACCGTGGCGGCGCTGGTCTGGGCGGCGAAGCCCTGCTGCGGCTGGAGGTCGGTGAGGCCCTTGCCCATGGTGCGGATGATGCGCCAGCCGCCGAGGGCGGTGCCGAGCGCGATCGCCGTACCGGCGGAGACGATGACCCAGACGGGCGGGTTGGAGCCGGCGGGCAGGGAGCCGCCGGCGACCAGGGCGAGGGTGATGATGCCCATGGTCTTCTGGGCGTCGTTGGTGCCGTGGGCGAGGGAGACGAGACCGGCGGAGGCGATCTGGCCGACGCGGTAGCCCTTGGCCGTGTCCTTCTCGGAGGTCTTGGCGCCGATCTTGTAGGTCAGCTTCGTGGCCAGCGTCGCGGCGATGCCGGCGACGATGGGCGCGGCGACGGCCGGGATGAGGACCTTGCTGACGACGACCTCGCCGTTGACGCCGCTGACGCCGATCGAGGCGACGGTCGCGCCGATGAGGCCGCCCATCAGGGCGTGGGAGGAGCTGGAGGGCAGTCCGACCAGCCAGGTCACCAGATTCCAGAGGATCGCGCCGACGAGCGCGGCGAGGATCACTTCGGGCTGGATGCCGTCCTCGTTGACCAGTCCCTTGGAGATCGTCTTGGCGACCTCCACGGACAGGAACGCGCCGACGAGGTTCAGCACGGCGGACATGACCACCGCCGTCTTCGGCTTGAGGGCACCGGTCGAGATGGTCGTGGCCATCGCGTTCGCGGTGTCGTGGAAACCGTTCGTGAAATCGAACACGAGAGCTGTCACGACCACAATGGCGAGCAGCAGCGTGATGTGTTCCATTTACCCAGGCAATCGTTCGACGTCAGTGTTTCGTTGAACGTAGGCAACCTGAGTGAACGGAAGATGAACTGGGCCGGGCGGCGTGGTGTCTCTAACCGGTGTCAAGAGGTTCCGCTTCTCGCCCCGGGGCTCCCGGTGTCCACGATGCGGTCACCCCGGAACCACGGGTGTCCCAGTCCTCCCGGGGCACATACGACCTGTCCCGCTTCCTCCCCCGACATCCCGTTCCGCTCCCTGGACATGACCATCCGGCCGGGGGACCCCGCGGAGGAGACCCATGTCACTCCCCGGGGCGCCCCTTCCGCTTTCCCCCCGGCCGGGTCCGTCCGGTGGCAGCCCCACCCCGCCCTGCCGACACTGGGAGCGTGCGCCCGGCTACAGCGACGGCAGCGGCCGTCACCACACTGATCGGTGTCGGCGCGGTCGCGATCGCGGCCGGCCGGTACGCCAGCGACGTCGCCCTCAAGGCGCCGTCCGGACGACCACTGCCCGGAGACCCGGGACTCACCGTGCACGCCACGGGACCCGAACGGATCACCCTCACCCGCAGCCTCGCCTCCCTGCGCCCCGGCACGTACGGGATGGAGGCCTCCGGACTGCACGCCGTCCTCGGCCCCGTCCTCGACCGCGTCCCGCACACCGCCGACACCGTCGTCCGCCGCCTCGAACGCGTCGAGCTCGGCGTCGTCGCGCCCGGCGTCCGCGTCCGGCTCACCCCCCAGCTCCACCGGGGCACCCCGATCAGCGCCCTCGGGATCGCCCACGAGGACGTCGAGATCCCCGGCGAACTCGGCCCCCTGCCCGCCTGGCTCGTGGCAGCCCCCCGCACCACCTGGGTGATCGCCCTGCACGGTCTCGGCACCACCCGCGAGCACCCGCTGAACCTCGTCCCCTTCTACAACCGCCGCAAGATCCCCGTCCTCGTCCTCGCCTACCGCGGCGACGAAGGGGCGCCGCCCTCCCCGGACGGCCTCGCCCACCTCGGCGACTCCGAGTGGCGGGACGTCGACGCCGCCATCCGCTACGCCGTCCGCCGCGGCGCCCGGCAGGTCGTCCTGCACGGTTGGGGGACCGGCGCCTCCATGGCCCTGCGCGCCGCCGTCGAATCGGGCGTCCGCGACCGGATCGGCGGCCTCGTCCTCGACTCCCCCGTCCTCGACTGGGAGGCCACCCTCCGCAACCTCGCGGCGGCCCGCCACGTCCCCGGACCCCTGCTCCCGCTCGCCGTCCGCGCCGCCCAGGGCAGGACCGGCCCGCACGGCGACCTCCTGCGGACCGCCTCGGAGCCGGGCGCCCTGCGCGTCCCCGCCCTCCTCTTCCACGGCCCCGACGACACCATCGCCCCCTGGGAACCCTCCGTCGAACTCGCCTCCCGCCTCCCCGGCACGGTCAGCCTGCGGACCGTGCGCCAGGCCCCGCACGCCGCCATGTGGAACGCCGACCCGGTCCCCTACGAGGAGTCCCTCCGGCGCTTCCTCACCCCGCTGCTCTGACGGCACTTCTGATTCCGATTGGGCTTTCGGGCCGTCAGCGGGAAGACTGCCCCCGTGACGTCTCGAAAGCCCGATGAACCATTGGCGCGCAACTCCAGACTCCGACTCGTCCGCCCGCGGGCGCTGGCCACCGCCCGACGGGCCGTGACGACCCGGCGCACCCGGCCGGCGCCGCGGCCGCCCGAGGGCACTCCGCCCCGCGCGGAGCTCGCCCGCCAGGCCCGGCACGTCCTCGCCGACGCCGTGCGGATCGCCCGCTGGGCCGCCGTCGAGCACGGCGCCGACACGGCCCCCCGCACCGGCACCGGCGCCCGCCCCGCCCAGGAACGGGCCGCGGCCGCACTGGACCTGACGCCCGGCCAGATCCGGGCCGGCTGGGACCGCGCCCGGCTCGCCGGACTCGTCGAACTGCACGGCGACACCGCCCGCCCCGGCTGGCGGCTGCACGCCTGGGACCGCGACGACTCCGCCGTCCTGCGCGGCTGGGTCGCCCTCTTCGACGCCTGGTCCCTGGTGCACCCGGCCCCCGAGGGGGTCGCCCCGAGCGCCGTCGCCGAGGTCGTCGAGGCCGTCCCCCAGGTGCTCTCGCTGCTCCAGCTCTCCCAGGGCCCGGTCCTCGTCCCCGCCCTCCTCGACCTCCTCGGCCAGCGCGTCGAGGAGCTCCGCGAGGAGCGCTGCGAGGTCCCGGCGGCCGAGCAGACCCCCGAGACGGCGGACGCCCCCGTCGTCCCCGCCCTCGATGGTCTGCCCACCCTCCTCGACTGGGCCCTGGAGGGCCTGGCCGCCGTCGGCGCGCTCACCCTCGACCCCGGCACCGAGGAGCGCCACGCCACCCTGACCCCGCTCGGCAACTGGGCGGTCTGGGTCAAGCTGGAGCAGATCTGCGTCGCCGCGCAGAGCCCCGCGGGCAACATCGAGCAGTCCGCCGAGGACATGCTCCGCGGCTGCGCCCGGCTCACCCCGGGCCCCGCCCGCGACGAGTACCGCGCCTGGCTCGCCGCCCGCACGCTCTCCAGCGCCGTCGCCGAACTCCTCGCCGTCGCCCGCGGCGAGGACGCCCTGCTGCGCGGGCTCGCCTTCGAGGCGCTCCGCGTCGTCGGCGCGCCCGCCGAGGCCGAGGTGCGGGCCACCGTCGCCGAGCCCTCGCTCCGCCCGTACGCGCTGCTCTGGCTGGCCGAGTACGAGGGGGCCGACCCCGACGACGCCCAGGAGGTGCTGACCCGCGAGGAGTCGACCTGGCTCTGGGTCGACACCGCGGCGGCCGTCGCCGACCACGGCGAGAGCGAGCTGCTCGTCCGGCACCTCGACTCCGCCGTGCAGGGCACCGTCCCGGCGCTGCTCGACGAGGTCCGCGCCGTCGGCCACCCCCGCACGGTCCAGGTCCTGGTCGCCCTGGCCGCCGCCCACCCGGACCCGGCCCTGGCGAAGGCGGTCCGCCGGGCGGCCTTCCAGGTCCACACCGGGGGAGCCTGAGCCGCCGGACGGGCCCGGGGGTTCCCGCCCCGGCGCGCCGGGGCGGGCGTGACCTCGGGGCCCACGCGCCCCGAGGACGTCCACGTCGGCGCGCCGGGGGAGCGTGACCCCGAGCGGTGCGTCTACGCCGGCGCGCCGGGGGCGTACGTGCCGAAGCTCCACACGTTGCCCTCGGCGTCCCGGGCCGTGTAGTCCCGGGAGCCGTACTCCTGGTCCGTCGGCGGCATCACGATCTCGACGCCCCGCGCCACCGCGCGGGCGTGGTGCTCGTCGACGTCGTCCACGCGCACGTACACCGCGGCCGGGCCGCCCCCGGCCATCAGCCGGTCGAAGGCGCTGCCACTGCCCTTGCTGCCCAGCATCACCATGCCGTTCCCGCAGGAGAGCTCGGCGTGCGTCACACGGCCGTCCTCGCCCTCGAACACGGCGTGCGTGGTGAAACCGAAGCCCTCCGTGAGCTGCTCGATCGCGGCCTTCGCGTCCTCGTACCGCAGCGCCGGACAGATGTCGGGGATCCCAGCCATCCCGATCACTTCCTCTCGATGTGACCTGGATCTCAGTCTCGCAGCCGCCACTGACAACTCAGCGGAAGGTGTTGCACCGGGCCATGTCGCCCGTCCTGTAGCCCTCGTAGAACCACTGCTGCCGCTGCGCCGCCGAGCCGTGCGTCCAGTTCTCCGGCGTCACCCGGCCCTGGAACCGCTCCTGGATCCGGTCGTCGCCCACGGCCGCCGCCGCGTCCAGGCCGTCCCGGATGTCCTCGTCGGTGAGCCGGGTGAGCAGCGGCCGGCCCGTCTTCTCGTCGGGGGCGGCCGTCGCGTGCCGCGCCCAGACCCCGGCGTAGCAGTCGGCCTGGAGCTCGACCCGCACGGCGTTGGAGTTCGCCCCCGTCCGCCCGTCCTGGGCGCGGCTCAGGGTCCCCATCAGGTTCTGGATGTGATGCCCGTACTCGTGCGCCACCACGTACGCCTGGGCGAAGGGCCCGCCCGTCGAGCCGAACTCGGTCCGCAGCTCGTCGAAGAAGCCGAGGTCCAGATAGACCTGGCGGTCGCCGGGGCAGTAGAAGGGCCCCACCGCCGAGGTCGCCGCGCCGCACGCGGTGCCGACCCGGTCGGTGAACATGACGGTGGCGGCGCTCCCGTACGTCCCGCCCCGGCGCGGGTACTCGCTGCGCCAGTAGTCCTGGACGCTGTTGACGACGGCGACGATCCGGCAGTCCTGGCGCGTGTTGGCGTCCGAGCCCTTCTTGCAGCTCTGGTTCACCTGGGCCGCCGACGAGGAGCTCGCGACCGGCGCGTCACCGCCGGAGGAGAGCCCGAGCTGGTCGGGACCCACCCCGAAGAGCACGCCGAGGACCAGCGCGATGAGGCCGATGACGCCGCCGCCGACGGTCGCCCTGCCGCCCGGGATGCGGCTGCCGCGGACGTCCCGTACCTCCGAGGTGTCCAGGTCGGCGTCGTCGTCGAACTGCACGGTCCACCACCCTCCGCGTCGCTGTCGCGGCGGTGGCCGCCGCCCTGCGCCGAGTATCGAATGATCTAGACCGCCCCGCCCCTTTTGCGGCGCATCAGCGCGAATGTGAGAAAGATCCTGCTTCGTCCCTCATCCCTCGCATGGCCGAAAACCAGTTGCAGACGCCCGTTAGACTGGCCGCATGGCCACTCTCCTTTGGGTGCATTAGCGGCGTCGAAGCCCGCCACCAGTCGTCCTTCCGCCGTTTCCCACCGCCCTGGAGTCTGTCCGTGATCACCGCTTCCGGCATCGAGCTGCGCGCCGGCGCCCGAGTCCTCATCGAGTCCGCTTCCTTCCGCGTCGCCAAGGGCGACCGCATCGGCCTCGTCGGCCGCAACGGAGCGGGCAAGACCACGCTCACCAAGTGCCTCGCCGGCGAGGGCCAGCCCGCCGCCGGCTCCATCGCCCGCTCCGGCGAGGTCGGCTACCTCCCGCAGGACCCGCGCACCGGTGACCTCGACGTCCTGGCCCGCGACCGCATCCTCTCCGCCCGCGGCCTCGACGTCCTCATCAAGAAGATGCGGATGAACGAGGAGCGCATCGCCACCGGCTCCGGCGCCACCCGCGACAAGGCGCTGCGGCAGTACGAGCGCCAGGAGACCGAGTTCCTGACCAAGGGCGGGTACGCGGCCGAGGCCGAGGCCTCCACCATCGCCGCCGCCCTCGGCCTGCCCGACCGGGTCATGGGCCAGCCGCTGCACACCCTCTCCGGCGGTCAGCGCCGCCGCGTCGAGCTCGCCCGGATCCTCTTCTCCGACGCCGACACCCTGCTCCTCGACGAGCCCACCAACCACCTCGACGCCGACTCCATCGTCTGGCTGCGCGACTACCTGAAGACCTACCGCGGCGGCTTCATCGTCATCTCCCACGACGTCGACCTCGTCGAGACCGTGGTCAACAAGGTCTTCTACCTGGACGCCAACCGCTCCACGATCGACGTCTACAACATGGGCTGGAAGCTCTACCAGCAGCAGCGCGAGGCCGACGAGAAGCGCCGCAAGCGCGAGCGTCAGAACGCCGAGAAGAAGGCCGCCGCGCTCAACTCGCAGGCCGACAAGATGCGTGCCAAGGCCACCAAGACCGTCGCCGCGCAGAACATGGCCAAGCGCGCCGAGCGCCTGCTCTCCGGCCTGGAGGCCGTCCGCGCCTCCGACAAGGTCGCCAAGCTCCGCTTCCCCGAGCCGGCGCCCTGCGGCAAGACCCCGCTGACCGCCGAGGGCCTCTCCAAGTCGTACGGCTCGCTCGAGATCTTCACCGATGTGAGCCTCGCGATCGACAAGGGCTCGCGCGTCGTCATCCTCGGCCTCAACGGCGCGGGCAAGACGACCCTGCTGCGCCTCCTCGGCGGCGTCGAGCAGCCCGACACCGGCGAGGTCACCCCGGGCCACGGCCTCAAGCTCGGCTACTACGCCCAGGAGCACGAGACCCTCGACCCCGAGCGGACCGTCCTGGAGAACATGCGCTCGGCCGCGCCCGACCTCGACCTCGTCGACGTCCGCAAGACGCTCGGCTCCTTCCTCTTCTCCGGCGACGACGTCGACAAGCCGGCCGGCGTCCTCTCCGGCGGCGAGAAGACCCGGCTCGCGCTCGCGACCCTCGTCGTCTCCTCGGCGAACGTGCTGCTCCTCGACGAGCCCACCAACAACCTGGACCCGGCCAGCCGCGAGGAGATCCTCGGCGCGCTGCGCACGTACAAGGGCGCCGTCGTCCTCGTCACCCACGACGAGGGCGCCGTGGAGGCGCTCGACCCGGAGCGGATCATCCTGCTCCCGGACGGCGTCGAGGACCTGTACGGCGCGGACTACGCGGACCTGGTCGCCCTCGCCTGACCCTCCGAGCGGTGCTCCGGGGCTCCTCGGAGCACCGGATGATCATCTCGGGCTGGATCATTCGGCTCATGGGTGATCCTTCATCTGAGTGAGGATGTCTCGTACCTCCCGGCGCGGTGCTCTGCCGAATCCTTCCGGCAGACCCGCGCCGTACGTGTGTTCCCGTAGCCGCGCTGACCTGGCACTTCCCGCATCATGCGGTGCGGAGGCGCCCTGCCGGTCGTGCGGAATGCCGGCTTCCGTTCGTGATGACGGCGTACTCGTCCACAAACCCGACGGGACGGACCTTGTCGAATGGGTGGCCAGGACGGACGGGAGGGGTGATCATGAGAAGTCCAGAGCGCACTTCCCATGAGGAGGCACGGGTGGCCGAGACTCTGAAGAAGGGCAGCCGGGTGACCGGCGCCGCGCGCGACAAGCTCGCGGCAGACCTGAAGAAGAAGTACGACTCCGGTGCGAGCATCCGGGCGCTGGCCGAGGAAACCGGCCGCTCCTACGGATTCGTCCACCGGATGCTGAGCGAGTCCGGAGTCACGCTGCGTGGACGCGGCGGAGCGACACGGGGCAAGAAGGCGGCCTCGGCCTGACATCGGGGCGGCTCGACCGGCCCACCGGGACCTCCCGGTGGGCACCCGGTCGGCCCTGCGGTCGGCCGGGTGGTTACTGTGCAGTCACTTAGCATCTCGAATGCAGTGCTGCACCGGAACCGGAGGCGCCCCCATGACTACGCTCGACGACTCTGAGCTCGTATTCGACAAGGACGGTGTACGGCTCACCGTCGAGGACGCCGTTGCCACGGTGACCCTGACCAATCCGGCGAAGCGCAACGCCCAGTCTCCCGCTCTGTGGCGGGCGTTGACGGAAGCCGGCCGGTCGTTGCCCGGCAGCGTGCGGGTCGTCGTTCTGCGCGGCGAGGGCAAGTCCTTCTCCGCCGGACTCGACCGGCAGGCGTTCACGCCCGAGGGCTTCGACGGCGAGCCGTCCTTCCTGGAGATGGCGCGCGGGTCCGACGCGGACCTCGACGCGCTCATCGCCGAGTACCAGGAGGCGTTCACCTGGTGGCGCCGCAGCGACCTCGTGTCGATCGCGGCCGTCCAGGGCCACGCCATCGGCGCGGGCTTCCAGCTCGCCCTCGCCTGCGACCTGCGGGTCGTCGCCGAGGACGTGCAGTTCGCCATGCGCGAGACCAGCCTGGGCCTCGTCCCGGACCTGACCGGGACGCACCCGCTCGTCTCGCTCGTCGGCTACGCCCGCGCGCTGGAGATCTGCGCCACCGGCCGCTTCGTGTACGCGGAGGAGGCCGAGCGCATCGGTCTCGCCAACCTGTCCGTACCCGCCGAGGAGCTCGACGCGGCGGTACGGGACCTCGGCGCCGCCCTGCTCGCGGCGCCGCGCGACGCGGTCAACGAGACCAAGGCGCTGCTCCAGGGCGCCTCCGGCCGCTCCTACGAGGAGCAGCGCACCGCCGAACGCGCCGCCCAGGCCCGCCGCCTGCGCGACCTGGCGGGCCTCGGCGACTGACGCGCGCGGCGCGCGGGTGGGTGACCGTTCCGGGTGACCGGCCGGCGCGTCCGACGGGCCTGTGCGCGCGGATCGCCTGCGCGTCCGTGCGCCGGGTCGCCGGCTGCCGCGCCCTGCGGCGCACGCGCGCGTTCAGCGCAGTTCCGACACCAGTACCGTGACCGCGGTCGCCTCCTCGGCGGCCGCGGTCGCGGCGCTTCGGGCGGCGCGGGCCACGTCCAGCGGGCGGTGCCCGGCCGTCACGGCCAGTTCCACCCGCACCCCGTCCGGGCCCCGGCGCACCGGCGGTCCCCAGGCGTCCGTCACGCCCGCCACGCCCTCGACCCGCAGGACCGCCAGGGCCACCGGGTCGTCCGTCGCCGGAGCGGGCCGCCCCGGCGGGGGAGCGGCCGGTCCGGCCGCCGCCGGCTCCGCGTCGAGCAGCTCCGTCACCCGCAGGTCCACCGCCGTCACCCGCAGCCCGAGACCGTCCCGCCCCGCCCCGAGCAGCGCCGCCCGCAGCTCCTCCGCCAGCTCCGGCAGCGGACGGCCCGCCACCGCCCCGAAGTCCACGGTGATGCGCAGGTCCCCGGGCTCCGCCTGGTCGTCGGGCCCGACCCGGAGCTCGCCCGGCACCACCCCCCGTACCGCCGCGGCGGCCGGGACGAGGATCCCGCGCGCCGCGCGCTCGGTGATCCACGCGCCGTCCCCGGCCGCCCCGAGCGGCAGCAGCCTGCCCGGCGCGAGGCGCTCCCGTACCGCCGCCGTCCAACCCTCAGCCGTCGTCATTCCCCCAGCCTGCCGCATCCCCGGAGCGGATTGGGGCAAGCGCCCTTAATGTGGGCGAGTAACCCCGAAACATGACAGAAGGGGCTCACTCTTATGACGGACACCACTCACTCCGGAGACCCCGCGGCGGACGAGCCGCGCCGTACCTCCGTGACCAAGCGGGGCGGCGGCGCCGCGGCGACCCGGGGCCGGACGACGATCGCCGACGGTGTCGTGGAGAAGATCGCCGGTCTCGCCGCGCGTGACGTCGTCGGCGTCCACGCCATGGGCAGCGGCCTCTCCCGGACCTTCGGCGCCGTCCGCGACCGGGTCCCCGGTGGAGGCGGCGCCAAGGCGAGCGTCACCCGAGGGGTCAAGGCCGAGGTCGGCGAGGTGCAGACCGCGCTCGACCTGGAGATCGTCGTCGACTACGGCGTGTCCATCGCCGATGTCGCCGGAGACGTCAGGGAGAACGTCATCGCCGCCGTGGAGCGGATGACCGGCCTCGAGGTCGTCGAGGTCAACATCGCGGTCAGCGACGTGAAGCTGCCCGAGGAAGAGGAAGAGGAGTCGGAGCCCCGGCTCCAGTAGTCGTCGCAGCCCCCGGCGACAGGTGCCGGGGGCCAGGGAAAGGGGCTCGGAATGAGTATGGCGGTGGTCGGCCTGGTGGCCGGCATGGCTCTCGGCTTCGCCGGATACTTCGGCGGCTTCGGAGCGTTTCTGCTGGTCGCGGCCCTCGGGGCGATCGGCTTCGTGGCGGGCCGTTTCCTCGACGGCGACCTCGAGGCCGGCGATCTGTTCCGGGGACGCGAGCGCGGCGACCGGCGGCGGTGACCGGAGGTGGTGACGGATCTGGCGGACGGCGCGGTACGGGACGGGGTGCGGGACCGGGGGGCGACCACGGTCGCCGACCGCGTCGTCGCGAAGATCGCCGCTCAGGCGGCCAGGGAGGCCCTCGACGCCCTCCCCGAAGGGGGGTCGAAGCCGCACGCCTCCGTCGTCGTCCACCGGGAGATCGCCCGCGTCTCGGTGAGCCTCGACCTCGACTACCCGTCCGACGTCGGCCGCCAGTGCGGGGCCGTCCGGAGCCGGGTACGCACGCGCGTGGAGGACCTCGTCGGCCTGGAGGTCCACGAGGTGGACGTCCACGTCGAGCGCCTCCACTCCGCCCACACCCGCCACACCACCCCGAGGGGCCGCCTCGCATGACCACGACCCCGGAACCGGACGCCTCCGCACACCCGGGCTCCGAGCCGGACCCCGACCCCACCGACGCCCCCGCCCCCCGCGTCCGCCGTTTCTGGGCCGTGCGTCGCATCCCCGCCGCCGTCCTCGCGGCCGTCGTGCTCGGGGGGACCGGGCTGCTGCTCTACGACGTCGCCGCCGTGCGGGCCGACCGGCCCGCCATGGCCTGGCGGCGCAAGCTGGCCGACGGGCTCGCGACCCGGCCGCTGGACGACGTGGCGGTCGTCGTCGGCGCGGCCGTCGCCGTCGTGCTCGGTCTCTGGCTCCTGATCCTGGCCGCCACCCCGGGGCTGCGCGGCATCCTCCCGATGCGCCGGGAGCACACCGACGTGCGGGCGGGGCTCGACCGCAAGGCCGCCGCCTTCACTCTGCGGGACCGCGTCATGGAGGTCTCCGGGGTCCAGTCCGTCCGGGTGCGCGTCGGCCGCGCCAAGGTCGCCGTCCGGGCGGTCTCCCACTTCCGGGCCCTCGACGAGGTCCGCGCCGACGTGGAGACGGTGCTCGCCACCGGCGTCGACGAGCTCGGCCTCGCCCACCCGCCCGCGCGGACGGTACGGGTGGCCAGGCCGCCCCGCAAGGAAGGGAAGGCCAAGTGACCGTCGTCCTGCGGCGCGTCAACCGCGCCCTGCTCGGTCTCGCCGGGCTGCTCCTCGTCGTCGTCGGCGGCGCGGTCCTCGCCGCCGCCCTCGACCTGCCCGTACCGTCCTGGTGGCCCTGGTCGGGCCCCGACGACGTGCTGCTCTCCACCTCCGAACGGCAGCACTGGCGCGACGAGAGCTGGTGGTGGCCGGTGGTCATCGCCGTCCTCGGGCTCGTCGTCCTGCTCGCCCTCTGGTGGCTGCTCGCCCAGTTCCGGCGGGCCCGGCTCGCCGAGGTCCTCGTCGACACCGGCGACGGCGAAGCGGCGGTCCTGCGCGGCCGGGCCCTGGAGAGCGTCCTGGAGGCGGACGCCACCGCACAGGACGGCGTCGCCCGCGCCAAGGTCGCCCTCACGGGGCGCCGCGGCGCCCCCCGGACCCGGATCGCGCTGCTCCTGGAGCCGCACGCCTCCCCGGGCGCCGCCCTGACCACCCTCAGCACCCGGGCGCTCGCCGACGCCCGTACGTCGACGGGCCTGCCCGCGCTGCCCACGGAGGCGCGCCTGCGCGCGGTCAAGCACCGCGCCCGCCGGGTCGCCTGAGGACCCGGCGGCGGGTCAGAACTCGGCGCGCGCCCCGCCGTCCACCGGCAGCATCAGACCCGTCAGGTACGAGGCGGCCGGCGACAGCACGAAGGCCGCCGTGCGGCCGAACTCCGCCGGGGTGCCGTACCGGCGCAGCGGGATCGTGAGCTCGTTCGCCGCGCGGGCCGCGTCCGCGTCGCCGGAGAGCGCGTCCAGGGAGCGGACCCGGTCGGTGTCGATGCGGCTCGGCAGCAGGCCGACGACCCGGATCCCGCGCGGGCCCAGGTCGTTGGCGAGGGACTTGGCGAAGCCGGCCAGGCCCGGCCGCAGTCCGTTGGAGATGGTCAGGCCGGGGATCGGCTCGTGGACGGAGCCGGACAGGACGAAGCCGATGACCCCGCCCTCGCCGAGCATCTCGGCGGACGCGCGGGCCAGCCGTACCGCCCCCAGGAAGACCGTGTCGAAGGCGGCCGCCCACTCCTCGTCGGTGTTGTCCGCCGCGAAGCCGGGCGCCGGGCCGCCGACGCTGATCAGGATGCCGTCGAAGCCGCCGAAGCGGGCCCGCGCCTCGGCGATCAGCCGGGCGGGGGTCCCCAGGTCGGTGTTGTCGGCGGCGACGCCGGCCGCGCCCTCGCCCAGCTCGGCCACCGCGTCGGCGACGGTCTTCTCCTCGCGCCCGGTGATCAGCACCTTCGCGCCCTCGGCGAGCAGCGCCTCGGCCGAGGCCCGGCCGAGCCCCCGCGTCGCACCGGTCACCACGTACACACGGTCCTTCAGTCCAAGATCCATGCCCCTATCCTGCCGCGTCCCCGGCGGCGAGGGCGAGAGCGGTCCCCACGAGGCCGATGTGGCTGAACGCCTGCGGGTAGTTCCCCAGCTGGCGTCCCGCCACCGGGTCGTACTCCTCGGCGAGGAGCCCCACGTCGTTGGTGAGGGTGAGGAGCCGCTCGAAGAGCTCGCGCGCCTCCTCGGCGCGGCCGGTCAGCCGCAGCGCGTCCGCCAGCCAGAACGAGCAGACCAGGAAGGTGCCCTCCTGCCCGGGGAGCCCGTCCAGGGCCGTCGAGTCGGGGCTGTAGCGGCGCAGGAAGCCGCCGTGCGTCAGCTCCGCCCGTACGGCGTCCACGGTCCCCACCACCCGCGGGTCGTCCGGCGGCAGGAAGCCGACCTGGGGGATGAGGAGGGTCGCGGCGTCCAGCTCGGTCGAGCCGTACGCCTGGGTGAAGGTGTTCCGCTCGGGGTCGTACGCCCGCTTGCACACCTGGGCGTGGATCTCGTCCCGCATCGCCCGCCAGCGGTCCGCGTTCCCCGGCAGCGAGGGGTCGGCCTCCAGGGTGCGCACCGCCCGGTCGGCGGCGACCCAGGCCATGACCTTCGAGTGGGTGAAGTGGCGGCGCGGCCCGCGGACCTCCCACAGGCCCTCGTCGGGCTCCCGCCAGGTGGACTCGAGGAAGCCGAGCAGGCTCAGCTGGATGTTCCAGGCGTGCCGCTCCGCCGGGATCCCGGCCTCACGCGCGCGGCTGAGGGAGTCCATGACCTCGCCGTACACGTCGAGCTGGAACTGGTCCACCGCGGCGTTCCCGGTGCGTACCGGCGAGGAGTCGGCGTAGCCGCGCAGCCACGGCAGGCTGGTCTCCGGCAGCCGGCGCTCCCCGGCGGGTCCGTACATGATCTGCAGGTCGGCGGGGTCGCCCGCGACCGAGCGCAGCAGCCAGTCCCGCCAGGCGCAGGCCTCCTCCTCGTAGCCGGTGGCGAGCAGCGCGCCGAGGGTGAGGGAGGAGTCGCGCAGCCAGCAGGCGCGGTAGTCCCAGTTCCGCACGCCGCCGAGCTCCTCCGGCAGGGAGGTGGTGGGGGCGGCCATGATCCCGCCGGTGGGGGCGTACGTGAGCGCCTTGAGGGTGATCAGGGAGCGCACGACGGCCGCCCGGTACGGGCCCCGGTAGGTGCAGCGGGCCGTCCACTCCCGCCAGTCCGCGAGGCACTGCTCCAGGGCCTCGAAGGGGTCGACGAGCTCGGGGCGCGGCTCGTGCGAGGGGTGCCAGGTGAGGACGAAGGCGACCTTCTCGCCGGCGGCGACGGTGAAGGCGGACTGGGTGGAGAACTGTTGGCCCCAGGTCTTCACGTGCGGCTCGCTGCGCAGCCAGACCGAGTCGGGACCGGCGATGGCGACCCGGTGGCCGTCGGCCCTGCGCACCCAGGGCACGATCGAGCCGTAGTCGAAGCGGAGCCGCAGCACGGAGGCCATCTCGACGCTGCCGCTGACCCCCTCCACGATCCGCATCAGGTCGGGGGCCCTGTCCCGCTGCGGCATGAAGTCGATGACCTTGACGGTGCCCGTACGGGTCTCCCAGTAGGTCTCCAGGACGAGGGTGTCCTCGGCGTAGCGGCGGGTGGAGCAGGTGGTGGCGCCTTTGGGCGCGATGGTCCAGTGGCCGTTGTTCTCGTCGCCGAGGATGGCGGCGAAGCAGGCGGCGGAGTCGAAGCGGGGCAGACACAGCCAGTCGACCGACCCGTCGCGGCCGATGAGCGCGGCGGTCTGGAGATCGCCGATGAGGGCGTAGTCGTCGATACGTTGCGTCACGCTTTGGGCTGTTCCCGGAAGCGGCGACGGTCAATCAGCGGGCCGGAGCGGCCTCGGACTCCGCCGTGTCCGGCTCGGTGGATCCGGGGACGCCTGAGGCGGTCTGCGCCGCCCGGTCGCGCTTCTCCCGGCGCACCAGGACCACCCAGCCGACGGGCACGCCGGCGGCGAAGAGCCACCACTGCACGGCGTACGCCATGTGGGGGCCGATCGAGTCGTGGTCCGGCTCGGGGATCAGCTCGGGGGTGCCGCCGGCCGGGTCGGGCGCGCTCTGCTCCAGGTAGCCGCCGAGCACCTCGCGGCCGATGAGCTCGGCCTGCTGCCGGCTGCTGATGAGCATGACCTGGCGGTCCGGCAGGCCCTTCAGGTCCTTGATGCCGCTGGCGCCCGTCGTCTCGTCGGCCTTGAGCCGGCCGGTGACGGTGACCTCGCCCTTGGGAGCGGGCGGCACGGGAGGGAAGGCGTGCTGGTCGGCGGCGGCCGGGATCCAGCCGCGGTTGACCAGCACGATCCGGCCGTCGCGGAGGACCAGCGGGGTCAGGACGTGCACGCCCACCTGGTCGTCGGAGGAGGTGCGGCGGCGGACGACCACCTCGTGGGCGGTGTCGAAGGTGCCGGTGGCGGTGACCCGGCGCCAGTAGTCGGCGCGCGGGACGGTGTGACCGGGGGAGGTGAGCTGCTCGACCGGGAGCGGCTTCGTCTTGAGGTTGTCCGCGATCAGGGTGTTCTGGGCGACCCGGCTTTCGTGCCGGTGGAACTGCCAGAAGCCCAGCTCGATCATCGTGGGGATGAGGACGAGGGCGACGAGGGTGAGGATCACCCACTGCCGGGACAACAGGAAGCGGTACACCCCACGACCGTACCTTTCGGGCTGCGGGGTGTACGCACGGGGGGTTCGGGTGGCTCGCGCCACCCGCCCGGGAACGTTTCCTCACACCCTGTCGACGATGCCCACCTTCCCCTCGGCGCGGGCGCAGTGGCCGCCGCAGTACCAGCTGCCCTCGACCTCGACGCCCTGCCCGATGATCTGGACCCGGCAGTGCTCGCAGATGGGCGCCATGCGGTGGATGGCGCAGGAGAAGCAGTCGAAGACGTGCACCGCGCCCTGCGCGTGCACCTCGAAGGACATGCCGTAATCGTTTCCGCAGACCTCACAACGTGCCATGCGCCACAGGGTGGAGCGCCCGCCGGGCGCGCGCAGCGCGGCGCGCCCGCCGGGACCGGGCTGTCACCCGTCTGCCGGGGTCACGTCCCGCAGGAGCTGGGTGTAGGCGGCCTCGTCGACGACCGGGGTGCCGAAGGACCGGGCCTTGAGGGTCTTGGAGGTGACGGAGTCCGGGTCGTTGGTGACCAGGAGGCTGGTCAGCCGGGAGACGCTGGTGGCGACGTGCAGGCCGGCCTCGACGGTGCGGTCCTCCAGGAGCTCGCGGTCGATGGAGGTGTCGCCGGAGAAGGCCACCCGCATGCCCTGCTTGAGCGGTTTGTCCGACTCGTAGCGCCCGGGGTTGGGGTACGGGCACGGCGGCCGCTTCCGCGAGGGGCGCCAGCTGCCCGCCCGGTAGGAGGACTGGTGGCCGATCCGCTGCTGCGCGGGCGTCGAGGCCCACTCGGTGAGCGGCCGGCACTCCAGGAGCGGCAGCCGGACGTTCCGCTCGGCCGCCGCGTGCAGGCTCGGCCGGAACGCCTCGGCGAGCACCCGCGCGTCGTCGAGCGCGTTGTGCGCGCGCTGCTGCACCACACCGAAGTGCGCGGCGAGCGACTCCAGCTTGTGGTTGGGCAGCGGCAGCGACAGCTCCTTGGCGAGCGCGATCGTGCACAGCCGCTGGCGCACCGGCGCCGCGGACTCCGCGCGCGCGTACTCCCGGGCGATCATCTGCCAGTCGAACATCGCGTTGTGCGCGACGAGCACCCGTCCGTCCAGCCGTGCCGCGAACTCCGCCGCGATCTCCGGGAAGAGCGGCGCGCCCTCCAGGACGTCGCTGGTCAGCCCGTGGATCCAGACCGGACCGGGGTCGCGCTCGGGGTTGACGAGGGTGTACCAGTGGTCCTCGACGTTCCCCTGGGCGTCCAGCCGGTAGACGGCAGCCGACACTATCCGGTCGTCACGGGCGAGTCCGGTGGTCTCCACGTCGACCACCGCGTACCCCTGCGGGTAGGCGGCCGGCCACATCGCTGCTGTCGTACGGTCGTCAAGCACGGTTAATGAGAATACGGCCCGCGACCGACACTCCCGTCCTCGGTGCCCCCGGAGGCCCCCGCGAGCAGACCGTCCACCAGAGCCCGTACGGAGTCGGCGAAGAGCCGCTCGGTGTCGATCGGCGCGGCGAGCGCGCGGGCGAGGGGCCCGTCGGCCTCGGCGTCCTCGCCCCGCCACAGCTCCTCCTCGGCGGGGGACTGGGCGGGGGCCCGCTCGCGGTTGCGCTCCACCAGGACGTAGCCGACGACCTGGAACTGCACCGCGCGGACGGCCCGGGCGGCCTCCGCCCCGCGCAGCCCCGCCGCGTGCGCCTCGTGCACCAGGGCCCGCTGGGCCGGCAGGAACATGCGCTCGGTCAGCCCCCGCTCGTGGACCATCGCCACCAGGTGCGGGCGCTCGCGCAGCGCCCGGCGCAGCGCGCGGGCGACCGAGACCATCCGCTCGGCCGGGGTCGCGCCCCGGGGCCGGATGGCGCCGAGGTCGGCGACGGTGCGGGCGGCGAGCGCGTCGAGGAGCGACTCGCGGTTGCCGACGTGCCAGTAGATCGAGGTGACCGCGGTGCCGAGCTCGGCGGCGAGCCGGCGCATCGTGAGCGCGTCCGGGCCGTGCTCCCTCACCAGGGCGGCCGCCGTGTCCAGGACCTCGTCGCGGGTCAGCGCGGAGCGTGCCATCGGTTCCCCCAACTCCTCTGCGTGCAGCCCTCTTTACCCTGCGGGGTGCTCGGTGTAACAGTGTTACAGGCCGATACGTTCCCGAAGGGCGGTACGTCATGGCACGAGTACGGTACGGGGCGCGCAGCGACGCGGAGGCGGCGGCGGCCCGCGAGCGGTCCGCCAAGCTCCCCGACATCTGGTCCACCGGCGTGGTCGCCGTCTGGGAGACCGACCCGGACGTCGTGGCGGCGGTCCTGCCGCCCCCGCTGAAACCCACCGCGCGCCCCCTCGTGCGCGCCAACATCAGCAAGGTCGACCTGCCCGGCTATCCGCTCGGCGCCGGCTCGGTGGCCGTGGCCGCCGCCCACGGCGACCGCGAGGGCTGGTACCCGCTGGTCATGCCGATGACCCACGAGCGGGCCCTGATCGGCGGGCGCGAGGTCTTCGGCGAGCCGAAGAAACTGGGCGAGGTCACGGTCGAGCGCGACGGCCTCGTCGTGCGCGCCGCCCTCGCCCGGCACGGCATCGCCTTCGTGGAGGTGCGCGGGGCGGTCTCCGGACCGCTGCCGCTGCCGGAGCCCGTCGAGAAGACCGACTTCTACTTCAAGTTCCTGCCCGGCGTGGAGGGGACCGGCTTCGACGCGGACCCCGTCCTCGTGCACTGCGTCCGCAACGAGAAGGTGCGGAGGCTGGAGCGGATCACCGGCGACGTCGTGCTGCGCGAGTCCATGTACGACCCGGTCGCCGACCTGCCCGTGCGCCGGCTCGTCGAGATCACGATCGGCGAGAAGACCACCGACCAGAAGGGCACGGTCGCCGAGCGCGTCTCCGCCCGGGACCTGCTGCCCTTCGTCCACCAGCGGTACGACGACCCGCTCCAGATCCTCGACGGACCCCCGGAAGGAAGTGCCTGATGGAGCTGCGCGAGGGGCAGGTCGCCGTCGTCACGGGCGCGGCGAGCGGCATCGGGCTCGCGATGGCCCGCCGCTTCGCCGCCGAGGGCCTCGCCGTCGTCCTCGGGGACGTCGAGCGCGGCGCCCTGGAGGAGGCCGCCGACGAGCTGATGGCGAGCGGGGCGCAGGTCCTCGCCCGGACGGTCGACGTCTCGGACCCCGACGAGGTCCGGGCGTTCGCGGACGCCGCGTACGACACCTTCGGCGCCGTCCACGTCCTCTGCAACAACGCGGGCGTCGGCTCCGGCGCCGAGGGCCGCATGTGGGAGCACGAGCCGAACGACTGGAAGTGGGCCTTCTCCGTCAACGTCTGGGGCGTCTTCCACGGCATCCAGGCCTTCGTCCCGCGCATGCTCGCCGGCGGCGAACCCGGCCACGTCGTGAACACCTCCTCCGGCGACGGCGGCATCGCCCCGCTGCCCACCGCCTCCGTGTACGCGGTCACCAAGGCGGCCGTCGTCACCATGACCGAGTCGCTCTACGCCCATCTGAAGGCCGAGCACGCGCGCGTGGGCGCCTCCGTGCTCTTCCCGGGCCCGCACATGCTCCGCACCGGACTGTGGGAGTCGCACCGCAACCGGCCCGAGCGGTACGCCAAGCAGCGGCCGCGCAGGACCCCGTACCGCAGCCTCGACCAGTACGAGGCCGCGATGAAGGAGGCCGGCCACGAGGTGACCTTCACGCCGGTGGAGGACGTCGCCGAGCACGTCGTCGACGGCATCCGCGCCGACCGCTTCTGGATGCTGCCGGAGAGCGAGCACAGCGACCGGCAGATCACGGCGCGCTCGCGGTCCATGCTCGACCGCGCCAACCCGTCGTACCTGGAGAGCTTCATCCTCGACTGAGGGGCTTCACCATGAGCAACGAGCGCCATGAGGACCCGTATCTGATCATCTCCTCCGACTGCCACGCCGGGCTGCCCACCGAGGAGTACCGGCCCTATCTCGACCCCCGTTTCCACCGGGACTTCGACGACTTCCTCGCCGGGCGCGAGGCCCGCCGGGCGGCCATGACCCGGCTCGGGGTGCGCAACGAGGCCTTCGCGGACAAGTGGTTCCGCGACAACGAGGAAGGCCTGCGCGGCGGCTGGGACCCCGCCCAGCGGATCAAGGAGCTCGACGGCGACGGGGTGGCCGCCGAGGTCGTCTTCCCCGACGCGGACGCCGTCGACAGCCAGACCGCCGCGCCCTTCGGCGTCGGCCTCGGGCTCTCCGGCGACCAGGACCCGGAGCTCGGCATGGCCGGCGCGAAGGCCCACAACCGCTGGCTCGCCGAGTTCGTGTCCGCGAACCCGGCTCGGCACTGCGGGGTCGCCCTCCTGCCCGTCACCGCCGACGTCCGCGAGGTCGTCGCCGAGATCCACCGGGCCAAGGAGTCCGGCCTCGGCGCGCTGATGATCCCCTCCATGTGGGTGGACAAGGCCCCCTACCACGACCGGCGTTACGACCCGGTGTGGGCGGCGGCCGCCGAGACCGGCATGCCGGTCGTCACCCACTCCGGGGCGGCGCCGCGCGAGGAGTACGGCGACCACCTCGGGATCTACGTCTCCGAGGTCACCTTCTGGCCGGCCAGGCCGCTGTGGTTCCTGCTCTGGTCGGGCGTCTTCGAGCGCCACCCGGGCCTGCGGTTCGGGGTCGCCGAGTCCGGCTGCTGGTGGCTGCCGAACCTGCTCTGGTTCATGGACCGGCTCTATCTGGGCGCGCACGGCGGCAAGAAGCTGTCCCCGTTCGCGGAGCTGAAGCGGCCGCCGAGCGAGTACCTGGACCGGCAGGTCTTCGTCTGCGCCACCAACACCAAGCGGCGCGAGCTGGCGCAGCGGTACGAGATCGGCGTCGACAACATCCTGTGGGGCTCGGACTTCCCGCACCCGGAGGGCACCTGGCCGGACACGCGCGCGTGGCTGCGGAAGACGTTCCACGACATCCCGGTCGCGGAGACCCGGCGGATGCTCGGTCTCGCCGCCGCGGAGGTCTTTGGATTCGATATCCAAATATTGGATCCGATAGCCCGTCGGATCGGCCCCACCCCCGCCGACCTCGGCCAGCCCGCCGACCAGACCGCCGTCGAAGCCTCCTGGGCCCGCTCGCGCGAGGTCGGCCGGCACTGGCTCACCGACCACGAGTTCCCGGTCCTGGGGGTGAACCCGTGACCGACCGCTACACCGTCGTCTCCGCCGACTGCCACGCCGGCGCCGACCTCCTCGACTACAAGCCGTACCTGGAGAAGAAGCACCACGACGACTTCGACGCCTGGGCGGCGGCCTATGTCAACCCGTACGAGGACCTCCTCGCCGACACCGCCGACCGCAACTGGAACTCGCAGCGCAGGCTGCGCGAGCTCGAAGCGGACGGGATCGTCGCCGAGGTCGTCTTCCCGAACACCATCCCGCCGTTCTTCCCCAAGGCCTCCCTGATGGCCCAGCCGCCCACCCGGGCCGAGTACGAGCGGCGCTGGGCCGGGCTCCAGGCGCACAACCGCTGGCTGGCCGACTTCTGCGCGGACGCCCCGGGGCGCAGGGCGGGCGTGGCGCAGATCCTCCTCAACGACGTGGACGCGGCGGTCGCGGAGATCCGCCGCACCCGCGAGGCCGGGCTCACCGGGGGCGTCCTGCTGCCGGGCGTCCCGCCGGGCTCGCCCGTCCCGGAGCTGTACTCCGAGGCGTACGACCCGATCTGGGCGGTCTGCGCCGAGCTCGACGTCCCGGTGAACCACCACGGCGGCTCCGCCTCGCCGCCGCTGGGCGACGAACCGGCCGCCCGGGCGGTGTTCATGGTGGAGACCACCTGGTTCTCCCACCGGGCCCTGTGGCACCTGATCTTCGGCGGCGCGTTCCGGCGCCATCCGGGGCTCAAGCTGGTCCTGACCGAGCAGGGCTCGGGCTGGATCCCGGGCGTGCTCGACATGCTGGACTACTACCACGGGCGCCTGGTCTCGGCCGCGACGAGGGCCGCCACCGCCGAGTCCAAGTTCGGCGCCGGCCTCGCCGAGTCCATGGGCAAGGGCCCCGGCGAGGTCTGGCGGGACAACTGCTTCGTCGGCGCGAGCTTCATGCGCCCCCACGAGGTGCCGCTGCGCGAGCGGATCGGCCTCGACAAGATCATGTGGGGCAGCGACTACCCGCACGACGAGGGCACCACCCCGTACTCCCGGGAAGGCCTCCGCATCGCCTACGCGGGACTGCCCCGGGAGGAGGTCGCCGCCATGGTCGGCGGGAACGCCGCCCGCGTCTACGGCTTCGACCTCGCCCTCCTCGACCGCCTCGCCGCCGTCCACGGCCCGTCCGTCGACGAGATCGCCGAGCCCCTGAAGGAGGTCCCGGCGGGCGCCACCAGCCCGGCCTTCGCGAAGGGCGGGTCGGTCCGGGTCTGGTGACCCACCGGGTGCGACCCTCCAGGGGTGACCGAAGCCCCCGCACACGACGAGGCCCACGACGGCGGCCTCGGCTCCCGTCTCAACTGGCTCCGGGCCGCCGTGCTCGGAGCCAACGACGGCGTCGTCTCCACCGCCGGCCTCGTCGTCGGCGTCGCCGGCGCCACCGAGTCCCAGGCGGCCCTGCTCACGGCCGGCCTGGCGGGGCTGCTCGCCGGCTCGATGTCGATGGCGGCGGGGGAGTACGTCTCCGTCTCCACCCAGCGCGACTCGGAGAAGGCGGCGCTGGCCCAGGAGAAACGCGAACTGCGCGAAGAGCCGGAAGCGGAACTGGCGGAACTGACCGGCCTGCTCGCCGCCCGCGGCCTCTCCCCCGAGGTGGCCCGCGAGGCCGCCGAACAGCTCACCGCCCGCGACGCGCTGCGGGCCCACGCGCGCGT
Source organism: Streptomyces sp. NPDC002463 (assembly GCF_042889835.1). Lineage (NCBI taxonomy): Bacteria > Bacillati > Actinomycetota > Actinomycetes > Kitasatosporales > Streptomycetaceae > Streptomyces > Streptomyces sp. NPDC002463. The sequence goes on from NZ_JBIARL010000002.1 coordinate 590,201, forward strand.
GGAGCTCGGCATCGACCCCGACGACCTCACCAACCCCTGGCACGCGGCCGGCGCCAGCTTCCTCGCCTTCACCGTCGGCGCCCTGCTCCCGCTGCTCGCGATCGTCCTCCCGCCGGCCTCCGCCCGCCTGTGGGTCACGGTCGTCTCCGTCCTCGCCGCCCTCGCCTTCACCGGCTGGTGGAGCGCCCGCCTCGGCAGCGCCCCCACGGGCCCCGCGATCCTGCGCAACGTGGCGGGCGGCGCCCTCGCGATGGCGGTCACCTACGCGGCGGGGTCCCTGCTCGGCGCGGCCGGGGTCTAGCGGCGTCTTGTCGGAAGGTGCCAAAGCTTGCTGACAGACGGTCTTACTTACTTGTAAGTAATCACGTCTAGCCGAGCCCGGTCCCCGCCTCTACCGTCGTCGGCATGCCGCCCAACCCGCCCGATGTCGTGCTCTGGTCCATACCGGCGTTCGTCCTGCTCACCGTCCTGGAGATGGTCGTCCACCGGATCCACCCCGACGAGGACGCCGCCGGGTACGAGGCCAAGGACGCCGCCACCAGCATCGGCATGGGCCTGGGAAGCCTCTTCTTCGACGCGCTGTGGAAGATCCCCGTGGTCGCGATCTACACCGCCGTCTACGAGCTGACCCCGCTCCGCGTCCCCGTCCTCTGGTGGACGATCCCGCTCATGCTGCTCGCCCAGGACTTCCTCTACTACTGGCAGCACCGGGGACACCACGTCGTCCGCGTCCTCTGGGCCTGCCACGTCGTCCACCACAGCAGCCGGAAGTTCAACCTCTCCACCGCTCTGCGCCAGCCGTGGACCGGTGTGACGGGCTGGCCGTTCTACCTGCCGATGATCGCCCTCGGCGTCCACCCCGCGGCCCTCGCCTTCTGCTACTCGGTCAACCTCGTCTACCAGTTCTGGATCCACACCGAGCGCATCGACAAGCTGCCCCGCCCCTTCGAGCACGTCCTCAACACGCCCTCGCACCACCGCGTCCACCACGCCTCCCAGGGCGGCTACCTGGACCGGAACTTCGGCGGCATCCTCATCGTCTGGGACCGGATGTTCGGCTCCTGGATCGCCGAGACCGAGCGGCCCGTCTACGGACTCACCAAGAACATCGAGACCTACAACCCGCTGCGCGTCGCCACCCACGAGTACGCCGCCATCGCCCGCGACCTGCGCGCCGCGCACAGCTGGCGCGAGCGCGCGGGACGCGTCTTCCGCGGCCCCGGCTGGCAGCCCGCCCCGCCCGCCGGGACGAACCGGCCCGCCACGACGGAGGCCGCCGCATGAGCACGCTCGCCCTCTCCCGCCCGACCGCCTCCCGCGCACTGCTCGCCGCCTTCGGACTCGCCGCCGCCGTCGACCTGGTCTCCCTGCTCGCCGGCGCCGACCTCGGCCACCAGGTCGCCAAACCGCTCCTGATGCCGCTGCTCGCCGCGTACGCCGCCACCCTCGGTGCGCCCCGGCTGCTCACCGCCGCGCTCCTCCTCGGCTGGGGCGGCGACGTCTTCCTGCTCTCCGGCACCGACTGGGCCTTCCTCGTCGGCATGGGCTCCTTCGCCGCCGGACACGTCTGCTACCTGGTCCTCTTCGGACGCAGGCGTACGTCCCCGGCGCTCGGCGCCCTGTACGCGGCCGCGCTCGCCGGCACCGTCACGCTCCTGTGGCCCGACCTCCCCGCCGACCTGCGGATCCCCGTCGCCGGCTACTCGCTGCTGCTCGCCGCGATGGCGTACCGCTCCAGCGCCCTCGGGCTCGCGGCCGGCCTGGGCGGAGCCCTCTTCCTGCTGTCCGACACCCTCATCGCCACCGGCATCGCCGAGTGGCCCCAGCTGCCGGCGCCGGACTTCTGGGTCATGCTGACCTATATCGCGGCGCAGTACCTGCTGACGGCGGGAGCGCTCCGCGCGATGTACGGTGAACGTCGTACAACCATCTGACAGCAAGGACCGCCCCCCATGCGCGCCACCACCATCCACGCCCCGTTCGACATGCGCGTGGAGGACGTGCCCGACCCGGTGATCCAGGAGCCCACGGACGTCGTCCTGAGGGTCCTGCGCGCCTGCATCTGCGGCAGCGACCTGTGGGCCTACCGCGGCGAGGCCGCCCGGCAGCCCGGCCAGCGCATCGGCCACGAGTTCCTCGGCATCGTCGAGGCGGCCGGCTCCGACGTCACCGGCTTCGCCGCCGGCGACCTCGTCGTCGCCCCCTTCGTCTGGTCCGACGGCACCTGCGAGTACTGCGCCGAGGGCCTCCAGACCTCCTGCCCGCGCGGCGGCTTCTGGGGCTCGGTCGGCTCCGACGGAGGCCAGGGCGAGGCCGTCCGCGTCCCCTTCGCCGACGGCACCCTCGTCAAGCTCCCCGCCGACGCCGCCTCCGACGACCGGCTCCTGACCGCGCTGCTCGCCCTCTCCGACGTCCTGGGAACCGGCCACCACGCGGCTCTCGGCGCGGGCGTCACGAAGGGCTCCACGGTCGCCGTCGTCGGCGACGGGGCCGTCGGCCTCTGCGGCGTCCTCGCCGCGAAGCGGCTCGGCGCCGAGCGGATCATCGCGCTCGGCCGGCACACCGCCCGTACCGACATCGCCCGCGCCTTCGGCGCCACCGACGTCGTCGCCGAGCGCGGCGAGGCCGCCGAGGCGGCCGTCCGCGAGCTGACCGGCGGGCAGGGCGCGCACGCCGTGATCGAGGCGGTCGGCACCGAGCAGTCGATGCGCACGGCCGTCGGCATCACCCGCGACGGCGGCTCCATCGGCTACGTCGGCGTCCCGCACGGCAGCGGCACCGGCCTCGACCTCTCCGTCATGTTCGACCGCAACATCGCCCTGCGCGGCGGCGTCGCCCCGGTCCGCGCCTACATCCCGGAGCTCCTCCCGGACGTCCTCTCCGGCGCGATCGACCCGTCCCCGGTCTTCGACCTGACGGTCGGCCTGGACGGCGTCCCGTCGGGCTACAAGGCGATGGACGACCGCACGGCCCTGAAGGTCCTGGTCAAGCCGTAACCACCTGTGTGCCCACCCGTTCCGCCGGAGCGGAACGGGTGGGGTGGGCACCCGGGTGCCCACCCCGTACGGAGCCGGCCCGGGGCCCCTCAGGCCCCGACCCACTCCGCCGCGTCCGCCCCCGCGACGCCCGGCGGGCGCGACCACCCGGCCGGCCCGCCCTCGTACGCGACCGGCGACATCGCGTACCGCAACCGCCCGAGCGGTCCCTCCGACTCCGCGAGGTACCGCTCCGGCGCGTACCGCGGCAGCGAACCGCTCAGCCAGTGCCCCGTCTGCGCCAGCGCGAGCCGTACGAGACGGCTGCCGCCCTCCGCCCGCTGCTCCGTCAGCGACCGCAGCACCGCCGCCGCCAGCAGATACCCCGTGCCGTGGTCCAGCGCCTGCGCCGGCAGCGCGCCCGGCTCCTCCGCCGACCCCTCCACCGCCGCGATCCCCGTGGCCACCTGCACCAGGGAGTCGAAGCCCCGCCGCTCGCCCCAGGGCCCGTAGTCGCCCCAGGCGGAGAGGCGGGCGGTCACCAGACCGGGCCGCTCCAGGTCGAACCGGTCGAGCGCCCCCGGCCGGTAACCCGTGACCAACACATCGGCGGAATCCAGGAGTTCGTCGAAGGCGCGCCGGTCCGACGCCCGGTCGAGATCGAGCGCGACCGTCCGCTTGCCGACGCCCGTGTCCGCGTGCTGGTCGGGCAGTTCGGGGTTGGCGGGCGGGTCGATCCGCAGGACGTCCGCGCCGAGCAGGGCCAGCGTCCGCGTCGCGACGGGCCCGGCGATCACCCGGGTCAGGTCGAGGACCCGCAGCGGGCCGCCCGGACGCCGCCTCGGCGCGGCCTCGTCGAGCCGCTCCCGGGTCAGCAGCGGCCGCGCCGCCACCTCCCGGCCCTGCTCGCCGGCCGCCCACTCCTCGGGCGTGCGCAGGGCGACGGCCAGGCCCCCGGCCGCGTACACCGCCGTCTCGACCTCGACGGCCTTCCGCTCGCCGATCGCCGCCGCGACGGCCTCCACGGAGCCCGAGCCGGAATCCGGTACCCCCAGAGCCGCGAGCAACGCCGCCCTGTGATGCGGGTAGTTGGCGTGCGTACGGACCCATCCGTCGGCCGCCCGCCAGAACCGGGACAGCGGCGCGAAGTTCACCGGCGCCCGCCCGTCGACCCGCAGATGACGCTCGCTCACGAAGGCGGTGGCGACGGCCCCGTCGTCCACCCGCACCGGCCCCGGCAGCCCCGCGTGCTCCACCGCGGCGAGCGAGCAGGCCGCGACCGTCGCGCGCGCCAGGTCCATCACGGGCAGCCGCGCGGGCAGCAGCCCGGAGACCCCGCCGTACTCCACGCGGTCGACGAGGGCGGGATCGCCGCCGAGTGCCGACCACAGCGACTCCGTACCTGTACGCACTGTGTTGTCCATGGCGGCAGTGTGGCACTGAGTGCCACCCCGTGGGCATGGAGAGGGCCCTGGTGTGGCGCACCACACCAGGGCCCTCATGCACGGGTACCGCTTACTTCACGGCGGCCAGCGCGTCGATCAGACCGGCTCCGTAGAAGCCGTTCTTGTTCTTGCCGCCCTCGCAGACGGCGTCGATCTTGCCGTCGCCCTCGATGTCGTACGGGTTGGTGCAGGCGAGGTCGTCGGCCTGCGCGTACAGCAGCGCCTTCAGCGCCGCCGGGCTGGCGTTCGGGTGCGTCGACTTCAGCAGCGCGAGCACACCGGCGGCGTGCGGGGACGCCATCGACGTACCGGCCTTGTAGTTGTAGCCGCCGTCGACCGTGGTGGACAGGATGCGGCCGTTGACCGCCGGGGCGTCCGGGGTCTGGTACTCGGTGCGGTCACCGCCGGGAGCGGCGATGTCGATCACGCCGAGACCGTAGTTGGAGTAGGACGCCTTGAGGTTCTTGGCGCCGGTCGCGGAGACCGTCACGACGCCCGGCAGCATCGACGGGTAGTCGAAGCACTCCGTCGGGTCGATGTCACGGGTGACCGCCGTGGTGTCGTTCGGGCTGGACGTGTCCGTGATCGTGTCGGCCGCCAGGTCGAACTTGGAGTTGCCGGCCGCGGCGACGTTGACCGTGCCCTTCTTCTCCGCGTAGCGGGTGGCACGGGTGACCGCCTCGATGAGGGCCTTCTGGTCCTCGTCGTTCTTGCAGGCGAACATCCACGGGTCGGTGTAGTAGCTGTTGTTCGTGACGTCGACGCCGTGCTCGGCCGCCCACACGAAGCCGCAGACCACGGCCTCGGTGTAGAAGAAGCCGTCGGGGGTCGACACCTTGATGCCGGCGAGCTTCACGCCCGGCGCGACACCGGTGATGCCGATGCCGTTCTTGGCGGCGCCGATGGTGCCCGCGACGTGCGTGCCGTGGTCGCTCTCGCCCTTCTTGGGGCGCCACGAGCCGGGGGTGGTGTCCGGCTTGCCGGACACGCAGTTGGCGGAGGCGGCGGCGTCGAAGTTCGGCGCCAGGTCCGGGTGGGTGTCATCGACACCCGTGTCGATGATGCCGACGGTGACCTTGCTGCTGCCGAGCGTCTTCGCGTGGGCCTTGTCGGCCTTGATCGCCGGCATGTCCCACTGCAGGGGCTCCATCGGGTCCTGACCGTCCGTCGCGGCGGCCGCGGCGGCCTTGATCTCGGCCGGGGTCAGCGCCTGCGCGCCCTCGTCGACGGAGTCGTCGGACTGGGCGGAGAGCGGGGCGGTGCGGGTCGAGCCGGCCGACACCACGCCGTCCGCCTGGCGGATCGTCTTCGCGAACTCGGGGTTCTGCGAGTGGACGACTATCACGCCTATCTGGTCGTACGAGATGACCACCTCGCCACCGGCGGCGGCGATCGCCTTCCGCACCGAGGCGGCGGTCCAGCGGCCGCCCTCGATGTTGACGACGTACGAGAGCTTCGGGCCGCTGAAAGCGGCCACGGTGGCCGGAGCGTCGCTCAGTTCCGCGGCGGAGGCGGCGCCGGGGGCAAGGAAGCCGAGCGAGGCCGTGAGCGCGAGACCGACCGGCAGAGCGAGAGCTCGGCCGCGCCTCGATCCCAGATGAGCCATGGGTTCTCCACATCATCCGTATGTACTGTCCACGCGCGGGTTTACGCGCGGACAGGTGCATGACGAGTGAAGCTATCGCTGATCTTCCCGAACCTTCAATGAGTTGAGAAGACTTCATGAAGATCTGTTCAAGAAAATCCGCGACGTGAACCGCTTCGCTTCCGGCTCCGTGCCGTTGGGCAGGGGAGGAGCTCCGCTCGGAGCCCCGCTTCCCACACCCCTGGTGAGGCCCCCTTGACCCAGCCGTCCGCCCCCGCGTCACGAGGAGAGTCCGTGGCTACCGAAGCACCGCCGCCGCCCAGAGACGACACGGAGACCGGCCACGGTCCCGCGTCGCCCACCACGGAGCAGTTCGTCGAGGTGCAGGAGGGTGCGGAGTTCGGCGAACTGCGCCGTACCTACCGCTCCTTCGCCTTCCCCCTCACCCTGGCCTTCATCGCCTGGTACCTGCTGTACGTGCTGCTCTCCAACTACGCGGGCGGCTTCATGGGGACCAAGGTCTTCGGCAACATCAACGTGGCCCTCGTCCTCGGCCTCGGCCAGTTCCTCACCACGTTCCTCATCGCCTGGCTCTACTCGCGGCACGCGGCGAACCGGCTCGACCCCAAGGCCGAGGCCATCAGAACCCGTATGGAGGGCGACGCATGAGCACCCCCGTCCTGCTCGCGGCGGGCAACGCCACCACCGAGCACCGGCCCCTGATCATCGCCCTGTTCGGCGCCTTCGTCGTCGCCACCCTCGTCATCACCGTCTGGGCCGGCCGCCAGACCCGCAGCGCCGCCGACTTCTACGCCGGCGGACGCCAGTTCACCGGCTTCCAGAACGGCCTCGCGATCTCCGGCGACTACATGTCCGCCGCGTCGTTCCTCGGCATCGCCGGTGCCATCGCCCTCTTCGGCTACGACGGCTTCCTGTACTCGATCGGCTTCCTCGTCGCCTGGCTCGTCGCCCTGCTCCTGGTCGCCGAACCCCTGCGCAACTCCGGCCGGTTCACCATGGGCGACGTCCTCGCCTACCGGATGCGCCAGCGTCCCGTCCGCACGGCCGCCGGCACCTCGACGATCGTCGTCTCGATCTTCTACCTGCTCGCCCAGATGGCGGGCGCGGGCGTCCTCGTCTCGCTGCTGCTCGGCATCACCAGCGACGGCGGCAAGATCGCGATCGTCGCCCTGGTCGGCCTCCTGATGATCGTGTACGTGACGATCGGCGGCATGAAGGGCACCACCTGGGTGCAGATGGTCAAGGCGGTCCTGCTCATCGCGGGCACCCTCCTGATCACCTTCCTCATCCTCCTCAAGTTCCACTTCAACATCTCGGAGTTGCTCGGCGCCGCCGCCACCAACAGCGGCAAGGGAGACGCCTTCCTGGAGCCCGGCCTCAAGTACGGCGCCACCGCCACCTCCAAGCTGGACTTCCTCTCGCTCGGCATCGCGCTCGTCCTCGGCACGGCCGGCCTGCCGCACATCCTGATCCGCTTCTACACGGTGCCGAACGCCAAGGCCGCCCGTAAGTCCGTCAACTGGGCCATCGGCATCATCGGCGCCTTCTACCTGATGACGATCGTCCTCGGCTTCGGCGCCGCCGCCCTCCTCAAGAACAGCGACATCGTCGCCTCCAACAAGGCCGGCAACACCGCCGCCCCGCTCGCGGCCCTGGAGATCGGCGGCGGAGCGGACTCCACCGGCGGCTCGATCCTCCTCGCCGTCATCTCCGCCGTCGCCTTCGCGACCATCCTCGCCGTCGTCGCCGGCCTGACCCTGGCCTCCTCCTCGTCCTTCGCGCACGACATCTACGCCAACGTCATCCGGCGCGGGAAGGCCACCGAGAAGGAGGAGGTGAAGGCCGCCCGCTGGGCGACCGTCTTCATCGGCATCGTCTCCATCGCCCTCGGCGCCCTCGCCCGCGACCTCAACGTCGCCGGCCTCGTCGCCCTCGCCTTCGCGGTCGCCGCCTCGGCCAACCTGCCGACGATCCTCTACTCGCTCTTCTGGAAGCGCTTCACCACCCAGGGCGCCCTGTGGTCGATCTACGGCGGCCTGGTCTCCGCCGTCGTCCTCGTGCTGTTCTCGCCGGTCGTCTCCGGCAAGCCCACGTCGATGTTCAAGACGGCCGACTTCTACTGGTTCCCGCTGGAGAACCCCGGCCTCGTCTCCATCCCGCTCGGCTTCCTGCTCGGCTGGCTCGGCTCGATCCTCTCCAAGGAGGAGCCGGACAAGGGCAAGTACGCGGAACTGGAGGTCAAGTCCCTCACCGGAGTCGGAGCGCACTGATCCGTACACGGTCCGCGACCGTCGGACGGCCGCGTCGTAGAGTTCTACGACGCGGCCGTGCCGGTCCTCGTGACAATCGGCCCTGCTCGATGTCCGAGCGCTCACGTAGGCTCGACACCACACGCATCCGGAATTCGGGGAGGGGGCCCACAGTGCTCATCGACACCTACGGCCGTGTGGCCACTGACCTGCGCGTCTCGCTCACGGACCGGTGCAACCTGCGCTGCACGTACTGCATGCCGGAAGAGGGCCTCCAGTGGCTCGCCAAGCCGGACCTCCTCACCGACGACGAGATCGTCCGGCTGATCCGCATCGCCGTCACCGACCTCGGCGTCACCGAGGTCCGCTTCACCGGCGGCGAACCGCTGCTCCGCCCTGGCCTCGTCGGGATCGTCGAGCGCTGCGCCGCCCTGGAGCCCCGCCCCCGGATGTCCCTCACCACCAACGGCATCGGGCTCAAGCGCACCGCCGCCGCCCTCAAGGCGGCCGGCCTCGACCGGGTCAACGTCTCCCTCGACACCCTGCGCCCCGACGTCTTCAAGACCCTCACCCGCCGCGACCGCCACCAGGACGTCCTCGACGGCATGGCCGCCGCACGCGACGCCGGCCTCACCCCGGTCAAGGTCAACGCCGTCCTGATGCCCGGGCTCAACGCCGACGAGGCCCCCGACCTGCTCGCCTGGGCGATCCAGGAGGGGTACGAGCTCCGCTTCATCGAGCAGATGCCCCTGGACGCCCAGCACGGCTGGAAGCGCGACGGCATGATCACCGCCGGGGACATCCTGGAGTCGCTCCGCACCCGCTTCACCCTGACGCCGGAAGGCTCCGAGGAGCGTGGTTCCGCCCCCGCCGAGCGCTGGAAGGTCGACGGGGGAGCCCACACGGTCGGTGTCATCGCCTCCGTCACCCGCCCCTTCTGCCGGGCCTGCGACCGGACCCGGCTCACCGCCGACGGCCAGGTGCGCACCTGCCTCTTCGCCACCGAGGAGACCGACCTGCGGGCCGCGCTCCGCTCGGACGCCCCGGACGAGACGGTCGCGGAGCTCTGGAAGAAGGCCATGTGGGGCAAGAAGGCGGGCTCGGGCCTCGACGACCCGAGCTTCCTCCAGCCCGAGCGCCCGATGTCAGCTATCGGAGGCTGAGTCCCAGTCGGCCAGCGGCACGACGTCCTTCAGGAAGCCCCGTACACCCAGGAACTGGGAGAGGTGCTCGCGGTGCTCCTCGCACGCGAGCCACGTCTTGCGCCGCTCCGGCGTGTGCAGCTTGGGGTTGTTCCACGCGAGGACCCAGACGGCGTCGGCGCGGCACCCCTTGGCGGAACAGATCGGCTTCTCTTCGCTCACTGGACCATTGATCACACGGTCATTGTCCAGCAACAGCGATGCCGGGCAGCCACGGGGGGAGCTGCCCGGCATCGGTCCGTCGCTCCGACGGGGGATGCGGAGCGCGTACGCAGTATGTCACGGCACATGGGGTGCGGTGCACCGGATCGTCATGATTGATCTGAGCTTCTCTTGAGGTTCGGTGCGTCGAGCGCCGGGCGCACCGGAGGCGGGACGAAGGTGGAGGGAAGGGACGGAGCCGTCTCGCGTCCCGCGTTGGCGATCACCACGGCGATGTAGGGGAGCAGGATGCCCAGGCCCAGCGCCACGAAGGCCACGTGCCGCTCGACGTTCCACAGCACCGCCGCGGCGATCACGGAGAGCGTCCGCACCGTCATCGAGATGACATAGCGCCGCTGTCGTCCCCGGACGTCATCGGCGAGCCCCTGTCGGGCCCCCGTGATCCGGAAGACCTCGGTCCCGCCACGCTTCGGCATCGCCGCTCACCACCCACCGGTCGTGCCGGACCCTCCCCGGTCCGGACCTCGCTCCACCGTACGCCCGCCGTCCCGGGCCGACGAGACCGGGGCACGTACGGCGCTGTCCGACATGCGCCGTATGGCCGATGGGCTGAGACTGAGCCCAGACGCGCACTAGGAGGCGGCGATGAGTTGGTTGTGGGCGATCATCGTGGGATTCGTCCTCGGTCTGATCGCGAAGGCGATCCTGCCGGGGAAGCAGCAGATCCCGCTGTGGTTGACGACCGTGTTCGGCATTCTCGGCAGTGTGCTCGGCAACGCGGTCGCCACGTGGATCGGGGTCAACGACACCCGGGGCATCGACTGGACCCGGCACCTGCTCCAGCTGATCGGTGCCGTCGCCGTCGTCGGGGTCGGCGACATGCTGTGGGCCTCGGTCAAGGGCACCAGACAGCGCACCTGAACACGGGAAGAGGCCCGGTACGGCGCACCGCGCGTACCGGGCCTCTTCCCGTGCTCCTCTACCGGCCGGCGAACTCGATCGCCGCCAGGTTCTTCTTGCCGCGCCGCAGCACCAGCCAGCGGCCGTGCAGCAGGTCGTCCGCCGACACCTCGGCGTCCTCGGCGGTCACCTTCACGTTGTTCACGTAGGCGCCGCCCTCCTTCACCGTGCGCCGCGCCGCCGACTTGCTCGCCACGAGACCGACCTCGGCGAACAGGTCCACGACCTGGCCGAGCTCGGACACGCGCGCGTGCGGCAGTTCCGACAGCGCGGCGGCGAGCGTCGGTCCGTCCAGCTCGGCCAGGTCGCCCTGCCCGAACAGCGCCTTGGAGGCGTTGATGACGGCCGCGCACTGCTCGGCGCCGTGCACCAGCGTCGTGAGCTCCTCCGCGAGCGCCCGCTGGGCGGCACGCGCCTGCGGCCGCTCGGCGGTCTGCGCCTCCAGCTCCTCCAGCTCCTCGCGGGACTTGAAGGACAGGATCCGCATGTACGTCGAGATGTCCCGGTCGTCCACGTTCAGCCAGAACTGGTAGAACGCGTACGGCGTCGTCATCTCCGGGTCCAGCCAGACGGCCCCGCCCTCGGTCTTGCCGAACTTGGTGCCGTCCGCCTTGACCATCAGCGGCGTCGCGAGCGCGTGCGCCTCGGCACCCGGCTCCAGGCGGTGGATCAGGTCGAGGCCGGCCACCAGGTTGCCCCACTGGTCCGAGCCGCCCTGCTGGAGCGTGCAGCCGTAGCGGCGGTACAGCTCCAGGAAGTCCATGCCCTGGAGGAGCTGGTAGCTGAACTCGGTGTAGCTGATGCCCTGCTCGGACTCCAGGCGCCGGGCGACGGAGTCCTTGGTCAGCATCTTGTTGACCCGGAAGTGCTTGCCGATGTCCCGCAGGAACTCGATCGCCGACATCCCGGCGGTCCAGTCCAGGTTGTTCACCATGACCGCCGCGTTCTCCCCCTCGAAGGAGAGGAAGGGCTCGATCTGCGAGCGCAGCCGGTTCACCCAGTTCGCGACCGTCTCGGGGTCGTTCAGGGTGCGCTCGGCCGTCGGCCGGGGGTCACCGATCTGCCCGGTGGCCCCGCCGACCAGCGCCAGCGGCCGGTGCCCGGCCTGCTGGAGCCGGCGGACGGTGAGGACCTGGACCAGGTGACCGACGTGGAGACTGGCCGCGGTCGGGTCGAAGCCGCAATAGAACGTGACGGGACCGTCCGCGAGAGCCTTGCGCAGTGCGTCCTCATCGGTGGACTGGGCGAAGAGCCCGCGCCACTTCAGCTCGTCGACGATGTCCGTCACGTCGTCCGTCTCCTCGTGATGATCAGGGGTACAAGTTGTCTCGATCAGTCTATGGGGGTCAGACCCCCTTGCTGACCGAGCTCATGTTGAAGTCCGGCACCCGCAGGGCGGGCATCGCGGCCCGGGTGAACCAGTCGCTCCACTCGCGCGGCAGCGTCTTCTCCGTACGGCCCGCCTCCGTGGCCCGCGACAGCAGGTCCACCGGCGACTCGTTGAACCGGAAGTTGTTCACCTCGCCGACCACCTCGCCGTTCTCGACGAGGTAGACGCCGTCCCGGGTCAGCCCGGTCAGCAGCAGCGTCGCCGGGTCGACCTCGCGGATGTACCAGAGGCAGGTCAGCAGCAGACCGCGGTCCGTCGCGGCGACCATCTCCTCCAGGGAGCGCTCGCCACCGCCGTCCAGGATCAGGTTCCCCGCTCCCGGCGCCACGGGCAAACGAGTAAGCCCCGCCGTGTGCCGGGTGGTGATCAGGTGCGCCAGGCTGCCGGCCTTCACCCAGTCGACCGGTCCGACGGGCAGACCGTTGTCGAAGACGGAGGAGTCGTCGCCGGAGGAGTGCGCGATCACGAACGGCGAGGACTCCAGGCCCGGCTCGTTCGGGTCGCTGCGCAGCGTGAGCGGCAGCGGGGAGAGCGTCTCGCCGAGCCGGGTGCCACCGCCGGGCTTGGAGAAGACCGTACGGCCCTCCACCGCGTCCCGGGCCGCCGAGGACCACAGCTGATAGATCATCAGATCGGCCACGGCGGTCGGCGGCAGCAGCGTCTCGTACCGCCCGGCCGGCAGCTCGATCCGCCGCTCCGCCCAGCCGAGCCGGGTCGCGAGCTCGGCGTCGAGCGCGGCCGGGTCGACGTCCTTGAAGTCCCGGGTCGAGCGTCCGGCCCAGGCGGAGCGCGCCCGGTCGGGGGACTTGGCGTTGAGCTCCAGGGTCCCGTTCGGCTGGTCGTGGCGCAGCCGCAGCCCCGTCGACGTGCCCAGGTAGGTGGAGGTCAGCTCGTGGTTGGCGAAGCCGTACAGCTCACGGCCGCCGGCACGCGCGCGCGCGAAGGCCTCGCCGAGCGCCGGGGCGAAGTCGGTGAAGACGGCGGAGGAGGTCTCCACCGGGGCGTCCGTGAAGTCGGGCGAGGCGGGCACGCCCTCCACCAGCGGCTGGGCGTCCTCGGCGGGCCCTGCGGCCCGGGCGGCGGCCTCGGCGGCCCGGACCAGGGGCTCCAGGTCGGCGACGGTCACGGCGGACCGCGAGACGACACCGGATGCGGTGCCCTGGGCGCCGTCGACGGTCGCGATCACGGTGAGCGTCCGGCCCCGGGTCACGCCGTTCGTGGTGAGCGCGTTCCCGGCCCAGCGCAGATTGGCCGAGGACTCCTCGTCGGCGATGACGACACACCCGTCCGCGCGGGACAGCTCAAGGGCCCGCTCGACGATCTCGTACGGCTTGCTGACGCGGCTCATCGACCGGCCTCCTGCGTCGTATTGAGGATGTTGACGCCCCGGAAGAGGGCGGACGGGCAGCCGTGCGAGACGGCGGCGACCTGGCCCGGCTGGGCCTTGCCGCAGTTGAAGGCGCCACCGAGGACGTACGTCTGCGGGCCGCCGACCTGCTCCATCGAGCCCCAGAAGTCCGTCGTCGTCGCCTGGTACGCCACGTCCCGCAGCTGCCCGGCGAGCCGGCCGTTCTCGATGCGGAAGAATCGCTGGCCGGTGAACTGGAAGTTGTAGCGCTGCATGTCGATCGACCAGGACCGGTCGCCGACGACGTAGATGCCGCGCTCCACGCCCCCGATCAGGTCCTCCGTCGACAGACCGCCCGGGTCCGGCTGGAGCGACACGTTCGCCATCCGCTGCACCGGGACGTGCGCGGGGGAGTCGGCGAAGGAGCAGCCGTTCGACCGGCCGAGGCCCGTGAGCTTCGCGATCCGCCGGTCCAGCTGGTAGCCGACGAGCGTGCCGTCCTTCACCAGGTCCCAGCTCTGCGCCTCGACGCCCTCGTCGTCGAAGCCGACCGTCGCGAGACCGTGCTCGGCGGTCCGGTCACCCGTCACGTTCATGATCGAGGAGCCGTACGCCAGCTTGCCCAGCTGGTCGAAGGTGGCGAACGAGGTGCCCGCGTACGCCGCCTCGTAGCCGAGCGCCCGGTCCAGCTCGGTGGCGTGCCCGATGGACTCGTGGATCGTCAGCCACAGGTTCGACGGATCCACGACCAGGTCGTACCGGCCGGCCTCCACGCTCGGCGCCCGCATCTTCTCGGCGAGCAGGCCCGGGATCTCGTCGAGCTCCTTGTCCCAGTCCCAGCCGGTCCCCGTCAGGTACTCCCAGCCCCGCCCGACCGGCGGCGCGATCGTCCGCATCGAGTCGAACTCGCCGGTCGTCTCGTCCACGGCGACCGCCGTGAGCTGCGGGTGGAGCCGGACGCGCTGCTGGGTGGTCACGGTGCCGGCCGTGTCCGCATAGAACTTGTTCTCGTGCACGGTGAGCAGCGAGGCGTCCACGTGCGCCACGCCCTCCGCGCGGAGCAGCCGCGCGCTCCAGTCGGCGAGCAGGGCGCTCTTCTCCTCGGCGGGGACGGAGAAGGGGTCGATCTCGTACGAGGAGACCCAGGTGCGCTCGGAGTGCACCGGCTCGTCCGCCAGCTCCACACGTTCGTCGGAGCCGGCCGCCGCGATCACCTTCGCCGACAGCTTGGCCATGGCGACCGCCTGCGAGGCGACCCGCGCGGCACCGTCCATCGTCAGGTCGACGCCGGACGCGAAGCCCCAGGCCCCGCCGTGCACCACCCGCACCGCGTAGCCGAGGTCCGTGGTGTCCGAGGAACCGGACGGTTTGGCGTCGCGCAGCCGCCACGAGGCACTGCGCACCCGCTCCAGGCGGAAGTCGGCGTGCTCGGCACCGAGCGCGCGCGCTCGGGCGAGCGCCGCGTCGGCGAGCGCCCGCAACGGCAGCGCGACGAACGAAGGGTCGATCTGATGGACCACGAGCGGCCTCGCTCTCGGCGATCGGAGGACAACGGTCTGAAACTGCCCCGGAAGTCAATCACGGGACGGGCTGCCGAGTCCGCGCATTGACGTGCGACCCCGGCTCGTACCGCCCCCGAGCTGTAGGGATCCGACAGTGACGCCCGTACGCCACTGTGGGAGGTCGATTCCTCATGCGGAAGGCGATACCGATAGGTTTTCGGCTACCAGACCGCTATCGAAAGGGTGATCCGTTGAGCCGCTCGGTTCTCGTCACCGGAGGAAACCGGGGCATCGGCCTCGCCATCGCCCGCGCGTTCGCCGAGGCCGGCGACAAGGTCGCGATCACGTACCGCTCCGGCGAGCCCCCGGCCGCCCTGGTCGAGCTCGGCTGCCTCCCCGTCAAGTGCGACATCACCGACGCGGAGCAGGTGGAGACGGCCTACAAGGAGATCGAGGAGAAGCACGGCCCGGTCGAGGTCCTCGTGGCCAACGC
This sequence comes from Streptomyces sp. NPDC002463, assembly GCF_042889835.1. Lineage (NCBI taxonomy): Bacteria > Bacillati > Actinomycetota > Actinomycetes > Kitasatosporales > Streptomycetaceae > Streptomyces > Streptomyces sp. NPDC002463. The sequence continues at coordinate 605,533 of NZ_JBIARL010000002.1, forward strand.
CGGCGTGACGAAGGACCAGCTCCTCATGCGCATGACGGAGGAGGACTTCACGTCCGTCCTCGACACCAACCTCACCGGCACCTTCCGGGTCGTCAAGCGCGCCAACCGCGGGATGCTGCGCGCCAAGAAGGGCCGCGTCGTCCTGATCTCCTCGGTCGTCGGTCTGCTGGGCTCCGCGGGCCAGGCCAACTACGCCGCCTCCAAGGCCGGCCTCGTCGGCTTCGCCCGCTCCCTCGCGCGTGAGCTCGGCTCGCGCAACATCACCTTCAACGTCGTCGCTCCCGGCTTCGTCGACACCGACATGACCGCGGTGCTCACCGACGAGCAGCGCGCGGGCATCGTGTCCCAGGTGCCGCTCGGCCGCTACGCGCAGCCGGAGGAGATCGCCGCCGCGGTGAAGTTCCTCGCCTCGGACGACGCCTCGTACATCACTGGAGCCGTCATCCCGGTTGACGGCGGATTGGGCATGGGTCACTGATCACCATGAGCGGAATTCTCGAGGGCAAGCGCATCCTCATCACCGGTGTGCTGATGGAGTCCTCCATCGCCTTCCACGCCGCCAAGCTGGCCCAGGAGCAGGGTGCGGAGATCATCCTCACCGCCTGGCCGCGGCCGACGCTGACCGAGCGCATCGCCAAGAAGCTCCCCAAGCCCGAGAACGTCAAGGTCCTGGAGCTCGACGTCTCGAACGACGAGCACCTCGCCCGCCTGGAGGGCCAGGTCCGCGAGCACCTGGGCGACCGCCTCGACGGCGTCGTGCACTCCATCGGCTTCGCGCCGCAGGACGCGCTCGGCGGCAACTTCCTGAACACGCCGTTCGAGTCCGTGGCCACCGCCATGCACGTCTCCGCCTTCTCCCTGAAGTCGCTGACCATGGCGCTGCTGCCGCTGATGTCCGAGGGCGGTTCCGTCGTCGGCCTCACCTTCGACGCGCAGTTCGCCTGGCCGCAGTACGACTGGATGGGCCCGGCCAAGGCCGCTCTGGAGGCCACCAGCCGCTACATGGCGCGCGACCTCGGCAAGCAGGACATCCGCTGCAACCTGATCTCGGCGGGCCCGCTCGGCTCCATGGCCGCGAAGTCCATCCCGGGCTTCGGCGAGCTGGCCTCCGTCTGGGACACCCGCTCCCCGCTGGCCTGGGACCTCGCGGACCCGGAGCCGGCCGGCCGCGGCATCGTCGCGCTGCTCTCGGACTGGTTCCCGAAGACCACGGGCGAGATCATCCACGTGGACGGCGGCCTGCACGCCATCGGCGCGTAACCGCAGTACAGCAGGTAGAGGGCCGTGTGGCCGCCCGGGTGGCGGACACACGGCCCTCGCCGTTCCGCAAGTCCTGCACGACTCGAAAAGTAGCCCGAACAACCCCAGACTGGGGCAGAGCGTGATGTTCTGCTGCTGACGGGGAGGAGGTACGGGCATGCGCGCGATACGTCACGGCTTCGGGGCGATCGCCTCCGTCGCCGTCCTGATCACCGGGACGGCCGTGGCCACCGAGATGCGGGCCGCTCCCGCCCCGTCCGACGAGCTCCCCGCCACCGCCCCGGCGACCGGGGGGCCGGAGGACTTCGGAGCCTCCTGCCGCACCGTCGTCGAGGGCTCCCACGTCACCGCGCACTGCAGCAACCCGTACCCCCGCACCGACCGCGTCCGCCTCCACGTCGAGTGCGACCGCTGGTGGGACGTCGACAGCGACAGCGCCCCCGTGGAGGTCGGTCCCGCCGACTACGCCCGGGTCACCGGCCGCTGCTGGAAGGAGGTCCGGTCCGCCTGGATCACCCACGAGCCCGCGGATCCGGCCCCTGCTACCGGTTCTCTTCCCGGTCCTCTTCCGGTACGGAGCTCCTGAGGCACATGAAGGGGTAGCCGGCCGCCTCCGCGCCGGCCCGCTCGGCGTCGCCCTCGCGGATCGCGTCCACCAGGCGCGCGTGGTCCATGTGGTTCTCCGGCCGCAGCACCTGCCCCACGTCGTCGCGCAGCCACTCCCGCAGCAGATCGCCCAGGTCCGCGTAGAGCTCCGTCAGCACCTCGTTGCCCGAGGCGGCGACGACCGCGTGGTGGAAGGTCGCGTCGACCGCCACGAACCGCTCCGCGTCCCCGGACTCCCACGCCTCCTCGCGCCGCGCGAGGAGGGCGTCCAGCTGCTTCAGGTCCCGCTCCGTGCGCCGCCCGGCCGCGAACCGCGCCGCCGCGGACTCCAGGGTGGAGCGCAGCTCGGCGACGTGCCGGGGGTCGGAGCCGGCGAAGCGCCGGTGCATGACGCCCGCCAGCTCGCTGGTGGCGGCGACGTATGTCCCCGAGCCCTGGCGGATGTCGAGCAGGCCGTTGTGCGCGAGCGCGCGGACCGCCTCGCGCACCGTGTTGCGGGCCACGCCCAGCTGCTCGACCAGCTCGGGTTCGGTCGGGATGCGTGACCCCACCGGCCATTCGCCGGAGGTGATCTGGTTCCGCAGCTCGGCGATCACCTGATCGGAGAGACCGGTGCGCCGGGGGTGACCGAGGGCCATGGAGCGCCTTCCCATTCGTTCAAGATTGGACAACCAATCATCCCATGATTCTATGATGGCCTCATGCCTGACGAGCCGAAGACCCTCGACCCCGCCGCAGCACCGGCGGACACCACCGCACGACCTGCCTCCGCGCGCGCGGCCGGAGCGCCCGCCACCGCCGGCGATTCTCCCGCACCGGGCCCGGCGCGCCGCCGGCTCCTCGGCCTCGTCGCCGTCGGCCTCGTCCTGGCCGCGTTCAACCTGCGGCCCGCCATCACGAGCCTCGGCGCCCTCCTCGAAGAGGTCAGCGCGGACCTCCACATGAGCGGCAGCGTCGCCGGCGTCCTCACCTCCGTGCCCCCGCTCTGCTTCGCGGTCTTCGGCATCACGGCCCCCCGCCTCGCCCGCCGCTTCGGCCCCGCCGCAGTCGTCTGCGCCGGCATGGCCGCGATCTTCACCGGCCTGATCCTGAGGCCCTTCGCGACCGGCACCCCCGCCTTCCTCGCCGCCAGCGCGCTCGCCCTCATGGGCATCGCCGTCAGCAACGTCCTGATGCCCGTCATCGTCAAGCGGTACTTCCCCGACCGCGTCGGCAGCATGACCGGCCTCTATTCCATGGCGCTCGCCCTCGGCACCTCCATCGCCGCGGCCGCGACCGTGCCCATGACCGACGCCCTCGGCGGCGACTGGCGCCTCGGCCTCGGCGTCTGGGCGGCCCTCGCCGCCCTTGCCGTCCTGCCCTGGCTCCCGCTCCTGCGCGACCGGGACGCAGCCTCGTCGCCGTCCGGTGCCGCGGCGTCCACGGCGGGCACCGCGGCTCCGGCCGCCGCGACCGCCGAAGGGGCGGAGGCCCCCGCGCCGCGCATCACCCGCAGCCGCACCGCCTGGGCGCTCGGTGTCTTCTTCGGCCTCCAGGCCACCGGCGCCTACATCACCATGGGCTGGATGCCGCAGATCTTCCGCGACGCCGGCGTCCCCGCCACCACCGCGGGCGTGCTCCTCGCCGTCACCATGGTCATGGGCGTCCCGCTCGCCTTCGTCATCCCCCGCCTCGCGACCCGGATGAAGAACCAGGGCCCGATCGTCGTCGCGCTCGGCCTGTGCGGACTCACCGGCTACACCGGACTCTTCCTCGCCCCCGCCTCCGGAGCCTGGGTCTGGGCCGTGCTCCTCGGCATCTCCAACTGCTCCTTCCCGCTCGCCCTCACGATGATCGGCATGCGCTCGCGCACCGGCGCCGGAGTCGTCCGGCTCTCCGCCTTCGCGCAGAGCGTCGGCTACCTCATCTCGATCCCCGGCCCCCTCCTCGTCGGCGTGCTGTACCAGCACAGCGGCGGCTGGGGACTGCCCATCGCGCTGATGGGCGGGCTCATGGTGCCGCAGATGATCATCGGAACCCTCGCGGGGAGGGACCGGACGGTCGAGGACGAATGCTGAGATGCGAGACTGTTCGCATGCCCGTCCTCGAACCCAATCCCCAGAACGGCCAGAAGAAGCTGCTCTTCGTGCTCGGCGCGATGCTCGGCATCACGGTCGTCATCGCCGTCATCGCCTCCTTCGCCTCGCCGTGAGTCTTCCGGGATCCTCCCGGCGAGCCCTGTGAGTCTCCCCGGGATCCTCCCCGTGGTCCTCCCGGCGAGGTGGGGGTAGCCCCCGCATCCCCTAGGGGGCGGGTCTCAGGGTGAAGTGGGTGGATCACCGGATGGGCCGGGGGACGCGCGCTCCGTACGTTGGTGAGGACGGCGAAAGCGCGGAACTCACCCACGGAGGCGGCCATGTCGGCCCCCACGCACCCCGGCATCCGGACCACGACCACCGGAGTCGACACCCGGCTGCCCTGGTGGGCCCTCGCCCTCCCCGCAGCCGCCTTCCTCGCCCTCCTGGTCCTGATGACCGGGTCGGGCGGGGCCGAGGCGACCTCGGGTGAACAGGCGGTCGGCCAGGTCCTGGAGCACCTCTGGCAAACGCTCTCTCTCTGAGTCGTGGTGGCCTGTTTCGTGCGAAGCTGTGGACCATGAGCGTCGACACACCCCGCAGGATCGTGCTGCTCCGGCACGCGAAGGCAGACTGGCCCGAGACCTCCGACCACGAACGACCGCTCGCCGACCGCGGCCGCAAGGACGCCCCGGTGGCCGGCCGTCGGCTCGCCGACAGCGGCATCGCCTTCGACCTGGCCCTCTGCTCGACCGCCGCCCGCACCCGCGAGACGTGGAAGCTGGCCGTCCATGAGTTCGCGCACCGCCCGAAGACCGTGTACGAGGAGCGGATGTACGAGGCCTCCCTCGGCGAGCTCATCGCCCTGGTCAACGAGACCCCGGACACCGTCGAGAACCTGCTGCTCATCGGCCACAACCCGGGGATGCACGCCCTCGCCGACGCTCTGGCGGGCGAGTCCGAGGGCGACCTGCTGCCCCGGATGAACCGCAGCGGCTTCCCGACCGCCGCCTTCGCCGTCGTCACCTTCGACGGCACCTGGAAGTCCGTGGAGCACGGCGTCGGCAAGCTCGTCGACTTCTGGACCCCGCACGCCTGATCCCGTACGTGTGACTTCGTACGCGTGACTTCGTACGCAGAAGGGCCCGGGCGTCGACCGACACCCGGGCCCTTCTCCGTCGTCACCCCGCTCAGTGCGGCAGATCGTCCTCGCCGAAGTCCGCCGCCTCGACCTCTTCGCGCGTGATGCCGAGCAGGTACAGCACGGTGTCCAGGAACGGCACGTTCACGGCCGTGTGGGCCGCCTGACGCACCACCGGCTTCGCGTTGAACGCCACCCCGAGCCCGGCCGCGTTGAGCATGTCCAGGTCGTTGGCCCCGTCGCCGATCGCCACGGTCTGCGCCAGCGGCACCCCCGCCTCCGTGGCGAACCGGCGCAGCAGCCGCGCCTTGCCCGCCCGGTCGACGATCTCGCCGGTGACCCGGCCGGTGAGCTTCCCGTCCACGATCTCCAGCGTGTTGGCGGAGGCGAAGTCGAGGCCCAGACGCTCCTTCAGATCGTCGGTGACCTGCGTGAACCCGCCGGACACGACGCCCACCTGGTAGCCGAGCCGCTTGAGCGTACGGATCAGGGTGCGGGCGCCGGGAGTCAGCCGCACCTCGGCGCGGACCTTGTCGACCACGGAGGCGTCGAGACCCGCGAGCAGCTCCACGCGCGCGTGGAGCGACTGCTCGAAGTCCAGCTCGCCGCGCATCGCCGCCGCCGTCACCTCGGCGACCTTGTCCTCGCAGCCCGCGTGCGCGGCGAAGAGCTCGATCACCTCGTCCTGGATCAGCGTCGAGTCGACGTCCATGACCACGAGCCGCTGGGCCCGCCGGTGCAGACCGGCGGAGACGACGGCCACGTCGACGCCGATGCCGTGCGCCTCGGTGGCGAGCGCGGTCCGCAGCGGCTCGGTCTCGCAGCCGGAGACGGCGAACTCGACCGCCGTCACCGGGTACTTCGCGAGGCGGAAGATGCGGTCGATGTTGCCGCCGGTCTCCGCGATCCTGGCCGCTATGGCCGCCGTCTGCTCCGCGGTCAGCGGGTGGCCGAGCACCGTCACGTGCGAGCGTCCCTCGCCACGCGGCCGGTTGTCACCGGTGCCGGAGATGATCTCGGCCTGGAGCTTCAGGGACTCGGCCCAGCTGTGCACGGTGGCCCTGAGTTCGCCCGCCGAGGCGACGGTGGGCTCGGTGACGAGCGCGCACAGGACGAGGCGGCCGCGGGAGACCACCTGCTCGATGTCCACGACGTCGACGGAGTAGGCGGCGAGGGTGTCGAAGAGTCCCGCGGTGATCCCGGGACGGTCCTTCCCGAAGATCTTGACGAGAAGGGTGGGAACGTCTGAGGTCTGCGATGCGCTCATGGTGGTTCCACCGTATCGGGCACCATGTGCCACCCGACTGCCCGTCCCGCCCTGCGGACACCCGAGTGGTCGAGGAGCTGCTCCCGAAGGTCTTCACGCGGCCCGACTTTCCGAGACGGGACCGGGCCTGAAATAGTTCCCCAGGATGATTCGCCATCCCTGGACTCCCGAAGACGGGGGTACATCGGGGGACAAGTAGTGGGGCATGGAGTGCCAGAACTCGTACTGGAATTGAACGGCAGGACCTGGACGCTCGATCCGTCCCGGTCGTACACCCTGGGCAGGGACCCTCAGGGTGACCTGGTGATCGACGACGCCAGGGTCTCGTGGCGCCACGCCACCATCAGCTGGGGCGGCCGGAGCTGGGTCATCGAGGACCACGGCTCCACCAACGGCACCTTCCTCCAGGGCCAGAGGATCCACCAGGTGGAGATCGGCCCCGGCTCGGCCGTCCACCTGGGCAACGCCACCGACGGCCCGCGGCTGAATCTCGCCGCCGCCGGCGCGGCCGCCGCGCCCCAGCAGCAGGCACCGCAGCAGCAGGTGCCCCAGCAGCAGGCCCCTGTCCAGCAGGCCCCCGCGCACCAGGTCGCCGGGGCCGCCGCGGCCCAGGCCGACTGGGCCACGCACCAGGCGCCGCCGCAGCAGGGCTGGCAGCAGCCGCCTGCCCACCAGCAGGCTCCGCACCAGCCGGTCCCGCACCAGCAGGGGCCCGCGCAGGGGCACCCCGGCGGCGCCGCGGGGGCGCCGTCGCCCTACGGCGACCACCGCAGCCCGACGACCTTCTACCAGCTGGACCTCGGCCGCGTGATGCGCATCGGCCGTGCCCTCGAGAACGAACTGGTCGTCTCCGACCTCCAGGTCTCGCGGCACCACGCCGAGTTCCACGCGACGCCCGACGGCCGCTTCGAGATCCGCGACCTCGGCTCGCACAACGGCACGTACGTCAACGGCCAGCCGATCCCCAAGGGGGGCACCGCCCTCCTCGGTCCGCAGGACATCGTCGGCGTCGGCCACTCGACCTTCCGCATCGTCGGCGGTCAGCTGGAAGAGTTCGTCGACACCGGCTCGGTCTCCTTCTCGGCCCGCCACCTCACGGTCACCGTCGACGGCGGCAAGCAGATCCTCAAGGACGTCACCTTCGGCGTCCCGGAGAAGTCGCTGATCGGCGTCATCGGCCCGTCCGGCTCCGGCAAGTCCACCCTGCTCAAGGCGCTGACCGGCTACCGCCCGGCCAACGAGGGCGACGTCCTCTACGACAACCGCAGCCTCTACAAGCAGTTCGCCGAACTGCGTCAGCGCATCGGTCTGGTCCCGCAGGACGACATCCTGCACAAGGAGCTGACCGTCCAGAAGGCGCTGCGCTACGCGGCCAAGCTCCGCTTCCCCGGTGACACCGCCGCGGCCGAGCGCGAGGCCCGCATCGACGAGGTGCTGCGCGAGCTCAAGCTCGACATCCACAAGGAGAAGAAGGTCACCTCCCTCTCCGGTGGCCAGCGCAAGCGCGTCTCCGTCGCCCTGGAGCTCCTCACCAAGCCCTCGCTGATCTTCCTGGACGAGCCGACCTCCGGCCTCGACCCGGGCATGGACCGCGACGTCATGCAGCTGCTCCGCGGCCTCGCGGACGACGGCCGCACGGTCCTCGTCGTCACCCACTCGGTGGCCGAGCTGGGCCTCTGCGACAAGCTGCTCGTGATGGCGCCCGGCGGCTCCGTCGCGTACTTCGGCCCGCCGGACGAGGCGCTGAACTTCTTCGGCTACTCCACCTGGGCCGACGTCTTCTCCGCCTTCGAGAACTACCGCGACTACGACTGGGCGGGCCGCTGGAAGGGCTCGCAGCACTACCAGATGTACGCCGCGGACATCGACGCCATCGCCGCGCAGCCCGTACAGATGCCGCCGCAGGCCATGGCCAGGCCGCCGAAGCCGCAGGGCTGGGGCTCCCAGCTGTGGACCCTGATCCGCCGCTACGTGTCGGTGATCGCCTCCGACAAGGGCTTCATGGCCCTGATGGTGATCCTGCCCGCCGTCCTCGGCGCGGTCTCCGTCGTCATCCCCGCCGACTTCGGCCTGGGCAAGCCCACGCCGCCGTCCCGCTTCAACGGCGACGCCGGCACGATCATGCTGATCCTCGCGGTCGGCATGTGCTTCTCCGGCGCGGCGAACTCCGTCCGAGAGCTGATCAAGGAACGGGTCATCTACGAGCGGGAGCGCGCCGTCGGCCTGTCCCGCTCCGCGTACCTCATGTCCAAGGTCATCGTCCTCGGCCTGATCACCGCCTTCCAGGGCGTGATCATCTGCGGCATCGGCTTCTCCACCCGCGCGCTGCCCGAAGAGGGCCTGTTCATGCCGCCGGCCGTCGAGCTCTGCATCCAGGTCATCGCCCTCGGCCTGACCTCGATGATGGTCGGCCTGGTCATCTCCGCCCTGGTGAAGACCGCCGAGAAGACCATGCCGCTGCTCGTCATGTTCGCGATCATCCAGGTCGTGTTCACCGGCATCCTCTTCCAGGTGTACGGCTCGCCCGGCCTGGAGCAGTTCGCCTGGCTCATGCCCTCCCGCTGGGGCATCGCCGGTGCCGGCACCACGCTCGACCTGGCCCACCTGATGCCGCCGTGGGACCACAAGGACCCCACGAACACCGACGCGCTGTGGGAGCACACGGTCGGCCAGTGGAGCCTCGACCTCGGCATCCAGCTGTTCATGGCCACCGTCTGCTGCGTCCTCGTGGCGCGGCTGCTGCGCCGCCACGAGCCCGAGGTCATGCGCAAGTAACCCTCGCGACGCCACGCCGAAGGGCGGCACCCCTCTCCGGGGTGCCGCCCTTCCGCGTGTCAGTACGCGCTGTTGACGTTGTCGATCGAGCCGTAGCGGTCGGCCGCGTAGTTGGCGGCGGCGACGATGTTGGCGACCGGGTCGTACTGGTCGAACTTGGTGCCGGGGATGTGGTACGCCTTGAAGGTCGGGTAGATCACCTGGAGCAGGCCCTTGGACGGGATGCCGTTGATGGCGTTGATGTCCCAGTTGTTGATGGCGTACGGGTTGCCGCTGGACTCGCGCATGATGTTCCGGTGCAGACCGTTGTAGGTGCCCGGGATGTCGTGCTTGTCCATGATGTAGAGCGCCTCGCGGATCCAGCCGTCGAGGTTGTTCGCGAAGACCGGGGTGCGGGCGACGGAACGGCTCGCGGCGGCCTTCTCGGCGGCGCGCTTCTTCGCGGCGGCCTTGGCCTTCGCCTCGGCCTCGGCCTTCGCGGCGGCCTTCGCACGGGCGGCGGCCTTGGCCTTCGCGTCCGCGGTGGCCTTGGCCTTGGCGGCGGCCTTCGCCTTGGCGGCGGCCTTCGCCTTCGCGTCCGCCTCCTGCTTGGCCTTGAGGCTGATCGCGTCCTGCTGCTTGTCCAGGCTGGCGGCCAGAGCCTTGGCCTGCGGGCTGTTCGCGTCGTACGACCAGGCGACCTGCTGCGTACCGGCCAGAGCCTGCGGCTCGGTCTCGGTGCCGCCGTTACCAGGCACGAGGGAGAAAGTCAGGGCTGCGGCGCTCAGAGCGACGACGCCGGCGATCGTGGCCTTGTGGGTCTTCTTCAGACCACGATAGTGGCCAGGGGTGTTCGCAGACATGCAGGACTACCTCTTCGAATCGCTGGGGGTCGCTCGGCCGGGGCGGCGCTGCGCCTGCTCGGCGGCGACGGGGGCAATTCTTAGCGGCAGCAAAATCCCATGGCAAAGGTGTGACGTACGATCCCGGGTAGTGGATCAGGGGCTCGTGCACGGGCCACACAATGCCCTTTCTGGCCCGTTTCTTCCTTCCAAATCGGGCATACGGGAACCCACTAGGGGTCTTCGTAAGTGATGTGGGTCCTATGCGCGGCCTCACATCGGGCACGTAACAAACTCACCATCGGTTGCGTCAGCAATGCGCACGGTGAGGCGTCTCCTCCGGAAGGAGGAGATGGAGGTCGCCGAACTCGTGCCAGAGGTAGCGCGCTTGCACCGCCGCGGCGTACGCGCTCCGCAGCGCGGGCCGCCCCGCGACCGCCTCCAGCATCAGCAGATGCGAGGCCTCGGGCTCGTGCAGCCCGGTGAGCAGCCCGTCCACGACCCGCACCCCACGCGCCGGTGTCACGACCAGATCGGTCCACCCGGCCCCGGCCCGCACCGTCCCACCGGGCTCCGCGGCCGACTCCAGGGCCCGCACCGCCGTCGTGCCCACCGCGATGACCCGGCCGCCGCCGGAGCGGGCCGCGTTCACCAGGGACGCCGTCGCCGCCGGGACCTCGAAGCGCTCCGGATAGGGCGGCTCGTGCGCCTCCGCCGACGACACCCCCGTATGAAGGGAGAGGGGAGCGATCCGTACGCCCCGGTCGACCAGCTCCGCCACCAGACGGGCCGTGAAGGGCCGCCCCGCACTCGGCATCTCCGCCGAGCCCGAGCCGTCGGGGGAGGGCCTCGCGAAGACCGTCCGATACGCCGACAGGGGCTGGTCCCGCTCCGTGTACCCGTACCGGATGGGCCGCCCGTACCGCCCGAGCAGTCCCGGCACGTCCACGCTCACCCGCGCCCACCACAGCCGCCCGCTCCCGGGCACCAGCGGCTCCGCCAGCACCAGCCGGGCCCCTCCCGGCAGCCGCACGACCGCACCCGCCGGCCCGCCCCCACGCGGGCGCGTACTGCCCGACGGATCGGGCGTCCGCACCTCCACGGCCCAGCGCCCGTCGTCCCCGCGGGTCGAGAAGTGCACCACCACCGGCTCCCCGCCCGGCTCGGGCCCCACCCGCCCGGACACGGCCGCGGCGAGCGTCGCCGACGTGTTGACGACGAGCACGTCCCCGGCCCGCAGCAGCGACGGCAGCTCCCTGAAGGAGTGGTGCGACACCGCCTCGCCGCGCGACACGAGCAGCCGCACGTCGTCCCGGCCCCGCCCGGGCCCCCGCTGTTCGGCCGGCACCCGCGCCGACAGCTCCGCCGGCACCCGCACGGCCAGTGCCATCACGCCTCCAGGAAGGCCGGCGCGGCGTACCGGCCGCTCGCCGGCCGCTCGTCGAGCAGCCGCAGGAACACGGGGGCGACCTCCGCCGGAGCGGGCGTCCCCGACAGGTCCTCACCCGGCTCCGCGGCGGCCAACATGACCGTCCGCATCGAGCCCGGATCCACCCACCAGACCCGCAGCCCGGGCTCCTCCACCGCCAGGACCGCCGACAGCTGGTCGAGCGCCGCCTTCGTCGCCCCGTACGCGCCCCAGGTCCGGTACGCCTCCGCCGCCGCGTCCGAACTCAGGTTGATCACCGCCCCGGCGGGCGCCGAGCGCAGCAGCGGCAGCGCCTCCTGCAGCAACCCCAGCGGGGCCACCACGTTGACCTCGAGGGCGGCCCGGAAACCGTCCAGCGGATGACGGTCGAGCGGCACCAGCGGCTCGACGCCCAGGATCCCCGCGTTGTTCACCAGCAGATCCAGCCCGCCGAGCTCGCGCGCCGCCGCCACGAGCGCCCGCCGGTGCGCCGCGTCCGTCACGTCCCCGGCCACCGTCACCACCCGGGCGCCACGCGCGCGTACCGACGCCGCGCTCTCCTCCAGTACGTCCGCCGTACGGGCGTCGAGCACCAGGTCCCAGCCCTGCCCGGCGAGGGCCTCGGCCAGCGCCCGCCCCAGTCCCCTCGACGCCCCCGTGACGATCGCGACAGCCATGACGCCCATCCCCTTCTCCTGCGGATCCTCCGGATGGCTCCACCCTCCGCCCGCGCCCCCGCCACCCGCCTCGTCCCCGGGCCCGGACCCCCGGGGGCACTTCGACCTAGGTCCCGGGACCTGCCCCGACCTCGTCCCCGGGCGGATACGGACCGTCACACCCCGCCGGTACGGTGAACACATGAGCCATCGACCGAGCTCCGGCCTGGCCGCCGTGAGCACCGCACTCCTGGCGATGAGCCGCCACCTGGAGGTCCGCGACGTCCTCAAGACGATCGTGGCCTCCGCCCGCGAGCTGCTCGACGCCGAGTACGCGGCCCTGGGCGTCCCCGACGACCACGGCGGCTTCGCCCAGTTCGTGGTCGACGGCGTCAGCGACGAGCAGTGGAAGGCGATCGGCCCACTGCCCCGCCAGCACGGCATCCTCGCCTCGATGCTCCACAAGGCCGAGCCCGAGCGGCTCGCCGACGTCCGCACGGACCCCCGCTTCGGGGGCTGGCCCGACGCCCACCCCGAGATGTCCGACTTCCTCGGCCTGCCCGTCAGGGACGGCGACGAGATCCTCGGCGCCCTCTTCCTCGCCAACAAGCGCTGCCCCAAGGAGGAGGGAGGCTGCGGCTTCACCGCCGAGGACGAGGCGCTCCTCTCGATCCTCGCCCAGCACGCGGCCATCGCCCTCACCAACGCCCGGCTGTACGAGCGCAGCCGCGAGCTCACCATCGCCGAGGAGCGCTCCCGCCTCGCCCACGAGCTGCACGACGCCGTCAGCCAGAAGCTGTTCTCGCTCCGGCTGACCGCCCAGGCCGCCGCCGCCCTCGTCGACCGCGACCCGGCCCGCGCCAAGGGCGAGCTGCAGCAGGTCGCCGTGCTCGCCGCCGAGGCCGCCGACGAGCTGCGCGCCGCCGTGGTCGAGCTCCGGCCCGCCGCCCTCGACGAGGACGGCCTCGTCCACACGCTCCGCACCCAGATCCAGGTCCTCGACCGCGCCCACTCGGCCCGGGTGACCTTCGAGAGCCCGGGGACCCGCGCCCTGCCCGCCGCCCAGGAGGAGGCCGTCCTCCGGGTCGCTCAGGAGGCACTGCACAACGCCCTGCGGCACGCGGACGCCGAGCTCGTCGCCGTCTCCCTCACCCGCAGCGGCCAGGGCGCGCGGCTCACCGTCACCGACGACGGCAAGGGATTCGACCCGCGGGCGGTCCGCCGCGCCGGCCGCCACCTCGGCCTGGTCTCCATGCGGGACCGGGCGAGCGGCGTCGGCGGCAGACTCACGGTGACCTCGGCCCCGGACCGGGGCACCACGATCGAGATGGAGGTCCCCGGTGGCTGACAAGCCCATCCGCGTGCTCCTGGTCGACGACCACCAGGTCGTCCGCCGAGGCCTGCGCACCTTCCTGGAGGTGCAGGACGACATACAGGTCGTGGGGGAGGCCGCCGACGGCGCCGAGGGCGTCGCCAGGGCCGAGGAGCTCCACCCGGACGTGGTCCTCATGGACGTGAAGATGCCGGGCATGGACGGCATCGACGCGCTCAAGCGGCTCCGGGAGCTCGACAACCCCGCCAGGGTCCTGATCGTCACCAGCTTCACCGAGCAGCGGACCGTCGTCCCCGCGCTCCGCGCCGGAGCCCGCGGATACGTCTACAAGGACGTCGACCCCGACGCCCTGGCCGGCGCGATCCGCTCCGTCCACGCGGGCCACGTCCTGCTCCAGCCCGAGGTCGCGGGCGCGCTCCTCGCCGAGGACGACCACGGCGGGGGTACGGGACGGGGCGGCACGCTCACCGAGCGCGAGCGCGAGGTCCTCGGCCTGATCGCCGACGGCCGGTCGAACCGGGAGATCGCCCGCGCGCTCGTCCTCTCCGAGAAGACGGTCAAGACGCACGTCTCGAACATCCTGATGAAGCTCGACCTCGCGGACCGCACCCAGGCGGCGCTCTGGGCCGTACGGCACGGCCTCACCCGCTGACGCGCCCCCTGGCACGCCGGGCGCACGACCGTTCAATAGGTCATACCGTCGTGTGTATATCCCCCGTTCGGCGCAACCCGGCGGGGGATACGGCGTTCTCCATGGCGTGCTGCGGCGGACCGGCCGCAGCGATGACCAGGAGGAAGTACCAAGTGAAGAACCTCAAGAAGGCCGCTGCCCTCACCATGGTCGCCGGTGGCATCGTCGCCGCGGGCGCGGGTGTCGCCTCCGCCCACGGCGGTGCCGAGGCCACGGGCAAGGCCCTCAACTCCCCGGGCGTCGCGTCCGGCAACCTGGTGCAGGTCCCGGTCCACGTCCCCGTGAACGTCTCCGGCAACACGGTCAACGTGATCGGCCTGCTCAACCCGGCCTTCGGCAACGGCGCCTACAACGGCTGACCGCCCCCACACGAACCCCCGACCCCGGCCGATCCCCCCGGGGCCGGGGGTTTCCCGTTCCGGACCGGTGGCGGGCAATCGTTCCCCAGGGCGAGGGGGTCCCCCTGCACGAGCGAAGCCGAGAGCTTGGGGGAGGGTGGGCACACCCCCCAGGGCGCCGCCCGTCCCCCGCACCCGCACCCCCAGAGCCCCGCACCAGGACCCGACGTCGCACGGAAGCCCGCCTGGGGCCACACCCGGGGCCCGCCGGCCCCGAGGCGCACGCCTCAGAACCCCCGGTCCCGCTCCCGCTCCTCCACATACGCGTTGTACGCGGCGACCTGCGCCCGCCGAGCCACCCGCTCCACCGGGCGCAGAGCATCGCCCCGCGCCGCCATCTCCGACGCGCTCACCGCACCCCCGTGCCCGTGGCCGTACGCCATGTCCACCAGCAGCCCGATCCGCTGCGCCAGCTCCAGGACCCGTACCGCTCGCGGCGGATAGCCGGGGGCGAGCACCTCGCGGCCCGCCTCCGCCCGCGCCCGGTACGCCTCGCGTGCCGCGTCCGCCGCCGGCCCCGAGGCCGCCACGTCGAGCCGGCTCAGCACCGCCGTCGCGTCCCGCAGCGCCTCCGCCAGCTCCCGCTCCGCCTCGCCGAGCGAGGGCACGTCGGCGGGCGGGGCCTCCCGTACGGCCAGGCACCGCCAGACCACCGAGACGTGCACGTCACCCGCGGGACCCGCCTCGGACACCTCCGGCACGAGACCGTACGGCGCGCCGAAGCCCACCACCGCCTCCTCGGCCTCCAACGCGCGCGCGTTGAAGTCCGGCGGCCCGCTGAGCCCCAGCGGATGCCCCGGCGCCGGCAGCGCGACCCGCCACCCGGTCACCCCGAGCCGCCGCAGCCGGCCGAGCGCGAGCGTCAGCCCCACCGGCCCCGCCTCACCCGGCAGCCCCTCGACGCGGTGCACCGCGTCCTCCCCGACAATCGCCGTCGCCGCCTCGTCCGGCGACACCGCCCCGGCCAGCAGGGCATTGCCCCAGGCGGCCAGACGTCCTGAGCGTGGTTCCGAAAGCATCCCCCCAGACTAAGGACTCAAAGGAAGCCCTACGGACCGGTCCGCTCCATCGATAACGTAGGTTTTCCCCTGGACGCCGCGCCCATCGGCGCAAGGCGACGACAAGACTCGACCGCAAGGGGAGACAACGCGCTCATGAGCGATGTACTGGAGCTGGTGGACGTATCCGTGGTCCGCGACGGACGGGCTCTGGTGGACGAAGTCTCCTGGTCGGTCAAGGAGGGCGAGCGCTGGGTCATCCTCGGACCCAACGGCGCCGGCAAGACCACCCTTCTGAACATCGCCTCCAGCTACCTCTTCCCCACCAAGGGCACCGCCCGCATCCTGGGCGAGCAGCTCGGCGGCGTCGGCACCGACGTCTTCGAGCTCCGCCCCCGCATCGGCATGGCCGGCATCGCGATGGCGGAGAAGCTCCCCAAGCGCCAGACCGTCCTGCAGACCGTCCTCACCGCCGCGTACGGCATGACCGCCACCTGGCACGAGGACTACGACCCGGTCGACGAGGAGCGCGCCAAGGCCTTCCTCGACCGGCTCGGGATGAACGACTACCTGGACCGCAGGTTCGGCACCCTCTCCGAGGGCGAGCGCAAGCGCACCCTGATCGCCCGCGCGATGATGACCGACCCGGAGCTCCTCCTCCTCGACGAGCCCGCCGCCGGCCTCGACCTCGGCGGCCGCGAGGACCTGGTCCGCCGCCTCGGCCGCCTCGCCCGCGACCCGTACGCCCCCTCCATGATCATGGTCACCCACCATGTCGAGGAGATCGCCCCCGGCTTCACCCACGTCCTGATGATCCGCCAGGGCAAGGTCCTCGCCGCCGGCCCCGTGGAGACCGAGCTCACCTCCCGCAACCTGTCGCACTGCTTCGGACTGCCGCTCGTCGTCGAGCGCGTCGGCGACCGCTGGACCGCGCACGGCCTGCCCCTGAAGTGACCGGACGGGGCACCGGCGTCCCGCACAGCCGCCCGCGCCCTGTCCCGGAAGGACCCCACCGCCCTACCATGACCACGTGGACATCGACGCGTGGGTCTGGTGGCTGATCGGCGCGGTGGGGCTCGGCATTCCGCTGGTCCTGACCGCGATGCCGGAGTTCGGCATGTTCTCCGTCGGAGCGATCGCCGGGGCGGTGACCGCCGCCCTCGGCTTCGGCATCGTCACCCAGGTGCTCGTCTTCGTCGTCGTCTCCGTCGCGCTCATCGCGGTGGTACGCCCGATCGCCGCCCGCCACCGCGACGGCAAACCCGAACTGGCCACCGGCGTCGACGCCCTGAAGGGCCGTCAGGCCGTCGTCCTGGAACGGGTCGACGGCAACGGAGGGCGCATCAAGCTCGCCGGAGAGGTGTGGTCGGCCCGCACCCTCGACACCGGCCAGACCTTCGAACCGGGCGAACAGGTCGACGTGGTGGAGATCGACGGGGCGACCGCGGTGGTCATGTGACCGAACCTCGCCCATGACGCTCCGCCATCTGGGAAACTCGATCATCGGAAGATACCCGGCAGACAACCGGCAGCGAAGGGCACGGGGAACACGATGTCAGCAGTCATCATCGTCCTGATCATTCTGGTGGTGCTCGTCTTCATCGCCCTGATCAAGACGATCCAGGTCATCCCGCAGGCGAGTGCGGCGATCGTGGAGCGCTTCGGCCGCTACACCCGCACACTCAACGCCGGACTGAACATCGTCGTCCCGTTCATCGACTCGATCCGCAACCGGATCGACCTCCGCGAACAGGTCGTCCCGTTCCCGCCGCAGCCGGTGATCACCCAGGACAACCTGGTCGTCAACATCGACACGGTCATCTACTACCAGGTCACCGACGCCCGCGCCGCGACCTACGAGGTCGCCAGCTACATCCAGGCGATCGAGCAGCTCACCGTCACCACCCTGCGCAACATCATCGGCGGCATGGACCTGGAGCGGACCCTCACCTCCCGCGAGGAGATCAACGCGGCCCTGCGCGGCGTCCTCGACGAGGCCACCGGCAAGTGGGGCATCCGCGTCAACCGCGTCGAGCTCAAGGCCATCGAGCCGCCGACCTCCATCCAGGACTCGATGGAGAAGCAGATGCGCGCCGAGCGCGACAAGCGCGCCGCGATCCTCACCGCCGAGGGCACCCGGCAGTCCGCGATCCTCACCGCCGAGGGCGAGAAGCAGTCGGCGATCCTGCGGGCCGAGGGTGAGGCCAAGGCCGCCGCGCTCAAGGCCGAGGGCGAGGCGCAGGCCGTCCGGACGGTCTTCGAGGCCATCCACGCGGGCGACCCGGACCAGAAACTCCTCTCGTACCAGTACCTCCAGATGCTCCCGAAGATCGCCGAGGGCGACGCCAACAAGCTCTGGATCGTGCCCAGCGAGATCGGCGACGCCCTCAAGGGCCTCTCCGGCGCCTTCGGCAACGTGGGCGGCGGCACCCCCGGCTTCAACGTCAAGGGCGCGGCGACCGAACGGCGAGACGAACCGTCGGTTGACTGACGCGTACACGTAATTCATGCATGATCAGTGCGAGCCCCTCGACCCTGACGCCGTCAGGGCGGGGAGGCGAGCCACTGACCATGTAAGGAGATGGCGTTGTCCATCTGGGAAGCCCTGGCAGTCTTCGCCGCCGGCATCGGCGCCGGCACCATCAACACCATCGTCGGGTCGGGAACGCTGATCACCTTCCCGGTGCTCCTCGCGACCGGACTCCCCCCGATCACCGCGAACGTCTCCAACGCCCTCGGCCTCGTGCCCGGTTCCATCAGCGGAGCCATCGGCTACCGCCGCGAACTCAAGGGCCAGAAGGCCCGGGTCCTCCGGCTCGGCGCCGTCGCCCTCGTCGGCGGCCTCATCGGAGCGATCCTGCTCCTGGCCCTGCCGTCCTCGGCCTTCGACGCGATCGTCCCCGTCCTCATCGGCCTCGCCCTCGTCCTGGTCCTCTTCCAGCCCCGTATCGCCGCAGCCGTGAAGCGGCGCCGGGAGCAGACCGGAACCGAGGCCCACCCCGACGGCGGCCCCGCCCTCCTCGTCGGCCTCCTCCTCGCCAGCATGTACGGCGGATACTTCGGCGCCGCCCAGGGAGTCCTCTACCTCTCCCTCATGGGCCTGCTGCTCCACGACGACCTCCAGCGCATCAACGCCGTCAAGAACATCCTCGGAGCCCTCGTCAACGGAGTCGCCGCCGTCTTCTTCCTCTTCGTCGCCGACTTCGACTGGACGGCCGTCCTGCTCATCGCCGTCGGCTCCACCCTCGGCGGCCAGCTCGGCGCCAAGGTCGGCCGCAAGCTGCCCCCCACCGTCCTGCGCGGAGTGATCATCGCGGTCGGCATCGTGGCCATCCTGCAACTGACCCTCGGCTAGCCCGCACACGGAAGGGCCCGCCTCCCCACCGGGGGAGACGGGCCCTTCCGTCGTACGTCAGCGGATCACGCGCTCACGCGGCCGAGTCGGCCAGCCACGCCGGGAGCGCCGACCGCTCGCTCGCCCGCATCGCGAGCAGCATCGCGTCCGCCGGCGTCGGCTCGAACGGCTGGTGCAGCAGCGGCATCCCCGCCTGCTCCGGCGTCCGGTCCGCCTTGCGGTGGTTGTCCTCGGCACAGGAAGCGACCGTATTCAGCCAGCTGTCCCCACCGCCCTGCGCCCGCGGCACGACGTGGTCGACCGTCGTCGCCCGCCGCCCGCAGTACGCGCACCGGTGCTGGTCCCGGACCAGCACCCCCCTCCTCGACCACGGAGCCTGTCTTCGGAACGGCACCCGTACGTACCGGCAGAGCCTGATCACCCGCGGCACCGGCAGGTCGACGGCGGCACCTCGCACCCTCAGCTCGGGATGGGCCTGCTCGACGACGGCCTTGTCCTGAAGGACAAGCACCACCGCACGGTTGAGTGTGACCGTCGAAAGCGGCTCGAAGCTCGCGTTCAGTACCAGCGTGTCCCGCATGTTGCCCACCTCCCGTGTGCCGGCCCCAGCCCCCACGCGGGGCTCCGGGCTTGGATCAACGATGGCCGGGCCGGCCGGGTCGGACAACGCAATTTCCTGCGCAACAAAAGATGCCCGCTTCTGATCTCTCCAAGACCAGAAGCGGGCAAACAACTAACGAACGATCAGCGTTACGCGGGATCCTCGTACTCGCCCACGAGCTGGGCACGCCCCAGCGTGTGGAAGCGCAGGTTGAACCCGACCGCGGCCGGCGTGGCGCCGGCGTCCGGACCGAGCTTCTCCTGATCCACCGCGTACACCGTGAAGACGTACCGGTGCGGCCCGTCCCCCTTCGGCGGCGCGGCGCCACCGAAGTCCTTCGAGCCGTAGTCGTTCCGCGCGTGCACGGCGCCGGCCGGCAGCCCCGCGAACGACCCGGACCCGGCACCCGCCGGCAGCTCCGTCACCGACACCGGGATGTCGAACAGCACCCAGTGCCAGAACCCGCTGCCCGTCGGGGCGTCCGGGTCGAAGCAGGTCACCGCGAAGCTCTTCGTCTCCGCCGGGAACCCCTCCCAGCTCAGCTGCGGCGAGGTGTTCCCCGCCGCGTACACCTGAGCGTCCTTCAGGACCCCGCCCGGCGCGACGTCGTCGCTCACCACGCTGAACGCCGCCACCGGCGGATGGAAGTCGTGGGGGAGCGGCGCCCTCTTGCCCTCGGACACGTCGAGTACCTCCGAATCGTCCGTCAACGCTGACGGAACCGAGCCTAGAGCCAGTTGCGACGGCCGCCGACCTCGGCGAGCCACTGGTTCAGGTAAGCCGCCCAGTCGGTGGTGTGGAAGTCGTGCAGCCCCACCTTGAAGGCACGGAACGAGTCGCTGCCCTCGGTGAAGAGACCCGGCTTCTTGTCCATCTCCAGGACGACGTCCATCTCACGCTCGTCCGCGACGAAGCTGACCTCGACCTGGTTCAGACCGCGGTACTGCTGCGGCGCGAAGAACTCGATCTCCTGGTAGAAGGGCAGCCGCTGGCGCGTCCCCCGGATGTGCCCGCGCTCCATGTCCGCGTTCTTGAAGCGGAAGCCCAGCTGGATGAAGGCGTCCAGGATCGCCTGCTGTGCCGGCAGCGGGTGCACGTTGATCGGGTCCAGGTCGCCGGAGTCCACGGCCCGCGCGATCTCCAGCTCGGTCGTCACCCCGATGTTCATCCCGCGCAGCTGCTGCCCGGCGATCGTCGTCACCGGCGTCTCCCACGGGATCTCCAGACCGAACGGCACCACGTGCACCGCCCCGGCCTGCACCTCGAAGGCACCGCCCAGGCGCACCTTCACGAACTCGATGTCCTGCTTGTACTCCTGGTCGCCGCCCTCGACCTCGACCCGCGCCTGGAGCCCCACGGAGAGCCCCTCGATCTGCTGCGCGACCGAACCGCCCTGGATGCGCACCTCGCCCTGGACGACCCCACCCGGGACGACGTTCTCCTCGGTGAGCACGGTCTCCACGGTGGCCCCGCCGGCACCCAGGCTCGCGAGCAGCTTCTTGAATCCCATGACTTCCACTCCTTCTCGGGTCCTGACCCCTACATACGCGCGACGACCGTAGCCGGTTCCCCACTACGCTCGGACGCCATGAGCGAGAGCCCCGACCGTACGCCGCTCCCGCGGGCCTTCTTCGACCGCCCCGTTCTGGAGGTGGCCCCCGATCTCCTGGGGCGCACCCTCGTACGCAACACGGACGAAGGCCGGATGGAGCTGCGCCTCACGGAGGTGGAGGCGTACGCCGGCGAGATCGACCCCGGCTCGCACGCCTTCCGCGGCCGCACCGCACGCAACGCCGTCATGTTCGGACCCCCGGGCCACGCGTACGTCTACTTCACCTACGGCATGTGGCACTGCCTGAACCTGGTGTGCGGCCCCGAGGGACACGCGAGCGGGGTCCTGCTGCGCGCGGGTGAATTCCTGAACGGCGCCGGCCAGGCCCGCCCGCGCCGCCGCTCCGCCCGCTCCGACCACGAGCTCGCGAAGGGCCCGGCCCGCCTGGCCACCGCCCTCGACATCGCCCTCTCTCTGAACGGCACGGACACCTGTGCAGGTCAGGACCGCCCGCTCGCCCTCCTCACCGGCACGCCGCCGGCCCCGGAACGCATCCGCAGCGGCCCCCGCACGGGCGTCGGCGGCGACGGCGCCCCGCACCCCTGGCGCTTCTGGATCACGGAGGACCCGACGGTCAGCCCGTACCGCCCCCACGCACCCCGCAAGCGGAGGCTTGACTCGCCGAGGGCAAGCGACTAACGTGGCCCGAGCCGCTGGAACCGGGCCTGCTTGTTCGAGCACCCCGGAGCGGCCACCCACTACTCAGGATGACAACCCCGATCGGGGTTCATTTCGGCATTCCGAAATTCGTTTCGAATGACTCGATTATGAGCCGCCCGGGAAATCAGCTAAAGTAGTGACCACGCCGGAAGGGCCCGGAGCGAAAGCGAAAGGGACCGGAAAGCACCGAGGAAATCGGATCGGAAAGATCTGATAGAGTCGGAAACGAAGGAAGCGCCCGGAGGGCCTGGAAACAGGAACGAAGGAAGCGTCCGCACCTTGAGAACTCAACAGCGTGCCAAAAATCAACGCCAGATTAGTTGATACCCCGTCCATCTCCAAGATGGTCGAGGTTCCTTTGAAAAAGTCCACCCCCCCGGGGGTGGCGACAACACAGCGAGGACGCTGTGGACGGTCGGCCATATTCCGGCATGACCGTCCCGCTCAACGCGAGTGTCACCGGATCACCGGTAAACATTCACGGAGAGTTTGATCCTGGCTCAGGACGAACGCTGGCGGCGTGCTTAACACATGCAAGTCGAACGATGAAGCCCTTCGGGGTGGATTAGTGGCGAACGGGTGAGTAACACGTGGGCAATCTGCCCTTCACTCTGGGACAAGCCCTGGAAACGGGGTCTAATACCGGATACGACC